>CP053680.1:2197500-2501251 GCA_019623805.1 Gammaproteobacteria bacterium (ex Lamellibrachia satsuma)
TCTGCTCGACCGCATCGATATGCATGTGGAGGTTCCCCGGCAGGATATTCAACTGATCTCCCGACCGCAGTCGTCTGTGGCGGAATCGAGTGCCCAAGTGCGGTGCAGAGTGGCGGCGGCGCGGTTGCTGCAACAGGCGCGCCAAGGCAAACCCAATCGGGCGCTGGAGGGAGTGGATGTGGATCGCTTTGCACCGCCGGACGAGGCGGGGCGGCAGTTGTTGCAGCGCGCAATGGAGCGATTGGGGCTCTCCATGCGGGCCTACCACAGGATTTTGAAAGTGGCCCGCACCATCGCAGATCTGGAGGGTGAGGCGCAGATCCAGTCGGTTCACCTGAGCGAAGCGATTGGACTACGGCGTTTTGACCGGACCCTGCCTGGCACTACGCCGATCTAGCCTTATGGCAAGAGGGCAAAATGTAGGATGGGTTAGCGATAGCGTAACCCAACAAAACCAGGCGCGCTTTCCTCTGCACTGGTAAACTCCGCAGCCATGTTGCGCTTTGAAAAACTGAGTCTGCGTCGCGGTATCAAACTGTTGTTTGAGAATGCTTCGTTTACGCTACACACTGGATGGAAAACCGGCATCACGGGTGGTAACGGCACGGGTAAATCGAGCCTGTTCAGCCTGATCCTGGGTCAACTGCAGGCGGATGAGGGTGAATTGCATCTGCCGCCCAAGCTTGAGATCGCGCACGTTGCCCAGGAGACACCCTCTTTGGCACGGCCTGCCATCGAATATGTCATCGACGGAGACAGTGAGCTGCGCAAATGCGAGCAGGCATTGGCAGAGGCCGAATCAGCAGGCGATGGTGGCGCCCAGGCCCGGCTGCATGAACTGCTGCATACGATAGGCGGATATACCGCCCGCAGCCGCGCCGGTCAGTTGATGCACGGACTCGGTTTCACCGCTGTCGAGGAGGAGCGGCCGGTCAACAGCTTCTCCGGTGGATGGCGGATGCGTCTCAATCTGGCGCAGGCGTTGATGTGCCGCTCGGATCTGCTGCTGCTGGACGAGCCGACCAACCACCTGGATCTGGATGCAGTGATCTGGTTGGAGGAGTGGCTGCGCAGCTATCCCGGCACCCTGCTGCTGATCTCCCATGACCGGGATTTTCTCGACCGGGTGGCGGATCACATCGCCCACATTGAACAGCAACGGGCAGAACTCTATACAGGCAACTACGCCACCTTTGAGCAGACCCGGGCCGCCCGGCTGGCAAACCAGCAGGTGGAGTACGAAAAGCAGCAGCGGGAGGTGGCGCATATCCGCAGTTATGTGGACCGGTTTCGGGCAAAAGCGACCAAGGCCCGCCAGGCCCAGAGTCGGCTGAAGGCACTGGAGCGGATGGAACTGATCGCGCCGGCCCATGTGGATTCACAGTTCCATTTCAGCTTTCTTGAGCCGGAGAAGAACCCGCATCCGCTGCTGCAGCTGGAGCAGGTGGATGGGGGTTATGATGAGTCGCCGGTATTCAGAAAGGCCACCGTGTTGATCGAGCCGGGCGACCGCGTAGGCCTGCTGGGCCCCAATGGGGCAGGTAAATCCACCTTGATCAAACTGCTAGCCGGATCACTCGAGCCGCTGGCCGGGCTCAGGCATCCGGCCCAGGATTTGCGCATCGGCTATTTTGCCCAGCACCAGATTGAACAGCTAGATCCTGAGGCGAGTCCACTGTTGCACCTGGAACGGCTCGACCCCCTGGCATCTGAGCAGCGTCTGCGGGATTTTGTTGGCGGTTTCGGTTTTCGCGGAGATCGCGCCAAGGAGAAGGTGGCGCCCTTTTCCGGCGGCGAGAAGGCGCGCCTGGTACTGGCATTGCTGGTCTATCAGCGCCCCAATCTGCTGCTGCTCGATGAGCCGACCAACCATCTCGATCTGGAGATGCGTCATGCCCTGGGTTCGGCGCTGCAGGAATTTGCCGGGGCGATGGTGATCGTCTCCCATGACCGCCACCTGCTGCGCATCACCACCGATCAGCTTTGGCTGGTGCATGCTGGACGGGTAGAGGAGTTTGCCGGTGATCTGGATGACTACCCGGCCTGGCTGGTGGAACAGCGACGCCAGACCAATGGCGGTGAAAATCAGTTGGCGGATGGCGAGCATACCGCCAAAACACGCCGGGACCGCAAGCGACAGGAGGCGGAGTTACGCAGGCAGCTAAAGCCCTTGCGCAACAGGCTGAAAAAACTCGAAACGGAGATGGAACGTTGTCAGCAACAACAACAGGATTTGGAAGAGATTCTGGCCGATACGGGACTCTATCAGGATGATCGTAAAGAGGAGATGCGCAGACGGCTGGCTGAGAAGGCGGCGATTGATGCGTTGTTATCAGACACCGAAGAGGCATGGCTGGAGGCAGGAGAGGCGCTCGAAACTGCGCAGTCTGAAATCGGCTGAATCTGCCGAGCGTAGGGTGCGCCGTGCGCACCATAGATTGCTAACGCTGCGCGCCATGGAGAGCGAAGCGAGGGCGCGTAGTCCCCGGAAGGCGTAGGCGCGGGCGTATGGCCGGAGTGGCGGAAGAACGAAGTTCTGCAGCCAGCGGAGGCCATATGCAAGCGCATCCGACACGCCGTCTAGCCATTTGAGGTAGTGCTGCGTAGCCAGCGCCGAGCGAAGCAATGGTGTGGCGAAGCGGCACGGACGCAGGGCGGCCGGGGCACAATAGGCTGTCGTGACAAGCGAGGGCGAAAGGGGGACTGGGATGTCCCGTTTCGCATCCTGAGCGTCGCGACACACTTGATAACTATTTTTTTCTGGTATCCTCGATATGAAAAGTCTGCTGTTTTCCCTGTTTCTGCTGCTTGTCGCTTACGTCGTCTGGCCTTATACGACGGTCTATCAGTTGGATCGGACGATGCAGGAGAGCGATCGTGAGGCCTTTGCCGGCCTGGTGGATATCCGCTCCATCCGCGAGCAGATTAAGCGCAAGATGAATAAAGACCTGGAGAGTGGCGTTGGGGACGTCTCCAATGAATTTGTCGACTGGCTGCAAAACGGTATCCAGACGCTTGGCAGCAATGCGGTGGAACATCTGGTCGATCTTGACTGGGCGGTATTGCAATTACGCGCCCACAATCCGGACAAGCGTAGAGGTGGTTTTCTGAAGCAGCTCGATTACGCTTTCTTCGATGGCCCGGACAGCCTGTTGCTTCGCATTGGCGATTTGGGCGACGATCCTGTGCACGCACGTCTCACTCTGGAGAATTGGAGCTGGCGGGTAACGGCGATCTATAACTAGCTGCGATGTATTTGTAGGAGCGGTGCCCTCGCCGCGATTTATCCATCTACGGAGTAATCGCGGCGGGGCGCCGCTCCCACAATTAAATAGACGCTCCAATGAGCGGAGACTGACTATTCTTTCCGGCAGTGCTGCAACTGATCCCGCACCTTATCCAGCCCCAGTTCACGCATCTTCTCTACGTTACGCTTTGGGATCTGCTCAGGACTGGGGTAGTGCTTTAGCGCACGGGCCATGGGCTCTTCACGGATCAGGTGGAACATGGGGAAGGGTGAACGATTGGTATAGTTGGCCGGATCGTCTGCCTCTGCTTCCTCGAAGCGGTAGTCTGGATGGAAGCTGGCCAGTTGCAGGACACCGCCAAGACCTGCTTCCGCTATGGCTTCATCGGCCGAATAGAGCAGCTCCAGGTAGTCGTCGAAGGCGTCCAGCCCCTCCGGCGCGATGAAGAGTCCGGTCTCGACTTCTGTCTCGGGCAGGTTTACCAGCGTATCCATCTCTGACAGCAGGGCGCGGTAGATCTCCTCGGGGGTTTGCCCAGCGCAGACGCTGAAGCGGATGAGCCCCGCCTGTAACGGCGCAGATGCAAAGGGGCAGAGGTTGAGTCCCACCACTACGTCACGAACCCAGTTTTCCGTGATGCGAATGACCGCTGTGCTATCCATCTGTTTTATCCAGAATCTCGACGGGCATGCCTGCTTCCAGAAATCCTGGCCCATTGTGCAGCAGGTTCTGGCCAAAGAAGACCTTGTTTCCCTGCCAGCGGTAACCTGCCAGTGTTTTTAGGGGTTCCGGCCCCCGTTGTCCCGTCTCCGTATCCACCGTGGTGATGGTGCAGCGGGAGCAGGGTTTGACCACCCGGCAATCGAGTTCGCCGATGCGGATCCGGTGCCAGTTGTCCTCGGCATAGGCGTTGCAGCCGCGGACGATTAGATTGGGCCGAAAGCGGGACATCGGCAGTTTCTGTTCGAGGCGTGCATTGAGGTCTTCCAGAGATGCCTCAGATATCAACAGCAGAGGAAAGCCATCGGAGAAGGCGGTGCGGTCCTGGGGTTCAGCATATTCCAGATCGACCGGGCGCTCCTCCCCGTCCGGGAAAAAGACCAGTCGACAGGGCTGTCCCAGCGCATCACTGAGCCAGGTGTCGGCCTTTGAGCCGCAGGGGATGGCCTGGCAGTGGTCGTGCCAGACCTCCACCTCTATCCGATTTGTCTCCAGGGGAGTGAGTGGCAGGTGCAGGTCGGGTTTTCCGTCGGTGGAGAGCGTCAATCCATCAGCAGTTAGGGTTTGCCGGATCAAGGCCATTTGCGGTAGTTCCCGCTGGCTCAGGAATTTTCCGGCAGCGTTTACCACCATCCAGCGCCTGTCGTGCCGGAGTCCAAAATGGTCGACTTCGCTCTGGTTCAATTCGATACCTGCCAGTGATTTGACCGGATAGATCATCAATCCTGAAAGGATTGTTTCGTTCACAGTTTTTATCACAAAGAACAAAATTCCTCTGTTTTTAACATTACCGCCCTTAATTACCGGCGGCAGCTGCCGCTAACCGGTTAGATCAACTATATCAAGGCGCACCGGCAAATTGCCAAATGGTCCGCTGCAATGAGGAAAACTCCATGGATATCGTGCCCTATCTAAAATTGATGGTGCAGAAAAATGCATCCGATCTCTTTTTCAGTACTGGTGCACCACCCAATCTCAAGGCCGAGGGTGAAACCCGCCCGGTTGGCTCGTCGGCGCTTCAACCGGGGCAGGTGCGCAAGCTGGCCTACGCAATCATGAGTGACGATCAGATCAAGGAGTTTGAAGCAACCTACGAATGTAACCTGGCAATCTCCATCAGCAAGCTGGGGAGATTTCGCGTCAACGTTTTCAAGCAGCGAGGCGATGCGGCGATGGTGATTCGCTACATCAAGGGTGTGATCCCGCCGGTGGAAAAACTTAATTTACCGCCTATTTTGAAGGATCTGATCATGGAGCCCCGTGGTTTGATCCTGGTGGTGGGCTCCACAGGATCGGGCAAGTCCACCACGCTGGCATCGATGATAGAGCATCGAAATCAGACCAGGACCGGTCATATACTCACCATCGAAGATCCCATAGAGTATCTCTACACCCATAAAAAGTCGGTGGTGGATCAGCGGGAGGTGGGGATCGATACCCTCTCCTACGAAAATGCCCTGAAGAATGCCATGCGTGAGGCGCCGGATGTCATCCTCATTGGCGAGATTCGGGATATGTACACCATGCAGCATGCCGTTGCCTATGCTGAAACCGGGCATCTGTGTCTTTCCACGCTGCATGCCAACAATGCCAACCAGGCACTGGACCGCATTATCAATTTCTTCCCCGATACTGCGCAGCGACAGCTCTATATGGATCTCTCCCTCAATCTCAGGGCGGTTATTTCACAGCGCTTGGTGAAAGGGAAAAATGGTCAACGGCTGCCTGCAGTGGAGATTCTGCTGTTGACCACCTATATCTCTGAATTGATCCAGAAAGGGGATATCCATGCCATCAAGGAGGTGATGGAGCAGGGTAATGAGCGTGGCATGCAGACCTTCGATCAGTCACTCTACAAACTCTACCAGGAAGGCAATATCACCCTGGAAGAGGCGTTGAGCCACGCCGATTCCCGAAATAATCTCTCGTTGAAGATCCGTTTGGCGGATACCGGTCATGTCGATGTGCCGGGGGCGATGGGGATGAGTGATGATGTTTTCTGATGGGTAACAATAATAACGGGGCACTGTTTTCACTACGAAGCGTACGAAGTGCATGAATAAAACTTGCGGTTAATCAATCTCTTGTCTTCGTGCGATTCATGCTATTTGTGGTTGGATGTGGGTTTCCGGGGACACTAACTAGCATTGAACAGCCCTACAACGGCATAATGGGGGTTTTTCCCTATTAGAATCGGGTGAGCCAGATCCATGACTGCCAAGAGAAGCGAGCAGCAAGCTACTAAGAATAAATGCGATCCAGAAAATAGAAAACTGGTTGAATTGCCTCCGTTGGGAATGGATCAAGCATCGATCTCCGACGATTTCAGGCGCTATTTCGCCCATACTCTGGGGCGCGACGATCACTGCACATCAAGCCACTATCCCTACAAGGCGCTGGCCTTTGCCATGCGCGACCGCCTCATCGAGCGCTGGAAAAACACGCGTCGTGTCTATGAGGATACCGACTGCAGGCGTACTTTCTATCTCTCCCTGGAGTTTCTTATGGGACGGGCTCTGAGCAATACCATGCTCAATCTGGGGATCGCAGATGAAGTCAGTGCAGCAATCTACGACCTGGGCCTGACACTCGAGGATATTCGGGAGAGTGAGCCGGATGCCGGTCTCGGCAACGGTGGTTTGGGTCGTTTGGCGGCCTGTTTCCTCGACAGCTGTGCCACCCTGCAGCTGCCGGTGCGAGGTTATGGCCTCCGTTATGAATACGGCATGTTTCGTCAGCATATCTCCAACGGGCAGCAGGTTGAGGACCCGGACCACTGGCTGCGGGACGGCAACCCCTGGGAGCTGGAACGTCCCGAGTATTTTCAACGGGTCCAGTTCGGTGGGCGTACGGAGCATCATACGGATGCGAATGGCCACGTACGGGTCAGCTGGGTCGATACCCATGATGTGCTGGCGGTGCCCTACGACATCCCGATACCCGGTTTTCGCAATGGTACGGTCAATACCCTGCGCCTCTGGAAGTCGGCGGCCACCGATGAGTTCGACCTGGAGGAGTTTAATGCCGGAGGTTACACGGAAGCCGTGGCGGCTAAGAACTCTGCCGAAAACATCACCATGGTGCTCTATCCCAACGATGCGAGCGAAAATGGCAAGGAGTTGCGTCTGCGACAGCAGTATTTCCTCGCCTCGGCGAGCATCAAGGACGTGATGCGGGAGTGGCGTGAGAGCCATGAGGATCTCTCCAGCTTTGCCGAGAAGAACTGTTTCCAGCTCAACGACACCCATCCCAGTGTCTCGGTTGCCGAATTGATGCGTCAGTTGATGGACGAACACGGGATGCTGTGGGATGAGGCCTGGACGATTGTCTCGTCCACCATGGCCTATACCAACCACACTTTGTTGCCGGAGGCTCTTGAGCGGTGGCCGGTGCGGCTCTTCGAACAGCTTTTGCCCCGGCTTCTGGAGATCATCTACGAGATCAACGCCCGTTTTCTTACCCAGGTGGCCCAGCACTGGCCCGGGGATACCGACCGTCTGCGCCGTATGTCGATCATCGAGGAGGGTCATGAGCCGATGGTGCGCATGGCCTATCTGGCGCTGGTTGGAAGTTTTTCGGTGAATGGCGTGGCCGCACTCCATACGCAATTGTTGAAAGAGGGGCTGTTTCTTGATTTCTATGAAATGTGGCCTGAGCGTTTCAATAACAAGACCAACGGTGTGACCCCCCGCCGCTGGCTGGCGGCCTGTAATCCAGGTCTGCGCGATCTGATCGATGAAACCATCGGTAATGGCTGGATCGCTCACCTGCCAAACCTGGAGCAGTTGGCGGAAAAGGCCGAGAGTCGCACCTTTCGGCGTCTCTGGCGCAACATCAAGCAGGAGAACAAGGCGCGGCTGGCCAAGATGGTTAAGGCCGATTGCGATGTGGAGTTCAATACCGAAGCCATGTTCGACGTGCAGGTCAAGCGTATCCACGAATACAAGCGTCAGTTGCTCAATATTCTACATGTCATCCACCTCTACAATCGCATCAAGGCTGGCGATACGGAGAACTGGACCAATCGCTGTGTGTTGATCGGTGGCAAAGCCGCGCCCGGTTACCAAATGGCAAAATTGATCATCAAACTGGCCAGCAGTGTCGCTCGGGTGGTCAACAATGACCCGGATGTGGGTGATCGGCTGAAACTTGCGTTTCTGCCCAACTACCGGGTCTCGGCGATGGAGGTTATAGCGCCAGCTGCCGATCTGTCGGAGCAGATTTCGACTGCAGGTAAGGAGGCCTCGGGCACCGGCAACATGAAATTTATGATGAACGGCGCCGTGACCATCGGCACCCTGGATGGCGCCAATATCGAGATCCTCGAAGAGGTGGGTATCGATAATTTCTTCCTCTTCGGTCTTACCACCGTCGATGTGGAGGCGAAGCGGCGCCACTACGACCCCAATGCCATCATCGACAGGGATCCAGCATTTCTGGAGGTGATGAAGCTGTTGGAGAGCAGCTATTTCAATCAGTTCGAACTGGGACTCTTCGACACTATCATCGAGTCGATTCGCAGCCCCTATGATCCCTGGATGACGGCTGCGGATTTTCGTGGTTATATCGATGCTCAGGAGCAGGCGGCCCTGGCCTACCACGATCAGGATGAGTGGGTGCGCATGAGCATCATGAATACCGCGAAAAGCGGTCACTTCTCCACCGACAGGACCATGGAAGAGTACAACCGGGATATCTGGCGGCTGGAGCCCGTGACGGCGCCGCCGGTTGCCCCGGCTTAACCGTGGCCGAAGGCAAGCTGAATTGTTGGGTCTATCGCAGCCCTCGTAACGAGCAGATGTACCTCTATCTAAGGGAGGAAGAGTGCTTCGAGCTGGTTCCTGCGCCACTGCTGGAGCGTTTCGGCACGCCAGCACTGGTGATGGAGCTGGAGTTGCATGCTGGCCGAGTCCTGGCTCGGGAGGATGTGTCAAAGGTAATGGCAAACCTCTCCGAGTTGGGATTTCATCTGCAGATGCCGCCGGAGATCAAACCCAATCTCTATTTTGGTGAGTGACCCTGGGTGAGCCATAGGCCTGATCAAGCGTAGGGTGTGCCGCACGCACCATGATTGCTTGAGTTACTTATTTGCCAGGCACTGCACCAACTGGTTCGCAACCCTTCTCATCAGTTGGAAATAGGCATCCGGGCCGGCTGGCAGATCACTCCCCAATGGATCGAGTTCCGCATGGCGTGTAGCCGTGTCCTCAATGAGTGATTCCACCAGCCGGGGTTCAAATTGGGGTTCGGTGAAGATGCAGCCCACCCCGGTGTGGCGGATCTTCTGCTGGAGATCGCGAATATGCCGGGCGCCACTCAGGCGTTCAGGGTCGAGGATTACCGTGCCGACTGAATTGAGCCGGTAACGCGCTTCCAGATACCCGTAGGCGTCGTGAAAAGCGATGTAGGGGGTAGGACGCACAGGCGCCAGGCGGGACTCCAGCTCGTGATGTAGCCGGTCCAGACGCTGTTGTAGTGTCCGTGCATTCTCTTCATATGACCCGTGGTGTTTTGGGTCCAGCAGGCTGAGACGATCCGCAATCAGCTGTACGACCCGTTTTGCCAGCAGAGGATCGAGCCAGAGATGGGGGTCGCGCCCGGCATGATCTTCATGGTCGTGATTGTGGCTTGTTTTGTTTTCAATCTTGAGCAGATCCAGCAGCACGATATTGGGCCGTTCTGAAGCGGTCAGAATTCTTGGCAGAAAAGATTCCATTTCCGGCCCTATCCAGATGATCAGATCCGCTTGCTGGATGTTTCGCGCATCAGAAGGTTTAAGTGTGTAGCGGTGTGGTGACTGGCCGCCGGATAGCAGCAGTTGTGGATCCTCTACCCCCTGCATGATGCCCGCTACCAGCGAATGGATCGGTTTGATGCTCACCAGCACGGCAGCCTGGGTCCAGGAAGAGCAGCAAAATAGCAGCAAAAGGAGGAAGTGCAGGGAAAGTCTGGCGTGAGTCATTATCGTTTGCGGTTTGGCGGAGGGAGGTAATTGACCGGCTGGGGCGCTATATTATCACTCCTCGTTTATGGAGAGTGCGGAATTTGGACAGTGATTGAGTTGATGCCAAAGTTGGGAGCGGGAGTGGCACAGGAGATGATGGATGGCTGAGGGCGATCTGTTACTGGAGGCCGATAGTGTCTGCATGGCCTTTGGCAGCCGTGAGGTGCTGCGTCATGTGAGCCTGGTTCTGCATCGGGGTGAG
Organism: Gammaproteobacteria bacterium (ex Lamellibrachia satsuma); assembly: GCA_019623805.1. Taxonomy (NCBI): domain Bacteria; kingdom Pseudomonadati; phylum Pseudomonadota; class Gammaproteobacteria; species Gammaproteobacteria bacterium (ex Lamellibrachia satsuma). The sequence continues at coordinate 2,207,675 of CP053680.1, forward strand.
ATTCTTACCCTGATCGGCCCTAATGGCTCCGGCAAGAGTACCTTGGTGCGCCTGCTGCTGGGTCTGCTCACGCCAACCGCGGGTGCTCTGCGTCGTTCGGATGGACTCCGTATTGGTTATATGCCGCAGAAGCTGCAGGTTGATGAGGTTCTGCCTCTCACCGTAGCCCGTTTTCTGACCCTCACCGGTCGCTATGCGAGGGGGAAGGTGGCAGCGGTTCTGCGAGAGGTGGGTGCCGATCACGTGTCTGACCATTCCCTGCAGAGTGTGTCAGGAGGAGAGCTGCAGCGTGTCCTGCTGGCTCGGGCTTTGCTGCGGGAACCGGACCTGCTGGTGCTGGATGAGCCGGTGCAGGGTGTCGATGTCAATGGTCAGGTCGCGCTCTACAACTTGATCGGCCGCATTCGTGACCAGCGTGGCTGTGGAATACTGATGGTCTCCCATGATCTCCATCTGGTGATGGCTGCCACGGATCGTGTGCTCTGTCTCAACCATCATGTCTGTTGTTCGGGTACCCCCGAGGTGGTGACGCGTCACCCTGCCTATTTGGATCTCTTCGGCGGCGCAGCCTTCGCTGTCTATTCTCACCATCACGATCATGCACATGATCTGCATGGCAATGTGATCCCGGGGGACGAAGCACGTTGCGAAACAGGTGACACCGATGGATGAATTCCTGCTGCGTGCGTTGCTGGCCGGGCTGGGTGTCGCCTGTCTGGCTGGGCCACTGGGGGCTTTTGTGGTCTGGCGGCGCATGGCCTACTTCGGCGAGGCGATGTCCCATACGGCCCTGTTGGGGGTTGGGCTTGGGCTGTTGTTGGGCGTCAGCACCCAGCTGTCGGTAATGCTGGTGTCGGTGACGCTGGCGGTATTGCTGGTGGCGATGCAGCAGCAGCGGCAGCTGGCTAGCGACACCCTGCTGGGTATCTTTGCGCATACTGCACTCTCCCTGGGTCTGGTGCTGCTGGCCTTTATGGAAACGGTGCGTGTCGATCTCATGGGTTACTTGTTCGGGGATATCCTCGCGGTTTCCACTTTCGATCTCTACTGGATCTATGGCGGCGGTTTGCTGGTGCTGATCGTGCTGTCGCTGATCTGGCGCCCACTATTGGCTTTGACCGTGCATGAAGAGCTGGCTCGGGTCGAGGGTGTGCCGGTTACCCAGGTGCGCTTGCTGTTTATGATATTGATCGCCCTGGTGATTGCAGTGTCCATGAAGATTGTGGGTATTTTGCTGATTACTTCCATGATGATCATACCGCCTGCTGCGGCCCGGCGATTTGCTGTGGGACCAGAGCAGATGGCGCTGCTGGCGGCGGCTATCGGGGCTGTTTCTGTTGCTGCAGGACTCTGGGGGTCGTTGCAATGGGATACGCCGACCGGTCCTTCGATGGTGGTGGCTGCGGGATTGTTGTTTGTGCTGGTGCAGCTTACCGGCCTGTTTTTCCAGAGAAAATAAGCATTTACTAATCCTACTGTTTTGGTTGGTATTTCAATAAGCTAGCTCAATAAGCGGATTTTATGATGCCAGATTGAAAATTGTTTGGCGTATCGGGGAGGAAAACCGTATTGTTTACCGCCCTGATGACCGCGTGTGCGTGATTTTTGCCCGAAAAGGCTGGCCACGTGGGGGATCAAACCATCTTCAGTAGTCCAGTCTGCATTGCAGGTCTCGACCGCATAAGGATGGAGACTGGACTTAAAAAGTGCTTCTAAGCCGTGGCATTTTGCGGCGGCAGAAATCACTGCAGTGAAACCTAGGAGAAATAAAACCATGCCAACATTTGTGCGTACTGAGAAGTGCGATGGCTGCAAAGGCCAGGACAAGACCGCTTGCATGTACATCTGCCCACATGACCTGATGAAGCTGGATATGGACGGTTCTGAGACCGGCCATGCCATGAAGTCCTTCAACCAGGAACCTGAGCAGTGCTGGGAGTGCTACTCCTGCATCAAGATCTGCCCTCAGCAGGCAATCGAAGCGCGTCCCTACGCCGACATCGTACCCATGGGTGGCTCTGTACAGCCTCTGCGCGGTACCGATTCCATCATGTGGACCATCAAGTTCCGCAACGGCACCATGAAGCGTTTCAAGTTCCCGATCCGTACCACGCCTGAAGGTTCGATCGATCCCTATGGTGATAAGCCTGCTGCTGACTATGCGAAGATCGGCGACGTAGGCTTCTTCAACCATAATGAGCAGAATGGCTACCGCGCTGGCGATCCCAGCGAGCTGATCTGTAAATAAGTCGGATTCAGACAGAATCTACGGAACTTGAATTAACTGAGGTATTTAGAAATGGCTGAATTCGGTAATCCTGATGTCGTCGAAGAAGAGGTAGACATCCTCATCATCGGCGGTGGCATGGGTGCATGTGGCGCCGCTTATGAGCTTGGTCCCTGGGTCGAGGCTGCTGGTGCAGACATCAAGATCAAGTTGGTCGACAAGGCTGCTATGGATCGCTCCGGTGCTGTTGCGCAGGGTCTCTCTGCTATCAACACCTACATCGGTGCTGAGCAGGATCCTGCAGACTACGCCCGTATGGTCTCCAACGACCTGATGGGCATCACCCGCGACGATCTGGCGTATGACCTGGGTCGTCACGTTGATGAATCCGTACATCTGTTCGAAGAGTGGGGCCTGCCCATTTGGAAAACTGATGAGAACGGCGAGCGTTTCGACGGCTCCAAAGGCATGACCCCCCTGAAAGACGGTGGCAAGCCTGTACGTTCCGGTAAGTGGCAGATCATGATCAACGGCGAATCCTACAAGTGGATCGTTGCTGAGGCTGCCAAGAAAGCACTGGGCATGGACAACATTGAAGAGCGTATCTTCGTTGTCAAGCTGGTTAACGACAAGAACGACAAGAACCGCGTTGCCGGTGCTGTTGGTTTCTCTGTTCGTGAAGACAAGGTTGTAGTCTACAAGTTCAAGGCCTGCCTGCTGGTTGCCGGTGGTTGTGTGAACATCTTCCGTCCCCGTTCTGTGGGTGAGGGTCAGGGCCGTGCCTGGTACCCCGTATGGAACGCTGGTTCCACCTACACCATGGCTGCTGAGGCTGGTGCCGAGCTGACCCTGATGGAAAATCGCTTCGTACCTACCCGCTTCAAAGACGGTTACGGTCCTGTTGGCGCATGGTTCCTGCTGTTCAAATCACAGGCTACCAACGCCTTTGGTGAGACCTACATGACCCGCAACAAGGAGATGTTGAACGACTATCCTCCTTATGGTCAGGCCGCAGTTCCTGCTTCCTGCCTGCGTAACCACCTGATGCTCAAAGAGATGAAGGAAGGTCGCGGTCCCATCTGGATGGACACCGTTACCGCCCTTGCCAACCTGCGTGAGACTCTGTCTCCTCGTGAGGTTAAGCATCTGGAAGCCGAGGCATGGGAAGACTTCCTCGACATGTGTATCGGCCAGTGCGGTATCTGGGCTGGTGAGAACATCGAGCCAGAGAAGAAGAACTCTGAGCTGATGCCCACCGAACCCTACCTGCTGGGTTCTCACTCCGGTTGCTGCGGTATCTGGGTTTCTGGTCCTGATGATGTTGGCGCGCCGACTGAAGAAGGTCTGGGCGAAGGTATTCCCGAGCATCTGCCTTCCGGCTGGAACTGGGGCTACCGTGGTATGACCACCGTAACCGGTCTGTTTACAGCGGCTGACGGTGTTGGCGCTTCTGGTCACAAGTTCTCCTCCGGCTCTCACGCTGAAGGTCGCATGTGCGCCAAGTCCATGGTCAAGTTCGTCATGGACAACAAGGATTGGACGCCTGAGCTGGATACTTCGGTTGAACAGCTGGTTGAGGATATCTACCGTCCGGTTCGTAACTTCCTTGAGTTCAAGGATTACAGCACCGCGATCGATGTTAACCCCAACTACATCACTCCCAAGATGCTGCAGTTCCGTCTGCAGAAGCTAATGGATGAGTATGTTGCCGGTGTTGCTACCTACTACACCACCAACGCCAACATGCTGGAAGTTGCCGAAGGCAAGCTGAACGACCTCAAAGAGGACGCTCTGAGAATGCGCGCCAAAGATCTCCACGAGCTGCTTCGTGCTTGGGAGAACTATCACCGCATCCTGACTGCTGAAGCTCACATGAAGCACATTCAGTTCCGCCAGGAGTCCCGTTACCCGGGCTTCTACTACCGCGCCGACAAGAACTTTGTTGACGAGGAGAACTGGCACTGCTTCGTGAACTCCGTCTACAACAAAGAAACCAAAGAGTGGACCTGCTTCAAGCGCGCCCACGTTGATCTGGTCGACAAGTCCAAGCTGTTCAAGTAAGTCTTACTTGATAGCCTGATGGCGTGAAAAGTCCGGGTGTCGCAAGGCATCCGGACTTTTTTGTCTTAAGCTAGTCTGCAAATGAAAGGTGGTAATCCTGCCAAGATGCTTTTTAGCCCTGGAATTGTAGGGTAATCGCTATTCATTTGCGGATTAAAATAATCCGATAGTCAATCAATATAGTCTGGCTGATTAGTGTTCGGCAGGCGCCTTTGCCGAATAGATCCAGCGGAGAGAAAAATGAGCGAAAAATTTGATATCCCTTTCAAAAGTGACCTGGTGCCAAATATTCTGGATCCGGATACTGAGATCCAGTTTCAGTGCTCCAAGGGCATATCCTGTTTCAACGAGTGCTGCCGTCGTGCTGATATTCAGTTGACGCCCTACGACATCCTTCGTCTGAAGGATAATCTGGGGATCAGTGGAACCGAGTTATTGAAGAAACACACGGTGCCGTTCGAGATGGATAAAGATGGCATACCCGGTGTTAAGCTGCGCACCGATGATGAGGGTGCCTGCCTTTTTGTCACCGATGAGGGGTGCAGTGTCTATGCTGACCGCCCCACCGCCTGCCGTTACTATCCGCTTGGCCATATGGCAATGCATGAGGCGGGAGCGACTGAGGATGAAACCCGGTACTTCATGATCAAAGAAGATCACTGTATGGGGCATAACGAGGATCGAAAGATCTCTATCGATGCCTACCGGCGTGAGCAGGGTGTGGAACAATACGACCAGATCAACCGTGAGTGGTTGCAGTTGATGCTGAAAAAGCGTTCGGCGGGTCCCAGTATCGGTCGCCCTTCGGACACCAGTCTGCAGTTTTTCTTCATGTGTTCCTACGATGTCGATCGGCTGCGCCGCTATGTACTGAATGACTCTTTCCGGGCTACCTACGACCTTGAGGATACTTTCTACGAGACTGTCGAGAAAGAGGACGTTGCCTTAATGCTGTTTGGTGCACGTCTGCTCAAACAGGTACTGTTTGGCGACAAAACCATCCCGGAGAAAGACGGTGCATATGAGAAGCGCATGGAAGAGCGGGAGGAGATCCTGAAGATGCGCCAGGAGGCCGAGGCGGAGATTCATCGCCAGAGGGAAGCAGAGAAGATGAAAGACGCGATCTCCTGATTAATCCATGAATCCAAAAAAGCCGCACTGATGTGCGGCTTTTTTGTTTCTAGGAAGCTGCGATCTGGTCTGTCCTTGCAGACATGATGAAATCGTTGCGGTGCAGCCCTTTGATTTTGTGCGACCACCAGGTCACGGTCACTTTGCCCCACTCTGTCAGCAGTGCAGGGTGATGCCCTTCGGACTCCGCCAGTTCACCGACCCGGTTCGTGAAGGCGACTGCATCAACAAAGTTATTGAAGGAAAAAGATTTTTCCAGCTGCATGATGCCGTCTCTGACCTCTATATTCCAATCCGGAATCTTTTTAATCAAACTGGCGAGTTCATCATCTGAAACCCTGGGTGCATCTGCCCTGCAGGCTTCGCAGTGGACGCTTGTCAGTTCATTCGTGGACATTTTTTATCGATCCTCTAATCTTGAGACTTCTCAGGATGCGAATTATTCGATAGTTCTTGGAAGATAAATACTGTTATTGTTTATGGAATAGTCGAATTCAGATGGTAATCGATATGGCACGCAAACATGCGCTCATTGTTGATGACTCCCAAACGGCCAGAGAGGTGCTTGCGAAACGCCTGTCTGGCTACGATATCGAGGTCGATACCGTAGAATCAGCCGGTGACGCCATAGACTATCTCAGCGAGCATATCCCGGACGCAGTTTTCCTGGATTATGAGATGCCTGGTATGGATGGCTTTCAGGCCTTGAAAGCGATCAAGTCGAATCCCAATACGGCAGCGATCCCAGTGATGATGTATACCTCCAGAGCAGGAGGGTTGGCGATTGGCCAGGCGCGGGCACTAGGTGCGCTGGGGGTCCTGCCGAAGGAGTTGGAGACGCAGGACCTCGACGAAGTCATTCGTGTGCTTCATCTCAATCCTGGTCAGGATTCACTGGTCGCGCGATATACACACGCAGTCGTGGGGGCAGGGAATGGCAGTGATGAAGTCAGTGCTGACGCAGAATATATCGATCGATTTCAGGACCTGGTTGAACAGGCGGAGCAATCGCTGAAACAGGGGAGTAGCCGCAAACAGATGGCGTTGCTGCTGGCGCAACAGCATAAGCTGCTTTCAAAGAGCATGGATGAAAGTGCGTCAAGGTCCTTGCGTTCCATCGAGCAGCAATTTTCCGAGGTGAATGAACGTCTGAATGATGCCCAGCGATCGATTGATGCGAGCCTTCCCAAAAAGCGGGGTATCCCAAAGGGGTTGCTGGTGGTGTTCGTCGCCTGTATGGCGATCTCGGCAACGGTATGGTTCTGGAATAACAGCATCGATAGGACACAGAGGGATGTGGCGGAAAATTTGCTGCTGCTGGAGTCAGGGCGTGACAGGCTGACAGAGAAAGTCACCCAAGTGGATGTGCTGATACAGCAGCAGCAAACAGCGATTGAGACGCTGAAAAGCAGCTTGGAGGATTTAGGTAAACAGGTTGGAACAGAAGCGGTACCGTTGCTTGAGTGGGCGGTTAACCGTGATTCGCGTTTCCCCTATGGCGAAGGGCCGTTTAGTGATAAGCGGGTCATCTGGCTGTCCCAGATCATCGACCATCTGGCTGCAGCAGGTTTTACCGGGACCGTTAGGTTGACGGCCAACTATGGTAATTATTGTCTGAGCAGAAACGATCAGAGTCGCTTTGTGCCTGCTTCCGTAGAGACGGCATTTGCAGACTGTGTGTTCGCCCGTGATCTGGCAGAAACCGAGGGAAAAAAGCAGGCGGTTCCAACGATCGGTTTTTCCAACTATCTGAATAATGCCCCTTCATTGATCAATGGAGATATATTCATCGAGTTGGAGGCGTCGGGTTTTGACGCGACGAAGGCGCCCTACCCTGAGCCCTATGCAGTGCAGGAAGTCGGTGTCTGGAACCAGGTTGCCAGCCAGAACCAACGTATCGATATCAAACTGTTTGTGGCAGAGTGATGCCTGAGGAAACTGCCGGTTCCGCTACGCTTGAGCCGACCTGCTACGGCATCTTCGGTGGCATGGCTGGCGGTATCTCATATTTGTAGACGCCCAGATCGGTGAAGTGGCCTCGCATGTCGATAACAATTTTTGTTTGGTGAGGCTTGCCCTCACGGGCACGGACTGCATCGAAGAAGCTTTTGCGCATCCGGGCGCCAGCGCGGGTGTCGGGGTCGATACTGAAGACGATATGTATGGGTTCGCCGGGACGATTCAGGGGGTGGGCGAGGGCATGAACACGGTCATGGTGAACCGTGTAGACGATAACCTCCATCTTTTCGTGCAGATAGGGCAGGCGGATGGAGAAACCGGCCCCCAGCGCAATGTAAGCGATAATGAGAAACACACAGGCTCCCAGCAGAAAAGAGGCGAAGCTGCGCTTGCTTGCTATGACAGCCAAGCTTCCCCAGATGGCGAAAACAGCCAGCAGCAGATATTTCAGCGTTAGCGGGTCGGTGAGCATCTATTTGCTCTTTGTCTGGCTCTGCTTCAGTGTGCTGTGAAAAATATCAAATGGCTCAAATGATCTGCTCTCCGGGACCAGTTTTTTATCTTCCATGGTGAAGGTCACGATGCCCTTCTCCTGTCCAGGGTAGTCCAGCGTCATCACATCCTCGTATATCGGGATCATAAGCTTTCCCTGGCGGTGCCGGATGGAGATGCGCACATCCACCGGCGTTTCGCCTTGGTCGTTGTCGGTGTAGTAGACGATGGAGAAGCGATAGCGGCCATCGGGGATTCCGCGGGAGAAGGAAAATTCGTAGTTCAGGCCGGAATAGTCCACGTCGCGGCCGAGATCATCCCGTACCAGATTGAATATCTTGCCGAAGGGCATGGAGTAACCGACCCTCTCTTCGCCTGGTGCATCGGTCCACAGGTCGATATCTGCAGGACTGTCAGAGGCCCAGCTGATCTCGGCGATCATATCCCCTGCTGCCTTCTCTATCTCGGTCTGAACGGTCTCCTGCTTGACTTCGATGAGCGGAATCAATAATACCACCAGGGTAAGCATCAGGAGCGCCAGCAGCATCAGCAGGTCACGAAAAACGATGGACATGCTGTCTTCGCGCTGGCGGGTCATGGCTTAGTCCCTCTCTGAGGCAACCGCATGTGTGTCGGATCCGGCAGTTCTTTGGCCATACAGCATCTTGCGAACCTTGTTCATTGCCTCCATCGTCATGGCCGCAGACAAACCGATCATGGTGGTATCGATAGCGAATGAGACGGTTTTCAGGAATCGCCCGATCTCGGCCGACAAGGTGGTCGGGTCATGCAGGGCGTCCACTTCAAGTCCGGCCAGCGCCATGGAAAACCCGAGAACCGTGCCTAACATGCCAAGCCCGGTCGTCAACCAGGACCAGAAGTGGTCATCGGCATCACGCCCGGCGAAGGCGAAGGATTCAACCAGCAAGAGGATGGCGAGAATGATACAAAAGAACCATAGGGTCAGGACATTGCCGAGAATGCGATCCAGGTAGCCTTGGGTATAAAGCGTGACGAGCAGCGCCACAAGCGAAAACAGAAGGGCCAGTTCGATGAGTTTTGCCCAGGGAGCGGGGCTCTTTGGAGTGACCATAAAGAGACGCCTGTGAGAAGGTGGCGTTCACTATAGCATGGAGTATAAATGTCCCTTCCTGATTACCCACAAGTAATCATGGTGCGCGTGGCGCCCCCTACCTTCTTGAAGTAATCTGAAAGATGGAGGTAGCCATCTGTGGGTGCGCCGTGCGCACCATGATTGCTTCGTTCAACCTTGTAATGGAGTGCGGAGTTTTGAGCATCAGTCAAAAAAAAGCCCGCCGAAGCGGGCTTTTCATCTGCCCCACAGAAGGGCACTGGAGAAGACCGGCTACTTGCTCGCGATCTCTTCCAGTTTTTTGGCCTTGATGATGTGGCCGTTCAGTGCGGCGTCTGTGGCATTACGGCCGAAGGCGACGCTCATCAGGGTGGAGTAGTAGACCACGGGCATGTCGAACTTTGTACCGTAGGTCTCGTTGATCTGGTCCTGATAGATCTCAACGTTAGCCTGGCAGAGCGGGCAGGGGGTGACGATCATGTCTGCACCGTTGTCATAGGCCGCCTCGATGATGCCGTGGATCATCTCCTGAGACTTTTCAGGCTCGGAAAATGCCAGGGCACCGCCGCAGCACTGCACCTTCTTCTCGAAGGTTGGAATCGAATCAGCGCCGACAGCCTCGACGATCTTGTCGAGATATTGCGGGTTTTCGAAAGACTCACCAGCGATACCGAAGGGACGGTTGGTCTGACAGCCGACGTAACCGGCGATCTTAAGACCTTCAAGAGGCTTTTTAACCTTATCCTTGATGGCGTCAAAACCGATGTCTTCGACCAGCACTTCCACCATGTGACGGACATTGACTTCGCCCTTGAAGCGCAGGCCACCCTCAGCCAGGGCGGTATTTGCGTCCTGCATCATCTTTTCGTCTTCGTTCAGACGCTCCTTGGCCTCGCGGGTATTGAGCCAGCAGGCGGCACAGGGAGAGACGATCTCCTGACCGGCATTGTGCTCTTCCGAGAGTGCAATGTTACGGGCAGAGAGGGTCAGACGAGGCAACTCACCGCCGCCGCCGTAACCGATGGAAGCGCCACAGCAGTTCCAGTCGGGGATCTCGTTCAGAGTAATATCCAGCTCCTCACACATGGTCTGCGCAGAGACGAGGTAGTTGGATGAGGTTGCTCCTTTCTGGGAGGAACAGCCCGGGTAGAATGAAAGTTCTATCTTAGCCATTTGGGTATGTCCTCACTCAGCTGAAGTCCTGGATGTTGCCATCCTCGATTTCCTGGGCCTTCTTGATGATCTTTGCAAGATCCCCAGGACTCTTGACGCCGTGACCACCCATGATTTCCATGGCGTTCATGCGTTTTGCCTTCATCATGTTCTGTCCCAGCTTCTGATTGGCCATGGCGTTCTTGACGCCTTGGGAGAAGCCGTCCTTGAAGTACATGGAGAGCCCCATCTTGAGCTCATTGACGCGACCCTTCTTCATCAGGTTATCCCAGAAGATCTGGCCGAACTCAGCGGTTGGCTGATTGTCAGGCATCAGGCCGAGGCGTTTCGAGTAGACCGCCAGGCCATGCATAATGTGGGTGATCGGCAGGCCACGTGGACAGCGTGCGATACAGTTGTAGCAGGAGGTACACATCCACATGGAGTCGGAACTCAGCACCTCCTCACGCTTGCCCGCACGGATCATCATGAAGATCTCTTGCGGCGGGTGATCCCAATGCTTGCCCAAAGGACATGAGCCTGCACACACACCACACTGCATGCACATCTTGACCCATTCGCCCTCTTCGACGTTCGCCTCAACTTCCTTCAGGAAGCTGTTGCGGTATTTTTGACTATTTGTGCTCATTGAAGGCTCCCTTAGAACTTGAATGGGCTCATGCCGATCTTCTCCACGGTCTCAGCCATGTCGTTGATCAGCTTGGGCGCACGTTCGATATCGGTGATCGCAACCTCGTGGACCACAACGCGCTCAGGCTCGAGATTCAGGGTCTGCAATGTATCGCCAACCTTGCTCATGCGCTCGTTCGCCATGGCGGAACCGCGTACGAAGTGGCACTGGTAGTCCTCTCCGCGCTGGCAACCCATCAGAACGATGCCGTCGTAGCCGTTGTTGAGTGAGTCGGTGATCCAGGAGAGGCTCACAGAACCGAGGCAACGTACCGGGATGACGCGTGCCCAGGGATTGATCTCAACGCCGTTCATGGCTGCCTGATCGAGCGCCGGGTAGGCGTCGTTCTCGCAGGCCAGAACCAGGATGCGGGGCTTCTCGTCCCACTCTTCAGGGATCTCGACGTTCTTGATCTGCTGGCCGACGGTGTCGATGCTGTAGTTCTCGAAGGAGATAACACGCACCGGGCAGGCACCCATGCAGGTACCGCAGCGTCGGCAGCGGGCTTCGTTGAACAGTGGGTAACGCTTTTCGTCTTCGTTGATGGCGCCGAAGGGGCACTCAACCGTACAACGCTTACACTGGGTGCAGCCTTCCTTACGGAAACTCGGATAGGAGAGGTCGCCGGCACGGGGATGGGCAGCCATACCCTTGCCTGCGTTCTCCGCGGCCTGGATCGCCTTCATGGTGGCGCCGGCTGCGTCATCACGCGCCTGCTGTATATCCATGGGGCGACGCACGGGACCGGCGGCGTAGATGCCGGTACGACGGGTCTCGTAGGGGAAGCAGATGAAGTGGGAGTCGTTGAATCCGTACTTCAGCTGCGGCAGGTCGGTGCCCTGACGGTAGTCGAGGTTGAGGATAGAGTCGACGCTGACTTCAGTGGCAGCGGCAGCAGCCCGTTCTTCCACCTCTTCGTCAGTGAGTTCTTCGCCCTCTTTGGGTGCACCTGCGCCTTCGGTGGCGTAGTAGGGATCGGGACCGGAGTTGGGCTCCATGCCGACCGCCAGTACCACCAGATCACAATCCATCTCGGCATCTTCGTTCAGGATCATGTCCTTGAACTTGACCGTCAGGCTGTCGCCGGGAACCACTTCAGAGACGATGCCCTTGGAGAAGAGAACCATCGCTTCCTGACCGGCGCGGTAGAAGTCTTCGCCTGCTGCACCAGGGGTGCGCAGGTTGTTGAACAGGATCGTGGTGTCACAGTCGCCGTTCAGCTCCTTGAAGTACATCGCCTGCTTGATGGAGACCAGATCGGTCACGCCGGAGAAGTAAGCCAGCTTGTTCTCTTCATCGGAGCACTGACCTGCGTTCTGAACAAAGGCAACAGACGTGATCTCTTTGCCATCGGAAGGACGTTTGATCGGCCCGCCGTTGGCGGCCTTGGCCAGAGCTTCAAGTTCGTGGTTGGTGACCACGTCGGCGCTCTTGTCATAGCCGAACTCAGGCAGTTTGTTGGCATCGTATGGTGTGAAGCCGGTAGCCTGAACGATTGCTCCGCAGGTGAAGTTGCTGGTGGAGCCTGACTCGGTGGCGACATCCACGCTGAAACGTCCGGGGGCGCCGGAAGTCTGGGCGAGTGTGCTGTTCAGGTGAACAGTGATCTTGTCATCGGCCTCGATAGCGGCAGCCATTTTGGCGATGCTGCTCTCCTGGGGCGCCGCATAAGGGGAGCGGGTGGGCAGAACCTTGTAGTATTCTGCGATCTGTCCGCCCAGTGCGCCGCTCTTTTCCACCAACTGCACAGGATAACCTGCAGCAGCGGCTTCCATCGCGGCGGTCATGCCGGTGATGCCACCGCCGACAACCATGATGGTCTTGTCCAGCTCTTGCTCGCCGGATTTGCTCGGCTTGGTGGAGAACTTGGCTTCAGCACAGGCCATGCGGATGTAATCGTCCGCCATTTCCTGGGTGGTTTCTTTGTTCTCATCGGTGTCGGGGCGAACCCAGATGACGCCTTCGCGCAGATTGGCACGGGTCATGGCGACTTCGGGGAAGTGGAAAGCCTCAACCTTGGCGCGACGGGAGCATGCGGCGATCATGATATGGGTGGCGCCGTCATTATTGATGGCGTCACGGATCACTTGCACACCTTCCTTGCTGCACAGCATATCGTGCTGGACACAGGTGTTCATCTTGCCGTCGCGGGTTGCGGTGGTTTCCAACTGGCCAGCGTCGAGTCGCTCGCCGATGCCGCAGCCGGTGCAGACAAAGCCTGCCATTTTCTTTTCTTCAGCCACTGTTTAGCCCTCCGTTCCAGCTACGCGGTTAATGACCTGGACAGCGTGCAGTGCAGCGCCGGTGGCGTGTTGTACCGCCCTGTTTACGTCCAGTGCGTCGGATGAGCAACCCGCTGCGAAGATGCCGCCATTCTCGGAAGCAGGCTCAATGAAGCCCTCCTCGTTGATGACGATATCCACCGGGAAGCTCTCTTTGTCGACGCTAGGCTCCATGCCGACAGCCAGTACGACCAGATCGTGCTGGTTGGCATAACGGTTGTAACCCTCGGTGTCCACTCCGTGCAGTACGGGACTGTCGTCCTCGCCCTTGACGATGGAGGCAACCTTGGATTTGATGAAACTGACGTTCTCCTGCGCCTTGACCTTCTGATAGAAGTCCTCGAAACGGTCGATGGCGCGGATGTCGATGTAGTAGACAGAGATGTCCACGTCGTCAGCCGGGTAGGTGCACTGTTTGAGTGACGCCATGCAGCAGATGCGCGAGCAGTGCAGCAGATGGTTCTTGTCACGGGAGCCGGCACACTGGATGAAGGCGACGTTCTTCACCTCTTTGCCATCGGAGGGGCGCAGGATCTTGCCACCGGTAGGACCGGTAGGATCTGCCAGGCGCTCAAACTCGACGCTGGTGATGACGTTCTCAAAACGATCGTAGCCGTAGGGCTGGATCTTGTTTGCATCGTAAGGCTGCCAGCCGGTGGCCCAGACCACTGCGCCGGCGTTGAATTCGATGGTCTCTTCCTGCATGTCCAGGTCGACTGCGCTCACTTTGCAGGCGTCCTTGGCTTTCTGGGCATCGTCGGTGCCGATGATGGCAGGATCGATGACGTACTGCTGGGGCATGGCCATGCGATGCGGCAGGTAGGCGCCTTTGCGCTTGCCCATGCCGTAGTTGTATTCATCGTCGAACTCGGCCTCGACAGCCTTGCCGCAATCGCCGCAACCGGTGCAGTTGTCGTTGATATAGCGGGGGGCGATCTTCACCGTGGCGGTGTAGTTGCCTGCCTCACCCTTGATGTCCGTGACCTCAGCCATTGTGATAATGGTGAGATTGGGGTTCATCTTGGCCCGGCGCTGGTTGATCTCCAGACCGCAGGTGGGATGGCAGAGTTTAGGGAAATATTTGTACAACTGGGTGACGCGACCGCCAACATAGGGGCGCTTTTCAACCAGTACGACCTTTTTTCCGGTTTCAGCAGCTTCAAGGGCAGCGGTCATGCCGCTGATCCCGCCGCCGACCACCAGAATGGTCTCATTGGTTGCGATTACTTCCGTCATGGAATCTCCTCCGTCGCGGAATGACGTTTCAAAGTCCGAAATAACCGGCAGCGCAATAATACTTGATTTGTCTGCTGGGTTATTCCATGATTGGCGGCAGCGTTACTGCGCCCAGATTCTGGACTCGCTACGATACCCGCCTTCGGGATTTCCCGCCATATAAAAGCCACTAATTCCCCATCGAATTTTCCAATGCTTTGATAGAAAGCAGTTATAGTTTATTAGCATTCACTAATTAATACTTGACCTTCAGATGGGGTATTACAGGAATATGGAATCGAAAAAGTGAGGTTCTGCCTCGCGGATTATCCGGGATTCAAGCTGGATAGTTCTCTTGTAAACTTGAGTTTCGGGGTTTGTGGTGATGGTTGGCATGGGGTATGGCTTCTCTATATGCGACATATGCGACGAACGTAGGGTGCGCCGTGCGCACCAGAGTCAGCAGTTACAGCAATCATGGTGCGCACAACGCACCCTACCAGACTCAGTGTTCACTATGCGCTGAATTGATACTTCAATACATACTTTGATTTTGTGGAAGAGGTTAGTCCAGTTGGAAGCACGCATCCTGAAACCTGAAGAGTACTTTATAGATGAAGAGCCTTACTATCAGCCGGTAGGCGATGAGATAGAGGTCTTCGAGGCCGCATATCGCAATCAACTGCCTGTTCTGTTGAAGGGACCCACGGGTTGCGGCAAAACCCGCTTCATGGAGCACATGGCGTGGAGGCTCAAACGGCCGCTGATCACCGTCTCCTGTCATGATGATCTGACTGCATCTGATCTGGTGGGGCGTTTCCTGGTAAAAGGTGGTGAGACGGTCTGGGTGGACGGACCCCTGGCCGCTGCAGTGCGGGCCGGTGCCATCTGCTATCTGGATGAGGTGGTCGAGGCGCGCAAGGACACCACCGTGGTGATCCACCCACTGGCGGATGACCGCAGGGTGCTGCCGATGGAGAAGATCGGGGAATTGCTGGAGGCAAACGCCGACTTCTGTCTCGCGATCTCCTATAACCCCGGTTACCAGAGCGTGTTGAAGGATCTCAAGCAGAGTACCCGGCAGCGTTTCGTCGCCCTGGAGTTCGATTACCCTGACGTGGCGCTGGAGCAGAAGATCATCGAAAACGAGGCTGAAGTGGTCCCGGAGATGGCTCAACGATTGGTGAAGTTCGCCCATATGACCCGCAACCTCAAAGGCAGCGGTCTGGATGAGGGTGCATCGACGCGTCTGCTGGTGCACGCAGCCAAGCTGATCCATGATGGAGTTGATCCGGTGGTCGCCTGCCGGGCCTCTATCGCTCAGGCACTGACCGACGATACGGATATGTTGACGGCGGTGAATGAGTTGAGCGCTTCGCTTTTTTAAAGGTGACAGGTCTCAGGTTACAGGTTTCAGGATTGCTAGATCCCCCTCCCTCGGCTCCAGTAGAAAATGATGAGGTTATTCTTGACTCCGAAAACGGATCGCCAACAAGTCACCTGTCACCTAATAACCCGACTCTCCCATGACACGCCCTACCCAACTAACCGCTGACCAAATTCTCCCGCTCCTCGACGACTGGTTCGAGGTTGAATTCACTTTCCGAAATACCGCTGTTCTCGCCGCTGCCCTCGCGCAGATGTCGGCGGGCGAACAGGCATTTGTGCTCGACTGGACACGGCGTATTGCCAGCACGCATGTCGAGATCGCTTTTCAGTTTGTCGAGCAGTCCACCCGTGCCTTGAGTCTGATGGATGAGCACATGATCGAGGCCTGGGTGCTGCATGCCATGGATATCTACGACCGCTCAGGTCTCTATCCCGGTCTGAAGGTGATTCGGGAGATCGATCTCTTCGTGCGCCAGGGACGGGAGCGGGCCTCTGGCTGTGTCTTCGAGGAGGAGGTGGGGGTGTTGCTGCCCTTTGTTCAGGGTCTCTCCGGACGCAAGCTGAAGGTTGAGCAGGGTGACTACACTTATACCGACAGCGAAGCGATCTTTCTGCCGGCAGTGATGGCCCATCTGCCGGACAAGCAGGACAACTTCAAGCTCTACAAGGCGGCAGTGGCGCATCTCTGGGCGCAGGCCCGTTTTGGCACCTTTCGGATAGATCTCGAACAATACATCGCAGCACATCCAACGCCAAAACTGGCGCTGCGCTGCTTTCATGCGCTGGAGTCGGTCCGCCTCGACGCCTGTATTGCCCGTGAACTGCCAGGTCTGTATCGGGAGATGGGTGAACTGCGGAAGAAGCTTGGGGATGCGGATGTGCCGGAAGATTGGTCCACTGTGACCGCCGAGCTGACTCGTCAGGAGGCCTCGGCGGCGGATTCCCTGCGACTGGTCGGCAAAGTCATCGGTAGCCGATTGCCTGCGCTCAGCTGTTACCAGGGCCGCCTGAAACTCGCAGACGTGGCGGCTGTTTTGGAGAATCGTCTGCAGCGTGAGCAGGCACAACTGCGGGTGGCCCTGAAGCTGATCGAGGATGAACTGAATGAGGGGCGGGAAGATGAAGATGCCCCGCCTGGAAAATTTGAGGTGGACAAGAAGCCTGATATGTCGGTGCCGGAGGGGTTTCAAATCGAACTCATGCTGGACGGCAAGTCCATCCCTATTCCAGACGATGTGAAGGGCACCATGACCTCGATCCTGCAGGATCTTGGTGATGTCCCCGATGAGTATCTCGTCCCGGCCGGGGCCGGTGAATACGAGCTGAAGGATTATGAGGAGAAGCGGCTCGACCCTGAAGACGTCTGGGGCGGCACCTACCATGAGGAAGGCGCGTTCATCTATCAGGAGTGGGACTTTCGCCGTAAACACTATCGCAAGAATTGGTGTGTGGTGCGTGAGTTGCCGGTCAAGCCTTCCCACGATGGATTTGCCGGCCGGGTTGTGACCAAGTACCGGCGATTGCTGGGCAGTCTGCGCAAGACCTTCGAGGCAATGCGGGACGAGGATCGGCTGCTAAAACGCCAGGTCTATGGCGACGGTGTGGATATCGATGCCTTCGTGGAGGCCTGGGCGGATGCTCATGTCGGGCTGGAGATGAGTGACCGGCTGTTTACCCGCATGCACAGGGATGAGCGCAACATCGCAGTCATGTTCATGGTGGATATGTCGGGTTCCACCAAGGGTTGGGTCAACGAGGCGGAGCGTGAGGCGTTGGTGCTGATGGCGGAGTCCCTGGAGACCCTCGGGGACCGCTACGCCATCTATGGCTTCACCGGTTCGAGCCGAAAACGCTGCGAAATCTACCGGATCAAGACCTTCGACGAATCCTACGACGATGAAGTAAAGGCGAGGATCAGCGGTATCGAGGCGGGGGACTACACTCGCATGGGGGCGGCGATCCGCCACCTCAGCCAATTGCTGAGAGAGGTTGAGGCGCGCACCAAGCTGCTGATAACCCTGTCCGACGGAAAACCGGAGGACTATCCTGATCAGTATCGGGGCGAGTACGGCGTTGAGGATACGCGACAGGCCCTCTACGAAGCCCATCGTGATGGGATCCACGCCTTCTGCATTACCATCGATGAAGAGGGGCAGGACTATCTGCCCCATATGTATGGCGCGGCAAACTACGCAGTAGTGAAGGATGTGGAGAAACTCCCTCTCAAAGTTTCAGATATTTATAAAAGAATAACGAGCTGATACAGCTTGATTTTCTTCAGGGGCATAGGCAACCTCCCTGCACACCCTTAAAGAGCACAAACAACGGCCGCGAAGAGGGACGAAGCTATTTTGACCACTGGAGGATATTATGAAGTTAAGACTGGTTGCAGTATGCGCATTGATGCTTTTCGCCGCAGCGCAGGCACACGCCATGCCGGGTTATGGTTATCCGCACTCCCAACCCCAACAACAGCAGGAAGTCGCTCCCGATACGATCGTGCGCGAGGGTTTGACCCAGTTGTTGAAGTTTCTGCGCACCAAGGAACAGCGCAACCCCATGCAGATCACGGCGTTTCTCGAGGCAGTGATCGCGCCCTATTTCGATTTTGACTATATGGCGCAGTGGGCGGCCGGAGCGGCCTACCGCAACATGAGTGGGGGCCAGCGTCAGGCTGTGAGCCAGCAGGTGAAAGAGATGCTGTTGGGCACGCTGACCAAACGCCTCAGCAACTACGAAGACCAGGATGTGCGCTTCTATCGTCCCCGCCGTGCGGGACGAAACGAGGTGAAGGTGAGCGTCGGTATCCTCAATTCCGGCGGTTATCCGGCGAAGATAGACTTCCGTTTCTATCATGCAGACGATGGCTGGAAGGTGTTTGATGTCTCCGCCAACGGCACCAGCGCCCTCGCCTACTACCGGCAGCACTTCTCGCAGCAGAAGCGGAGTAGAGGCCAGAACCCCGGTTATCGTGGCTGATTGACCAGGGTGAATAGTGCCGGAGCCGGATACGGCTCCGGCTTTTTTGTGCCCAGAGGAACTTGCGGCCCGGCAGGGCTTCAAAGTTAGAAGCGGTGTAGGCCGGATCAAGCATAGCGGATCCGGCATCGCGTTTGCTGGAGAGCCCAACTGTTGATACAAAGACCACCACTGCAACCAGGCAGAGGCCCCAGGCGTCCAGGTGAAAAGATGGGCCGCTGGATGATCTTTGCCGCCTGGGCACTGCTGCTTGGCTTGTTGGCCATGTTCTTCTCCAATCTGCTGGAGCAGCAGTACAATCCAAACCGGGACCTGTTGAGCATCTCAACGGAGGCCGGTCCCAAAGAGATCGTCCTGTTGCGCAACAGGGCCGGACACTATGTCGCCCCCGGTTCCATCAACGGTACCCCCGTGATTTTCCTGCTTGATACTGGTGCGACCAATGTCGCGGTGCCCGCCTTGCTGGCGGAGCGACTCGCTCTCAAGCGTGGCGCCCAGTCGATCAGTTTGACCGCAAACGGCAGGGTAAATACCTGGTTGACGCGGCTGGATCAGGTGCAGCTTGGTTCCATAATCCGACAGGATGTGCGTGCCACCATCATGCCGGGTATGGGAGGTGATGAAGTGCTGTTGGGGATGAGTTTTCTAAAACATCTTGAACTGGTGCAGAAAGGCAAAACCCTCATCCTGCGTCAGGGGGAATAGTCTCATGGGGGTTGATCCAGGTTTGGTGCAACTGCTGTCCCTGCATCTCGGTCGTTTTCCTATCCCATAGCGCTGCAGGCACGAGGATCTGCCGGGTGTTGATGCCGTGGCGATTGGCCTGAAATTCGATCGTCAGCAGCTTGCCTGATCGCAATGCCTCAATCGAAGCGGTTTTCGGGTCGCTGCTTCTTTCGGGGAGTTGTGATTGTGAGTGCAGAGGGACTCCGTCAAAGAAAAGGATCAAGTCGCCATTTTCCAGGCCGGCGGTCATGGCACTGCCGTTGGCATATCCCCCGTAGGAGATCAGGGCGGGTTTCAGGAGGATGTCCAGTTTCTTCGCCAGTGCCTCAAGTTGGGGATTGATGAGGTTATGCAGTTCCTTCTCCGCGTAGCGGGTGCTGGTGAATTTGATCCGTTCGATGAATAGGCTTTGGGATTTCAGAAAGGCGTCCAGAGCCTGTTTGTGTTTGCCCATGTCAGCAAACACTTTTCCACGGGTGAAATAGAGTGCCTCTTTCTGTTGCTGGCTGGCATAGACGCCGCTCTCATCCTCCAATTCGGGATATTCAGCCAGCAGCCACGCGGTGAGTGTGAGCAGTTCCTCCAGTGAAAACTGCTGGGTGAGTGCATCCCAACTATGCTGCCCCTGGTCGGATTGGGATATCAGGTCGACAAACGGCTGTGTGGGATAGGGTTGGAGTTCAGGAAATTCTCCCGATTGGGACATCTCGTGACCGATACGCAAAAGCTCAAGATCGTGGTTTTGGTAGGCAAGTATCTGCAGCTTCCGCACATAGCGGCGTTGTTTTTTTTGCTGAAAAGCTTTGGCGAAATATTTGCGGGAGAGTGCTATTTTATCCTCTGTATATTTGGCCGGGTTATATCGGTTGGGTAGCCAGCTCCCCCACATGACGTTTGCGTAGAGGTTGTTTGGATCCAGTTCCAGTGCCTTGCGGAAATGGAGGTCGATATTCAGCCCTTCGACTCCACTGCGGTGCCGGAGTATGTCGAGCCAACCGAGATGGGCCATGATGGTGGCTCGCTCCTTGTCTGATCCGGAGACGGCCCCGCGATAGAGCACCAGTCCGAGTTGATTGTCCTTGATCGGATCGGGCTGTTCAAGATGGCGGAAACGTTGGTCTACCACCATGATTATGCGCAACTGCTCCATCGCCAGCTCAACTTCAAACTTGCGCGCTTCGCTGGATGAAGGATCGAGTTTCAGCGCCTGCTTCAACTGCTGAAATGCACCGTTGAAGTCGCCGATCTCCCGCTGCAGTTTTGCCCCCTCCACCCGTTCACTGACGGCTGCTTGGGTGTTTTGCCACTGACCGAGAAGTTCCTGGGTCTGGTTGGCCACGATCACCAGGGAGAGGATGGCGGTAAAGCCACCGATCCACTTCAGGGAGAGAGTGAAATAGTGCCATTTGCTCTGATGTTGCGGGGTGCCGCAGTGTGGACAGAGGGCAGCGTCCTGATGGATTGGTTCCCTGCAGGCCACGCAGGGTTTACGAATGGGCGGCTCCTGCTGTTGCATGGTACTCCCTCAACGCTTGCTGGATAGTAACTATTCAGCTATCCCATGAAAGTGAGGAAAACACGGAATCGTAGGATGTGCTGAGCGTGGCGATGCGCATCTGTCGCGACTGATGCGGTTCATTGTATTCACCTCATCCTACAGGTTGTCTCAGTGTCCACCATGTTCTGAATAGATACGCCGGATACATACCAGTATAGCGCTGGTAATTTAACGCAAGATACCGCGCTGGTGAACCATCTTCAAATTACTGAGCGAGGCAATAAACCACATATAATCTATGGTCTATTGATTCAGGTCAGTAATTTGTCTGAATAAGAATATGATTCCCGCAGAGTTGGGTGGTTTGCAATAGAATTAATTACGAAAAAACTAATTATCAGGGCGTAAGGATATGAACGGAGGGGACGCCTGCGTTGGGGAGCTGAGGTGCCGGCATACAATCCGGTCAGAAGTGTCACCAGTAGGACATTATCTCCATTTTCGCACCGGGGTAACGCAAGTGTGCGCCTTTCCCTGGGTTCTTGGCGCGTTCAATTCACCACTATTCATCCAAAACAGACAACTAGTACGCCGGGTAATAGTGACTGGCGCGAAGGTATTCTCCTTATACAGGGGCTTGTAACGATAGGAGCAAGCTCTGGAGAATCAGTCCGCTGTCGATGATGTGGGACGGTATCCCATCATGCCAGGGAGTCGGATTAATGAAAATCAAGGCACAGGTGATCTTCGCGCTGGGGCTGTTGTTTATCCCCACGGGATTGTTGGCGTCAAAGCTCATTTTCGACAGTGAGGGATACCGCCCCGGGTGGCAGGCAGGCATTCTGTGTGAACAGCTGGCCAGCTCTCGATACGAGAATGCCGATGACTTTCAGCTCAGCGAGGGCAACAACGTCATCATCGAGGTTAGTTGGTGGGGACACTACTATAATCCCACCACTGCCCCGAAGCAGGACAATTTCACTATCCGGGTCTACCAGGATAACGAGGGCACACCAAAACAGAACGTCGATTCCGAAATGGAGTTCCAGGTCGGACATGTGACGCGTACTGAAACCGGCGACACCGTATACGGCTCCAGCATCTATGCCTATGTGGCCAGGATACCGCAGCTTACTCTGAACACCGACAGGCCTTACTGGCTCTCCATCGTCAACGACTCGCCGTACGACAACTGGTACATGAGCAAAGCCAACGACGTTCTGGACAAGGTATACGGCCGTTTTACATATTCAGGAAAAGAGTGGTATGAGACCTGGCATGCTCCGCTAGCCTACACACTGCATGGTCCCATGCTGGAACTCGAAGTCACCCAGACCCCTGAATTCCCGATACTGGGGGACCGGATGCACCTCCTGGTCCAGGCGGAGGAACCCGAGGGCAGGATTGCCCGTATCGAGATCTACCTGGACGACATCCTCAAGCAAACCTGTTTCGGTCCTATCTGTGACTACACCACAAAGTCGATTTTGGCCAGGCCCGATTTCGGTGTATTGGTGGTCAGCGGGAAGGGTGACCACCTCGTGGCAGGCAACCTTCGGCCCGATCTTGTCAAAAACCGGGATTTTCCGAGGCAGTTAAAATTTGACCAGGACAAGGATGGGGTGGACGATCTCAGTGACAATTGCCTCACCGTGCCCAACCCGGATCAGGAGGATCTCGATCGGGATCATGTAGGAGACGCCTGCGACGACTGTTGCCCCGGCTGCGCCCCCTCTCCCGACGGCGTGATCTATTGCGGATTCTCCAATCCGCAAACGGGAGCCGCCACCAGCTGCCGGGATGATATCCAGTCACCGGGCGGTACCTATTACTGGCGTGAACTCTACGGCGGCGTGAGCAGCAACGGTTGTGGTTGCCTTAACTCCGACGGTGAGGATCCCTTTCAGGCCGGCTATGTCATGACAGAGGCAAGCGAAGCATACGAGTTCAACACCCATTGCACGTTTGTTGGCGGAGAGATCCGTTGTGTTCCAAACAGAAGCTACATCGAGCAGACCACGCAGGATCAATGCATGGATGACAGGACGGTGCTCGAACGGGTCTGCGGCCCCAACGGAATGGATACCGTAACCGCTCGCTGTCCTGACGACTTCCCGTTCTGCGTAAACGGGAGCTGTGTCTGCCCCGACACCGACGGTGGCAATAATCCTTATGTGGCAGGTGAGCTCAACGGCCTCGCCGACCAGTGCTCCGGGGATATCCTTACGGAGGTCAGCTGCGGCGAACAGTACGATGCAGATGGTGCACAATTCAGCAGGATTCCCTGTGTTACTGGCGGTTGTTTAAACGGCAGGTGCCTCTGTCTCGACAGCGACGACGGTAATAGTCCGGAGACATTCGGCCACCTGGGCGAAGAGGCTGACTTCTGCATCGATCGGGAACGGCTGTCTGAAGTGGTGCCCGACCCGGATCTGCCCGGCTGCCAGGCCAAACGCGTAGAGGTGGTTTGCACCGGCAGCTGCTTCGAAGGGGAGTGTATCGCAAGTTCATGCAGTGACGGCGTGCAGAACCAAGGCGAGGCCGGCATCGATTGCGGTGGTCCCTGCGGCCTGCCCTGCGATCTCTGTACCGTCGAGGGAGACGATCTGCCCGCCAGTTTCGACTGGCGGAACTGGAAGGGCAAGGACTGGGTGACCCCCATCAAGGATCAGGAGGACTGCGGCTCCTGCTGGGCCTTCACCGCTGCAGGCGCCATCGAGTGCCGGTACATGAAGGATCACACCACACCGTCAGATCCCAATGATGCATTCAACTGGTCATGGCCGCCGTGGTGGATAGACCTGCGGCCGGACCTGTCCGAGCAGGAACTGGTCTCACCCTGCGGATACGATGATGGCGACTGTTTTGGCGGTCGAGTCACAAAAGCGCTCAATCACATCGAGGATTCGGGCATCGTCGATGAGGCTTGCATCCCCTATCAGTCCCAGAGCTGCTTGCTGGGTGGTGGTGCATGCGCCAACAATTGCTGGTGGATACTCCCGCCCAATGAGGTTATCTGCGCCAACCCACGGGTTTGCCCCACGACCTGTCAGGATACGGGTATCGATGATCGAGCCAGCCGACGCTGGTATATACCAGATCACGATCACGTCAAGAACAGTATCAATGACGTCAAGCTTGCCCTTCTTTGCCAAGGTCCGCTGCCGACACAAAGCAGATCCTGGGGACACGCCGTAATCCTGATCGGCTGGGAAGACTCCTGCCGATACGACTTCAGCACCGTTGATCCGGATATGTCCGAGGGATGCTGGATCATCAAGAACAGCCACGGCATCAACGCCACTCCTTTTCTGAATACCCTCGATTATTACCAGGAGGAGGGGTTCGTCTATATCCCCTTTGAGGGCCAGGCCTTCAGTGAAGAGCTGATGGAGAACGCAAGGTCCATCGACAGTGTAGCGCCACCCGCGGACTGGCAGTAGGGCCGACTGCCAGTACCCAAGGGAGAGAAGATGATGACTATCTGCAAACACATTCGAAACCTGTTAGTTCCGTTCCTGGGACTGTCGGTCGCCATTGGTGTCCTGTGGCCGTTCGCTTCGGCCTGGGCGATGCTGAATCCCTCCGCTGTCTATTGCCGGGCGCTCGGCTACGAGTATCTCGTCGTAAACACCCGGCAGGGTGAGGTCGGCATGTGTAAACTGCCCGATGGGGATGTTGTCAATGGCTGGGATTTTCTCATTGGCGAGGTCGGCCTGGAATGGAGCTACTGTGCCCAGAAGGACTATGAGGCCAAGGTGCGCAGGCATTCGACGTTTTGCGGTGACTGTTCGTCCTGCGTACTGCCCAGCGGTGAGGAGGTCGAGGTCACGCAGCTCATGGGGTTGAGCTTTGACGAGACGATCTGCGGAGACGGGAACTGCGGCACCTCCGAGAACCATTCGACCTGCCCGGCGGACTGTGCATCGGGTGATGTCGATGATTTCTGCGACGGCCTGGCGGACGGCATCTGCGACCCGGATTGCCGGGAAGAAGGACTGCCCGATCCGGATTGCGCCGACTCGGACAGCGACGGTGTACTTGATCTGGTGGACAACTGCCCGACCACACCCAATCCGAACCAAGCTGATACCAATGGTGACGGTGTCGGCAATGCCTGCTCCTGCCCTGTGGTCACGGACCTGGCAGCACGTGCCAAATCAACAAACGTCTACCTCACATGGTCCAACGTGGATGCAAATGCCTACAACATCTATCGTAGCCTTGCGGCAGGTGGTCCTTTCACATTGGCCGCAGCCGGCCATATATCTGACTACAGCATGTATCTTGATAATGGTGCCAGTATCGGTACGACTTACTACTACGCTGTAAATGGCGTGTGCAATGGTGTCGAGGGTCAAAGATCCAATGAAGTGTCAGTCACGCCGGCAGATAGAAGCATAAGGCGCAGGAGATAGTGGAGAAGTGATGTTGTTGGTCCAGGCCAACAGGGCCTGATCGCCCCTCGAATATATCAGCGGGTTCTTGGTGCAGGATCTATGAGGATGAGTGCGGGTGGGGAAAAAGGAGCGAGGCGTTCTATGAAATCGATGAACTCCATAGTGGGTGTACTGCGGAAAAATTGCGTCGTTGGCCGGTCCATCCAGATACGGTCGGCGTAGAGATAGATATTGTGCGGCAGGTCTCCAATGTTGTTCCCGTCCAGGTCGAAGCCTTCATAGTTATCCCAATGATTGTTGCGCCAGTCGTTATAACGTGCGCTGATAGGGGCGCTTACAGCAACGGATGTCAGGTTACTGTCGAAGTGGTTATCGTGAATGATGTGTCCCCCCTTTTCGCCATAGAAATAGATGGCGATGTTGTTGTAGGTGAAGTGGTTGCCGAGCAGATAGAGGATGTTTTCCGGGTGAACCGGTGAGTTTGCCGTGAGTCCCACGGCATTGTGCACGATCTCATTGTTGGCTATGGTGACTTGGGAACTCTCCTTGATGGCAATCGCTGAGCTGCCGGTGTTGCGTATGTGTTCGATGCGGTTGTTGCGGATATCCAGTTCATCAGAATAGATGGCGACGATGCCGGTGTCGTTGTTGCTGATATGGTTGTCCCGTATCTCATTCTTTGGTGAGAAGATGAACTCCATGCTGATGCGGTTATTTTGCAGTCTGTTGCCGATGATTTGGTTTTCAGCAGAGTTGGTCAGAAGAAGGTCTCGCACGCCGATAATCTCGTTCTCTTCAATATGGTTGTTGCGGCTGTACCATAACCTTATCCCTTCGCCGCGCAGGCTGGACACGACAGCTTTGGAGGAGATTCGGTTGCCTCGAATGGTGTTATCGTTTCCCTGGTGGATGTTGATGCCGAACAGTACATTGTCGAGGGCATTATTTTCGAATACCACATTATCTGCTTTTAATTGCAGGCCCGCATCGAGGGCATTGTGGGACTCCCCTGAGTTGGTGAGATGCAGGCCTCGGATAACCGTGTTATCGGCCTTTACGGTGAGGACTGTGCCCTTGCCGCCTCCATCGATGGTGACCTCTCCCTGACCGTCGAGGGTAATCTGGCGTGAAATGACGATGGGGCCGCTATAGGTGCCTGCGGGCGGTCGCAGGGTGGTGCCGAGAGGTGTCAGGTCGATAAAAAGCTGCAGGGATGGCAGGCAATAGGCGGGGCTGGTGAGCAGGGTGCCGAGCAGTAACAAGAGAGTGAGCCGGAGAGTTCTTGTCATGGAAAACCACTTCCAGGGTGGATGCGTTCTAAAGTTGTTTTGAAAAAAAGTGATTACGTCATCTCAGCCAGGTAGAGAGTTCTCATTCTCCCCGTTAAGTTCGAAAAAACGGGTTCAAGGGGTTCCCATATATCGTCCCCAAAGATACACGATGTTGGTATGATCTATATCACGCGAGGTGGGAGGCAATCGTCGATTTTTCCACCGGGAGCTGGTACAAATCGGTTGTGAGGGCGAGTGATGGCTTGATAGCCTGCCCTGACTATTCCATGCAGGACACAAGAATAACGGCGAGGAGTCAGTGATATGTTCAAAAAATATTCAATTCTTTTCTCGGCACTGCTGTTGCAGGGGTGTGGTAGTTCACTGATTATTTCGAATGCTGACACGATACCGGTTCGTTCCGAGCCTTCAGGGGCAGCGGTTTATGTCATGGGTAAATCGATGGGGAATACACCGGTTGATGTGAAGCAGCAGGATGTGTTTCCGGTGGTCTACGATCCGGAAAAGATAGAGCTCTACGGAACCATTCAATTGGACATGGATGGATGCGAGCCACTCTCCCAGCGCGTTAGCGGGCGGGTTCTCAGTCGTGGGGTTGATGCCAGGTTAAAGTGTGGCGAGTCAAAAGGCGCTGTTTCTGCCGCTGCTGCAGCGCCGGTTGCAACCTCAGTGGAAAAGGAAGTCCCGCCAGAGGCAGTCAAGACGTCCCAGCCTCAGGCCGCGCAAGCTGTAGAGCAGGTTGTGCCAAAGACAAGTAAAGAGCGTCTTATCCGCTTGAACGACCTGTATGAGGAAGGGCTTGTTTCCGAGAAAGAGTATCAAACAATCCGTAATCGCATTCTGAATGAACTGTGAGAACAATAGAAAAAACGTCCCGCTTACCGGCTTGGTAAACGGGACGTGCCAATGTGTCTTAGAGTTGGATGTTAATGGTTGGATAGCAGCCTGATGTAACTGATGAGCCCGTCAATCTCTGCATCAGATAACAAGCCTTCCCAGCCAGGCATCAAACCTTTTCCAGTGCTTCCAATGGTGATGTTTTTGCGCATCTGTTCGTTACTGATTTGGTTCATTGTAACCCCATCAGTGTGGTCTGCGGGTGACATTGTAATGACATTGGTCAAAGCGCCATCCCCTTTGCCGCCGCTCCCATGGCAGGTTGCGCAATTTTTTTCATATACTTTCTTCCCAAGCTCCGGATCCCCGACAAGCGGGTGTTTTGACCGGTGAAGAAATCGAATGTAGGCAACCAGGGAGTGTATCTGCGGTTCGGATATTGCCAAACCCCATCTTGGCATGCTCTTGTTGACTGTTCCGTGGGACATGGTTCCCTGAATAATTCGGAATAACTCCCTATCCGTCATCTGGGAGGCGTGGCCGCCGTTGGTGAGATCCGTGACATGCGTGTCCAGTTTTCCTGCCAGTGGTCCATCCCCTTTGCCGCTTTTTCCGTGGCAAAGAAAACAGGTCGTGTTGAACAGTTTATTTCCTTCATACGCCTTGGATGATGCGGAAAAAACGGGTGAAGTGAAAAGCGCGCCGGCAAGTAGTGCCGATGCCAGTATAGCGGTATGTCGTTTAATCATCTCAAACTCCTGCAACATTATTTGCGACTAGCACGTGTGGTGGCTGGTCGAACAATTGATAGTTGTCCTGAACAAATGAGGTTGACCCTCAGAAACCCGCAAACAGTTGCAGAGTAAACTTGTTGTCGTGGCCATCGGCTCGTGCATCCACGCCGGAACCGTCTTCAGTCACGTAGTAGAATTCAAGTCGGACATTCTGAGCGAACATGTAGTTTGCACCGAGCGTAACCGAGTTGAATTCCGAATCGGTTGCCGCTCCATCGTCCAGCATGCGGTAGGCGGCATAGATGTCAACCTTGTTGGGTATCACCCCGAGCTGTCCCAGGATAGCAAAGGAATCTGCGTCATTGGCATTGCTGCAATTACCGACAAAATGGTCAGCATCATGCGAGCACTCGCCGTAACTTGCATAGATTCCCAACGGCATGCCGCCCACATTGCCCTGTGCCTGCCCGTCGATGACCCAACCATCTGTAGCTATGATCTTGTCGACAGGGCCATCTGCCACTTCTGCATCGCCGGTCCAATATTGAATGCCAAAACCGGTGTCCCAGCTACCGATAAAGGGCGTATAGGCAGCCCTGAAGTAGTGGGCGAGTCCGGATGGTGCGACCTCCATATCGGTACCACCCCATCCAGGAACCCAAGGCGAGTAGTTGAGAAAGTAGTTATTACTGGAAGCCACCAAAGCGAGACCGGTGGCGGCCCCGCTTGCAAGCCCAAGTGCCTGGGCAGCACTGAATCCCTTGCGATCTTCGATGGGTCGCTGGGAGCGTTGAGCGCCGGTATTGAGAAGCTCAAAGCCATAACCAGAGCCAAGTCCGTCGGTGGAAAAGGGGATGGCGCTGAGTTGTGTGTTGCCTACTTGCGCAACATTGAAGTGAACCTTTGTCGATAGGAAAGCGTTGGCAGTTTCATTTTCAACGCCGCTGACAAGGCCAAGCTCCATGAGAAATCCTGCTTTTTCTGCCAGTCGTCCGCCGATAAGCAGCGCGGCTTCATCAGGCCACTGAATTTCACCCCGGTCTGTTCCCTGATCTGAGTTTCCGTTGGTTTTGACATAACGGAGTTTTGCGATGACTGAGGCATTGAGTGTTGCAGGCATGGAGAGATCGTCACCCTCAATCAGCCCTTGGCCGCCAGTCATCGTGTAACCGCCGGCGCGGAAAGCCCGGCCAAACGTATTGAGTGCGGGAAAATGTTGGAAGTGGCATGCGGTACAGGGCATGCTCGTTTGTCGTGCAAAGGCCGGAACAGCCGAAGCTTCTTTTTGTATCGTGAAAACGCCGCTTAATAGTACCAAGCTCGTTAGGGAAATGCGTTGAAGCATTTTGCTTATGCCTATGGTCATGTTTCCTCCCCAGAATCATAATTTATTTAGTTATATTGTGATTGCTGGCTTAAGTTTTCCTTTAAGCCAGCAATCTACAACCAACCTTATAAAATCTATGAGATTTGACCTTGGGCAGAACTACTACCATCGGGAGGAAAAAACCCTACCCTTATTTTATTAATGTGTTTATTTGGAATGCCAGGATATGTGTAACGTTATAAGAAATTAGAAAAAATAGATTTTTCCATGAAATGGAAAAAATTGAGATAGGGGCAGAGATAGGGCTCAATGCTGAAAATATAGAGAGATTGCCTACCCTGGCCTACCAGAGCCTCGCAGCAATGAAATGCGGCCCCAAGGCCTCTTTTTACACTTCCGGCTCATAGGCCAGATTGGGAGCCAGCCACTTTTCTGCTTCGTTCAGATCCATACCTTTACGTTTGGCATAGTCCGCCACCTGGTCCTTGTTGAGTTTGCCGACGGCAAAGTAACGGGTCTCCGGGTGGGCGAAATAGAGACCACTGACTGCGGCTGTTGGCACCATCGCCTTGGATTCTGTGAGCCAGATGCCGGTGTTTTTCTCCGCATCCAACAGTGTCCAGAGAAGATCCTTCTCGGAGTGGTCCGGGCTTGCCGGATAACCCATTGCAGGGCGGATGCCGGTGTACTTCTCTGCAATGCGCTCCGCGTTGCTGAGTTGCTCATCTGATGAATAACCCCAGAACTCCCTGCGTACCTTTTCGTGCAGCCACTCGGCCAGTGCTTCGGCCAGGCGATCAGCCAGTGCTTTCAGCAACAGGGATGAGTAGTCGTCGTGATCGGCATCGAATTCGGCTACTTTTTCGTCGATGCCGATGCCGGCCGTGCAGGCAAAACCGCCGATGGCATCGAGTTTGCTGCTCTCTTTGGGTGCGACAAAATCTGCCAGTGACTCATTGTACTTGCCGGCGGGCTGTTTTCCCTGTTTACGAAGGTTGTGCAGCCTAGTGATCGTTTGATCACGGGAGTCGTTAGAATAGATCTCTATGTCATCGCCCACGGCGTTGGCGGGGAAGATCCCCACAACTGCGTTGGCTTGCAGCCATTTCTCTTCGACGACCTTTGCCAGCATCGCCTCTGCGTCGGAAAACAGCTTGCGCGCCTCTTCTCCTTTGACCGCATCCTCCAGGATCTGAGGATAGCGCCCCTTCATCTGCCAAGCGTGGAAGAAGAAGGTCCAGTCGATGTAGGGAATCAGTTGCTTCAGGTCGATGTCGCTGAGGGTTGTAATACCGTATTTGGCGGGTGCGACCGGCTCAAAAGCAGACCAGTCGATTGGGGTCGCATTGGCGCGGGCCTGTTCGATAGGGATCAGGTTGCGCGCCTCGTTCTTATTGGCCCGGCGCTGGCGAACGGCTTCGTATTCGGCGCGGATTTTGGCCAAATAGTCGTCCCGCTGCTCATTCGACAGCAGGTTGCTGGCGACGCCGACGGCGCGACTGGCGTCTGGAACGTAGACCACCGGGTGGTCGCAGGCCGGTTCGATCTTCACTGCGGTGTGGGCGATGGAGGTGGTGGCGCCGCCGATCAGCAGGGGTTGTGCCATGCCGAGTCGTTTCATCTCTTTGGCGACGTGGACCATCTCATCAAGGGACGGAGTGATCAGTCCCGATAGACCGATGATGTCGACGTTCTGCTCCCGAGCCTCCTTGAGGATGGTGTCTGCGGGCACCATCACGCCGATGTCGATCACCTCGTAGTTGTTGCACTGCAACACCACGCCGACGATGTTCTTGCCGATGTCGTGTACGTCGCCCTTCACCGTGGCCATGAGGATCTTGCCCTGGGCCTGGATGCCGCACTCAGCCTTTTCCGCTTCGAGGAAAGGCTCCAGGTAGGCTACCGATTTCTTCATCACGCGGGCCGATTTCACCACCTGGGGCAGGAACATCTTGCCTGCGCCGAACAGATCGCCGACCACGTTCATGCCGTCCATCAGGGGGCCTTCGATCACCTCCAGGGACTTATCGACTGCCTGGCGCGCCTCTTCGGTGTCCTCGTCGATGTACTCGGTAATGCCTTTCACCAGCGCGTGCTCAAGCCGCTTGCTGACAGACCAGGAACGCCACTCCAGGTCTTCCTCCTTGTTGCCACCCACTGCGTCGCCCGCGTAGTTGGGAGCGATCTCCACCAGTCGGTCACCGGCCTCTGGATCTTTGTTGAGAATTACGTCTGCCACCGCGTTGCGCAACTCGGCAGGCAGATCATCATAGACCGCCAGCTGGGCGGCGTTGACTATGCCCATGTCCATGCCGGCCTGGATGGCGTGGTAGAGGAAGACTGCGTGGATCGCCTCGCGCACCGGATTGTTGCCACGAAAGGAGAAGGAGACGTTGGAGACTCCGCCGGAGATCAGCGCATGAGGGCAGGCCGCTTTTATCTCACGGGTTGCTTCTATGAAGTCGACGCCGTAGTTGTTGTGCTCATCGATGCCGGTGGCGACGGCGAAGATGTTGGGGTCGAAGATGATGTCTTCTGCGGGAAAGTCCACCTCTTCGGTCAGAATCTGATAGGCGCGGGTGCAGATCTCCACCTTTCGCGCCTGGGTGTCGGCCTGACCCGTCTCGTCGAAAGCCATCAGGATAATCGCCGCGCCGTAACGGCGGCAGAGTCTTGCCTGTTGTATAAACTTTTCCACCCCCTCTTTCATGGAGATGGAGTTGACGATGGACTTGCCCTGCACACACTTCAGCCCTGCCTCGATGATCTCCCACTTGGAGGAGTCGATCATCACTGGCACTTTAGAAATGTCAGGCTCGCTGGCGCAGAGATTGAGAAAACGCTGCATCGCGGCAATACCGTCGAGCATCGCCTCATCCATGTTGACGTCCACCACTTGGGCACCGTTCTCCACCTGGGCGCGACAGATGTCCAGCGCCTCTTCATACTCTTCGTTGAGGATCAGGCGCTTGAACTTGGCGGAGCCGGTGACATTGGCCCTTTCGCCCACGTTGACGAACAGTGAATCGGGGCCGATGTTGAGCGGCTCCAGGCCGGATAGGCGGCACTCGGGTTGGAGCTCCGGCCGTTGTCGCGGGGCCTTGTCGGCCACCGCGTTGGCAATTGCGCGGATGTGCAACGGTGACGTGCCGCAGCAGCCGCCGATGATATTGAGAAAACCGGCGTCGGCCCACTCGCTGAGATACTCCGCCATGTGGGCCGCGTCGAGATCGTATTCGCCGAACTCGTTGGGCAGGCCCGCATTGGGATGGGCGGAGACGAATGTCTCGGAGATGCGAGACATCTCCTCCACGTACTGGCGCATCAGTTCGGGGCCGAGGGCGCAGTTGAGGCCGATGGAGATCGGTCTGGCGTGGCGCAGGCTGTTGTAGAAGGCTTCGGTGGTCTGGCCGGATAGGGTACGGCCGGAAGCGTCGGTGATGGTGCCGGAGATCATGATCGGCAGCCGTATCCTGTCCTCATCGAAGACCTGCTCGCAGGCGACAATAGCCGCCTTGGCGTTGAGGGTGTCGAAGATGGTCTCGATCAGCAGCAGGTCGACGCCGCCCTCGATCAGGCCTCGTGCCGCCTCGGCATAGGCCTCCACCAGCTGATCGAATGTGATGTTGCGCGCGCCGGGATCGTTGACGTCCGGTGACAGGGAGGCAGTGCGGTTGGTGGGGCCAAGTACCCCGGAGACAAAGCGGGGTTTGTTTTCGGTGGTATGCTTTTCAGCCGCAGCGCGGGCCAGACGGGCGGCAGCCACGTTCATCTCGTAGGCCAGGGCCTCCATGCCGTAATCGGCCATGGAGATCCGGTTGGCGCCGAAAGTATTGGTCTCGAGTATATCGGCCCCCGCTTCCATGTACTCTTCATGGATGCCCTGGATCACCTCTGGTTGGGTCAGAACCAGCAGGTCGTTGTTTCCCTTCAGGTCGCTCGGCCAGTCGGCAAAACGCTCACCTCTGTAGTTGGCCTCGTCGAGCTTGTGGCGTTGAATCATGGTGCCCATGGCGCCATCCAGAATAAGGATGCGCTGGCGTAGAATCGATTCGATTTCCGGGGTACTATTTTGTCTGTGCGGATCGGCCATTCAGGGAACTCAGAATTTGGTACGGAACCGACAATTATAAGGCGTTGCGTTGATGTAGGCGAATCCCATTATTTGTGCATCACGGCGCTTCCTTATCCACACGGAGAATGAATTGTGGCGAGACAAGCCTTTCTGGTTGATGATTCCAAATCTGCGCGCATCGTGCTCAGTCGTTTGCTGAGCCGGCACGGCTTTGATGAGGTGGCGATGGCCGAGTCGGGTGAACAGGCCCTCGAACTGCTCAAGGATACGGTGCCGGATGCCATATTTGTCGATTATCAGATGGATGGCATGGATGGCTTGGAGACAATAGCCGCCATCAAAAAAGATCAGCGGCTAGCTAAGGTTCCGGTCTTCATGTGCACCGCCAACGAGGGGGCCGACTACGCTGCTGCGGCGCAATCCTACGGTGCGATGGGGATTCTTACCAAGCCGCCGACGTCACAGCGTCTCAAGGAGATAATCAAACTCATCGATGGTGTCGAAGGCGAGGCTGTTCCGGCAGCGGCGTCCACTGGAGCGGGAGCCAAGCCGGCAGCTCCGGCATTTGTCATTACAGCGGAAGAGGTGCGGACGATTGCCAGGGAGGCAGCGATGCAGGCGGCCGGGGAGGTCATAGGAACGCTGGCGGAGGCTGCTGTGGAGAAGCGGCTGGCAGAACAGCCGCTGGAGATCGATGTCGACAAGCTGCGTGAAGAGATCGCCACGCAGGTCAGCGGGGAGCTGGAAGGCATCGTCAGACAGGTTAACGACTCCATTGTGGCCGAGGTGATAGAGACCCATTTTCGTGAACAGTGGCAGCAGGTCTCCGGGCAGATAACTCAACAGCTTGAAGCGTTCCGCAGCGAGGTCTTGGGGCAGGTGCCGGAAAAGAACGACATGATCGAACATATCCGTATGGTTACGGAGGGCTCCATGGAGGCGTTGGCAACAGAAACGGCCACCCGGATCTCACAGGAAGTGGCGCACCATACGGCGATCGAAACTGCTGAAGTACTTATCGATCGGCGTTTCAGTGATGAGGCCGACAGCGCACAGAGCAAGGCCGGCAAGCGGGGGCAACGAACCCTACTCTATCTGGGGATAACGGTGTTGTTGCTGGCGGTGGCTGCTGGTTTGGTCTTCTATAATTAAATCGACATTCAGCCTCAATAGATCGACCTCGGGAGAACCCATGTTCGGATTGGGCAGAAAGAGAGAGATGCCGATGCCGTCGGAGGCCTTGCCCGGCAGAGATACGCCTATGCCCGTGTTGTCGGAGCATTTTGTTAACGGCAATTCACTGGCAGGCCCATTTCCGGATGGGATGGAATTTGCCCTGTTCGGTTTGGGGTGTTTCTGGGGAGCGGAGCGGCGTTTCTGGGAGCTGCCGGGGGTCTACTCCACCGCTGTGGGTTATGCAGCGGGGTTCACGCCGAACCCGACCTATGACGAGGTCTGCACCGGCAAAACCGGCCACAATGAGGTGGTGCGGGTGGTTTTCGATCCGGACCTGGTGAGTTACGAGACACTATTGAAACATTTCTGGGAGTCTCACGACCCGACCCAAGGTATGCGACAGGGTAATGATGCAGGGACGCAGTATCGCTCCGGCATCTATACCTACAGCAATACCCAGTTGGCCGAGGCGGAAAAATCTCGGGCGCTGTTCCAGGCTGCGCTGACCGCCGCTGGGGGTGCGGAGATCACCACCGAGATCCAACCTGCCCCCGAGTTCTATTTTGCCGAGGATTACCACCAGCAGTACCTGGCCAAAAACCTGCGGGGTTACTGTGGTCTGGGTGGAACGGGCGTCTGCTTTCCGTAATGTCAGACACTGCCATCTATGCAGGAGGGCAACTGGGGGAGTACAACTTCGGTGCCGATCACCCATTTGGTCCCTCGCGTCACGATGCCTTTTTCGACGAGTTCATGCGGCGGGGGCTCGAGGTGCGCTGCGATGTGGAAGCGCCGCGCCTCGCTGACCGGGAGGCGATTGCCAGATTTCATACGAGCGAATATATCGACCGGGTGGAGCGGGCCTCGATGGATGGCCAGGGCCTGCTGGATGCAGGTGATACTCCGGCCTTTCCCGGCGTGATGGAGGCCTCTGCCCGGGTCGTGGGCACGGTGCTCAAGGCGGTGGACGACATCGTTGCCGGTAATTGCCGCCGGGCGTTTGTGCCCATTGCCGGTCTGCATCACGCACGCCGTGACAGTGCTGCCGGTTTCTGTGTCTTCAACGATTGCGGCGTCGCCATCGAGACCCTGCGCCGGGTTCATGGGATAAGGCGCGTGGCCTACGTGGACATCGATGCCCACCATGGAGACGGGGTCTTCTATGCGTTCGAGGATGACCCGGATCTCATCTTCGTCGACCTGCATGAAGATGGCCGCTATCTCTATCCCGGTACCGGTTCGGTGACCGAGACGGGACGCGGTGTGGCGAAGGGGACCAAGCTCAATATCCCGATGCCGCCGAAGGCGGATGACACGGTGTTTTTCAAGGCGTGGGAGGTTGCCGAGTCATTCATAGATTGCGCGCAGCCCGAGTTCATCCTTTTTCAGTGCGGTGCCGACAGCCTGGCGGGCGACCCCATTACCGATCTGCACTATTCAGGCGATGCTCATCGCCATGCCGCATCACGTCTTCGTCTGTTGGCACAGCGTCATTGTGACGGCAGGCTGTTGGCGGTGGGAGGCGGTGGCTACAATCTGCAAAATCTGGCCGTCGCCTGGTGCGCAGTGGTCGAGGCGTTTATCGAGGCTGAATAGGGGGATGCGCCGGATCCGCTGTGCTTGATCCGGCCTGCGTTGACTCACAGCGACTCCCTACTCCGCCTGGTGCAGAAGCTGACCCTCCTTGTCCACTACCTGGACGCCCACTGGGATGCCCTCACGAATACTGGCGGTGACGATGCAGAAATCCTCAAACAGATCCGTACAGCGTTTCAGTTTTGCGGATTCTGCCAGTTCGTCGTCGATGGTGATTTTGACCTCGATGCCGCCCACCCGCAGGCGTTTCTTCTCATTGCGCACCATGGTGCAGGTAGCCTCGGCCTTGATGCTGTGTGCCGGAGCGTCATCTTTTACCAGGCAGAACATCAGGCTGGCGCTGAGGCAGTTGGCAGTAGCCGCAGCCAGCAGGCGGGATGCGTTGGGGCCGTTTCGTTCGCCCAGTGGTGGAGGTTCATCCAGCAGAATGTCCTCAGCTTTTTTGAGATCGAATTTGACCTTGAAGGCGTAACCCTCTTCCTGCTCCAGGTGGATAGTAAAACGGCCGACTTCTGACATAACGATCTCCCAGTTAGATCATTGAAAGGTTACACGATACCCAAAGATGGCCGGTAGCATAAGCCGTTTCAATTATTCCTCGAGAATCGACTGCCAGGCTTGATGGGCCTCAATTTGTGACATGGCCTGCTGCAGCAGGGTCTTGCCGGGTTCGGTGCGGAACCAGGTGCTGAGGCCGGAGGGGTGGGGCAGGGGAATCACGTCCGTGGTTAGCCCATTGATTTCGATCTGATGGGTTTTGCCCACGATATCGACCAGTTTGTTTACCTTCATGAAACGAGCCATGGCCAGTTTGCCGACGGGGATCAGCAGCCGGGGTTTGAGCAGTCCGATCTCCGCCTCGATCCAGCGGCTGCAGTTCGCTATCTCAATCTTGCTTGGCACCCGGTCACCGCCTTTCGGGTTTTTCCCGGGAAAGCAGCGGCAGACTGCAGCCATATAGACCCGGCTGCGAAACTGCGTTTCACCCAATCCAATGCCGTCGAACCATTTGAACAAGGTCTTTCCGGCGGTCCAGGCAAAGGGTTTTCCTGCGGGGCCTTCCCTGTCGCCCGGTGCCTGGCCTATCAGCATGATTGGAGAGACGACCGGCTGGCAGGTGACTACTGGCCCAATCATATCGGGACAGAGCCGACAGGCTCGCAGGTTCGATTGGTGCTGTTTGATGGCTTGAAGGGTGGTCATGAGGCGTTAAACTAACAGAAAATGTACCTTCGTATTGAGAATGTGGGTCGGGTTAGTCGCACGACAGTACAACATCTTGAATTTGACACCACACTTTGAGTGCGACGTAACCCGACCTGTGGAACATTGGAACTGAATTGATGCAGATGATTTTGGGAATGGGAGTCGGCGCCATGCTGATCGCCCTGTTTGTCTGGTTTTTGCCTATTGTGCTGATCCTGCGCTCTGACAAAACCTCTGGTATAGAGAAGTTGTTCTGGCTGCTTGCGGTGCTGTTTGTCTCCTGGTTTGCCTGGATATTCTACGCGCTGTTGGCCCCCTTGGAGAAAAAGGCGTCATGAAAGCGGTTGTGATGAACGAACCCGGTGCGCCGGAGGTGCTTTCTTTGCAGGATCTGCCGGAACCTGAACGGATGACAGAGACTCAGCTCAAGGTGCGCATCGAGGCGGCGGGGGTGAATCCCATCGATACCAAGCTGCGTGGTCGGGGTGTTTTTCTGCCTGCTGGACTACCGGCGGTATTGGGCTGTGATGGTGCTGGTGTGGTGGTGGAGACAGGCGCTGAGGCCGGTGAGTTCAGGACGGGTGATGAGGTCTGGTTTTGCAGTGGTGGTCTGGGTGGCGTGCAGGGAAACTATGCGGAGTTTGTGCTGGTTGATTCCTCCGTGGCACGTAAAAAGCCCGCTTCCATCGACTTCGCCACAGCAGCAGCAGGGCCGCTGGTGCTGATAACTGCCTGGGAGGCGCTGTTCGATCGCGCCCGCGTCACTGCCGGGCAGACGGTATTGATCCACGCCGGTGCGGGTGGTGTGGGCCACGTGGCGATTCAGCTGGCAAAACAGGCCGGGGCGCGGGTATTGACCACGGTGAGTACAACCCAGAAAGCGGAGTTCGTTAAATCCATTGGCGCGGATGAGGTCATTCTCTATCCAGAGGTGGATTTCGTCGAGGCAGTAAATGATCTGACCGGTGGGCGGGGTGCCGACGTGGTGCTGGACACCGTTGGTCCAGCGATCTTTCGCGGTTCTATACCGGCGGTGGCTCACTACGGTGATCTGGTGACCCTGCTTGATCCGGGGCAGGATGTGGAGTGGAAGGAGGCTCGCAATCGCAACCTGCGGATCGGTTTTACGTTGATGCTGACGCCGATGTTGCGTGACCTGCCCGAGGCCCGCGCCCATCATGGAGAGATACTGGAGCGTTGTGGTGAGCTAGTGGACGCAGGCAGTCTGCACATCGAAGTGGCGAAACGCATGCCCCTGTCGAAGGCGGTAGAAGCGCATCGCCAGGTCGAAGCCGGACACCTGCTGGGTAAATTGGTGTTGCTGCCATGATGGCGACTGGGTTTTGCCTTACTCTTTGTAGGAGCGCCGCTCCTACAATTTACTATCCGGTTCGCTTGTGTCGGGATGGCTTATTTCAGTCGGCAGGCCCTACCAACAGCACCACCCCCTCAACGCCGATGACTTTTACCTGAGTGCCGGCAGGGCAGTCCTCACCCCGGATCTTCCAGGTGCTGTCGTCGACGTGGATCTTGCCCTCGCCGTTGATGATGGGATGGTCCAGGGTGAAAATCCGGCCTGTGTACTGTGCGCCCCGGCGATTGAGATTGGGTTGGTCCGTCTTGATCGGCCGCCGCTGCAGGATGGTGCGGGCGATGAGAATGTTGATCACGCTGAACGCGGCGAAGGCGAGCAGCTGGTATTGCCACTCCATCTCCGGCATGGCCAGTAGCAGGAGCCCCACCAGACCGGCGGCAAAACCCAGCCAGATGAAAAAGACACCGGGTGAGAAAATCTCCAGAATGATCAGGCCGACACCCAGGATGAACCAGTGCCAGTAATCCAGCTGCGGTAGAAATTCCATTAGCCATCCTTCTTGGAGAAAGTCTCTTTGGCAATCTCGGCAATGCCGCCGATGGAGCCGATCAGGCTGGATGCCTCCAGCGGCATCAAAATAACCTTCTGATTGTCAGCGGAGGCGATAGTGGCCAGTGCTTCGGTATATTTCTGTGCCACGAAATAGTTGATGGCCTTGACGTCGCCTTGCGCGATGGCCTCTGAAACCATGGCGGTCGCCTTGGCCTCCGCCTGGGCCAGCCTTTCCCGCGCTTCGGCTTCACGGAAGGCGGCCTCTTTCTCACCCTCCGCCTTGAGAATGGCGCCCCGCTTCTCGCCTTCCGCCTTTAGAATCTCCGCCTGCCGCTCTCCCTCAGCCACGAGAATTGCCGCACGTTTGTCACGCTCCGCCTTCATCTGCCGGGCCATCGAATCCACGAGGTCACGGGGCGGGGAGATATCCTTGATCTCTATACGGGTCACCTTGAGGCCCCAGGGGGTGGTGGCATCGTCCACCACGTTGAGCAGCCGGGTATTGATCGCGTCCCGCTGTGACAGCAGTTCATCCAGGTCCATGGAGCCCATGACGGTACGGATGTTGGTCATGGTCAGGTTGAGAATCGCCCGGTAGAGGTCATTGACCTCATAAGAGGCCTGGGCAGCATCCAGCACCTGGAAGAAGATCACGCCGTCGGCGGTGATCATGGCGTTGTCCTTGGTGATGACCTCCTGGGAGGGTACGTCCACCACCTGCTCCATCATGTTCACTTTTTGGCCGATCTGGTCGATGACCGGCACGATCAGGTTGAGGCCGGGGCGCAGGCTTTTGGTATAGCGTCCAAAACGCTCCACCGTGTACTCCATGCCCTGTGGTACGCGCTTTGCGCCCATAACCACGATAGCGATGGCCAGAACCAGTGCGGCAATGACAAATACATCCATGACGGAACTCCTTGATTTATTAAAGCGGGTTAAAAGAGAATGGGGCATTGGTCACGGTATTTCAATGCTTGAGGCGTGCATAAGTGTGAGATTTTACTCGGTTTATGCTGACAAATGTCACGAAAATGATGCGGGGCATTTTTTCGCAGAATGTGCTAGATTTATTCTAAGTGTTAGAGAATCGCCGTGTCCTTTGTTTGAGTAAGCAAGGTCGATTCTGACCGGGTCGCATAGACTCGTTTTCCGGATCCGCCCGCTGCCATTGCATAGCAGCGGTTCGGTGACTGTTTCGGCCGTCTTCCCGCCACCTCCACTCAACGATTGAGTGTTCGATATAGCCACTTCTCCTGGCTGAAAAGTGAACCCTGGGCTCTGGTTGGCTGTCCTGTCGGGGCTGTCTAAAGAAGGTTGTATTGTTGACGAAATGAAGCAGGTCGAACCCAACAACCAGACTGCAACAATGGCCTCGGCTTCTATGCCTGGCGATTCAGTGTGCCGTGGTTTTTTCGACCATGCTCCGGATATCCTGCTCACTGTCAGAGAGGATGGGACGATTCGAGAGATCAATCTTTCCGTCGTCGATCTGTTGGGATACAGCAGAGAGGAGTTGATCGGATCTTCAGTCTGGCGACTGCTCCACAGGGATGATCTGAAACGGGTGCGTAGGATGCTGGCCGATATCTTTCAACGGGAGATTCCCTATTCGGAGGTTGAGTGCCGCAAGATACATAAGAACGGCAAGCCTCGCTGGATGAGGACGCGGATCCGTTATCTGCGAAGTGGGCCAGGTGAGGAGCCACTGCTCAACATCGTGAGCCGGGATTTTACCGAGAGACGGCGGGCGGAAAGCGCGCTGCGTGACAGCGAGGTACAGCTAAGGCGACTACTGGAATCCACAGGTGCGGCGATAGTGGCGCTTGACCTTGATGGACGCTGCACTTTTGCCAACCCCTCTGCCGCAGATCTGCTCGGTTACAGAGATCCGTCACAGATGATTGGCAGCAGCATGAACCTGCATCTGCCTGTTAACGGGGCAGGCTCCCGTCAGGGAGATAATAGAGGACGGATCTACGAACCCCTGGATTCAGGTTGCGGGATTTGTCTCGACGATGGGCACTTTCTGCGTGCCGGTGGAGAGAGCTTCCCGGTGGAGTACCGCAGTTATCCCATCTTCCACGATGAAAAGATCGTCGGTCTTTCTGTCACCTTTTTCGACATCACCGAACGTCTGTCGATGCAGCAGCAGCTGGTCTACCTTGCAGAGCATGATCACCTGACTGGGTTGCCCAACCGCACACTGTTCATGGATCGGCTGGAGGCGGGCATCGCCAGGGCAAAGCGCAGAGAGTCCAAATTGGCACTACTCTATATCGACCTGGACCATTTCAAACCAATCAATGACCAATATGGACATCATGCCGGAGATCGGCTGTTGCAATCAGTGACCAAGCGGCTTCATCTTGCGGTGCGGGAGATGGATACAGTTGCCCGTATTGGTGGTGACGAGTTTGCGGTCATCCTGGAAGATATATCGGAAGTGGAGGATGCGACAACGGTCGCAAGAAAATTGAGTGACCTCATTGCTCCCCCTTTCTATCTTGAAAGTGGTGAGAAGCTGACCATCGGCATGAGTGTCGGATATGCGCTCTACCCAAACCATGGCGATTGCGAAACCTTGTTAAGGCATGCCGATAGCGCCATGTACCAGGCGAAAAAAAAGAAATGTTGTGAGTCGGGTTGATTGTACGGGAGATTATTCCCGAGTGTTGGATGAAGAATTGATGGGTATGAGTTTGAAATGAAAGAGACACGCTTACTGTTGGCAGATGATGACGGCGTGGTGTTGGCAACCTTCGGAAAAGGGCTCAGGGACGCGGGTTATGCGGTGATGGAAGCCGATTCGGGGGAGGCGGCCATTGGTTTGGCGCAAAATGACTGGCCTGATTTGGCGATCCTGGATGTGCGCATGCCGGGTCTGTCCGGTGTCGAGGTGGCACAGGAGATGCGTAAAATCGGTGTTCCGGTGATATTCCTATCCGCCTATGACGACCGGGAGATCGTCGAATCAGCGGTACTGGAGGGGGCGCTCGGTTATGTGGTGAAGCCCATCGACGTGCCACGGATGATACCCACCATCGAGGCGGCGCTGGGACGAGCCCAGGAACTGGGAGAGCTGAAGTTGGTCGGTGAGCGCCTGAACCATGCGCTGGATACCGGTAACCTGGTCAATGTCGCAGTGGGGTTGATCATGGAACGTCAGCGTATCAACCGGCAGGAGGCGTTTGAGGTGATTCGCTCACGTGCCCGTTCGGAGCGCCGCAAGGTGCGTGATGTGGCGTCGGAACTGCTGGAAGCCTGGGATTCACTCCATCAGTTAACAGCTGTTGATGGGGAATTGGATCACAAATCCAGCAAAGGCAAAAAATGAAGCCGGTTATGACCCTGGCGGATCTGCTGACCTCATCAGTGGTGACAGTCGGCCCAGATACCTCCTTGGCCGTTGCCCTGCACATGCTGGTGGAGAAGAGCATCAGTTGCCTGGTGGTCAAGGAGGACGAACGGCCAATTGGCATCATTACGGAACGTGATCTGGTACGGCATGCGTCGTCGGTAGCCGACATGCAACGTCACCTGGTTGGTTCTGTGATGAGTAAAGGGCTGGTGACCGCTCTACAAACCCTGGACTATCGCGAAGCGTATGAGTGCTTCGCTGAGAACCAGATCCGTCATCTGGTTGTGGTGGATGATAGCGGCAGACTTGCTGGTATCGTCACTGAAACGGATATCATGCGCCATATGGGGTTGGAGCATTTCCTGCAGTACACGGGACTCTCTAACGTCATGACCCGTAGCGTGGCGACGCTTGACACCAAGGCGCCTCTGAACCAGGCGTTTGAACGGATGTCATCGTCGCGGATCAGCTGCATCGTGGTGGAAGAGGATGGCTTCCCGCTGGGCATGCTCACGGAGAGGGATGCGGTACGCCTGATGGACGCCGGGGTCGATTTTTCATCGGTGCTTTTGGAGCAGGTGATGACTTCGCCTGTGCATACGGCGGAAGCGGGGGTCGGCGTCCATGAGGCCTCTGTACAGATGCAGAGACTGGGTATTCGCCGTCTGGTGGTGGTGGACAAGGCGGGAAGACTCGAGGGGCTTGTCACCGAGCACGATGTCGTCAAGGGCGTTCACGGGAAATATGTGGAGCTGCTCAAAGAGGTGATTGCGTCCCAGGCAGGGGCGCTGAAGCAGGTTCGCAAGCAGCTCAGTGAAAAAAACCTGCTGGACAATCTGTTGCGCTCATCCAGCGATATCGCGGTCATCTCTACCGACCTCGATTACCGGATCACCTTCTGTAACCAGTTGGCGGACTGCCTGCTGGAGCACTGTAAAGATGACGTCTATGGCCAGAAACTGACAGAGGTTCTGAGTCGTTCCGGCATGGATGCGGGAATCTTCAAACACGGTACCAGACTGGTCCCGGGTATGGGCAGTTACGACTACCCGATTACCCGGGAGGGCAAGAGGCAGACCGAATACTACGATGCCCGGGTGTTCGGCGTCTGGGATGATGACAATCAGCTGTCCGGTTTTGTCCTTACCATGAAGGATGTCTCGGCCAAACAGCAGGCGGAGCAGGCGCTGCGTGAGAGTGAGGCGCGGCTCAATTCCATGTTCCGCAACGCTGCGGCAGGCATGGCGATGGCAGACTTTCCTGAAGGGCGG
The DNA here is from genome assembly GCA_019623805.1 of Gammaproteobacteria bacterium (ex Lamellibrachia satsuma). NCBI lineage: Bacteria > Pseudomonadati > Pseudomonadota > Gammaproteobacteria > Gammaproteobacteria bacterium (ex Lamellibrachia satsuma). The sequence goes on from CP053680.1 coordinate 2,251,712, forward strand.
TTTACCCGGGTCAATCCGGAGCTTTGCCGTATGCTCGGATACAGTGAAAAGGAGCTGCTAAAGAAGGCGATTCTGGATGTAATCCATCCGGATGACCGGGTAGCAGCCGAGAGGCGCATATCCCATGCGGTAAGCAAGCAGAGCACAGGCTACCAAGTCGAGAGACGCTTTCAGCGGAAGGATGGTTCACCTATCTGGTGTCTGATCTCGACAGGATTTATACGCGATGATGTGAGCGGGAAGTCGTCTGGCGTCGCCCTGCTTCAGGATATCACCGGGAAACGGCGTGCGGAGCAGCAGCGCCTGGTGCAACAAAATGCCGTGACGCGGGAGGTTCATCACCGTATCAAAAATCACCTGCAGGGGGTTATCGGACTGTTGCGGGAGCGCTCCCAGCAACACCCCGACGTACACGATATCCTCAACGATGCCATCAGTCAGGTCGAGAGTGTGGCGTTGGTTCACGGCCTGCTGGGCAGGCAACAGGACCGGGTACTGGATTTTGCTGAGATGCTGGAGAGTATCATGGCATCCGTTGAGTTTTTGGCGGGTATAGTGATTGAGCGCCGCTCAGTTGCAGAACCGGTTCAGGATTGCCGGGTGGTCGAGGATAAATCGGTTGCCATCGCCCTGGTGATCAATGAACTGCTGATCAATGCAGTCAAACACTGCGACAAGACGATTTCGCCACCGGTTGAGGTGACGGTCCAATGGCAGCAAGAGAATCGCTTGTTACTCTCGGTCAGCAATCGTGGCTCTCTGCCTGAGGCGTTTGATTTTGCCACTGGTGTCGGCTTTGGTACCGGGCTGGAACTGGTCAAATCCATGTTGCCAGGCCGGGGTGCTCGGCTCTCCGTTGCGCAAGAGGGTGATGTTGTTTTGGCAACACTGATGCTTGAGGCGCCGGTGATCAGTCTTCAGAAGAGTTCGACCGAGTCAGCGGCGACCGTGTCTGACCCAAATCCTTCATAGCGTTGTTTCTCATCGATACCTTATTTCGCTGAGGTCGCAGGTATTGACTCCGACCCCTGGAGTTGCAACAGCGGCCCCAGAACTGTCCAGACGTTCTCCAGAATAGCTGGTTGCCCCTTTGCATTTGGATGGATGCCATCGGTCTGCATCAACGGGGTATTTCCTGCCACCCCTTCAAGCAGAAAGGGGACGCTTGGTACAATCGCCTGATTGGCAATATCGGTATAGATTGCCTCGAACCTGCGGCTGTAAACCGGACCCAGATTGGGGGGGATCTTCATACCAATCAGCAGTACCCGGGCCTTTGCGGCACGGGATAACTGCACCGCTTTCTGGAGATTCTGCCGGGTCTGCGCCAATTCCAGACCACGCAGGCCGTCATTGCCACCCAGTTCGATGACCACCCATCGGGGCCGATGGCGTTGCAACAGTTCGGGCAGTCGATTCAGGCCGCCACGGCTGGTCTCGCCAGTAATGCTGGCGTTGACCAAGCGGTGCTCAAAGCCCTGGTCGGTTAAACGATCCTGCAAAGCGGTTGTCCATCTTTCCGAGAGGGCGATGCCATAACCGCTGCTGAGGCTGTCGCCCAACAGCAGGATTACCGGCCTGTCATTTGCGAATATCGCCGTAAGATGGAGCAGCAGTGAACAGAGCAGTAAACTTGGCAGCAGTCGGAACATAGAAACCATATCCATGAGTCAGCAGAAGCATGCAGAGAGCCGCCCCATTGTGCGGGCAGAGGATCTCTCAAAACAAGTCAGCAGTCCCGATGGCCCGCTGGATATTCTGCAGGGGGTCAACCTCGACCTGCAACACAGCGAAACCCTCGCCGTGGTCGGTGCCTCGGGTTCAGGCAAATCGACCCTGCTGGGTCTGCTCGCCGGCCTCGACCTGCCCAGCCGGGGGCGAGTCGAACTGAATGGCCAAAATCTCAACAGTCTGGATGAGGATGGCCGTGCCCGTTTACGTCGGGAGCTGCTCGGTTTCGTTTTCCAGTCTTTCCACCTGCTGCCCTCTCTGAGCGCCCTGGAGAATGTCATGGTGCCCCTTGAGTTGGTCGGACGCAGTGATGCCCGCATACTGGCGGAGGAGTGGCTGCAGCGGGTCGGCCTGCAACCCCGGCGTCTGCATCGTCCCAATCAGCTCTCAGGCGGCGAGCAGCAACGGGTCGCCATTGCCCGCGCCTTTGCCGCTTCACCGCAACTGTTGCTGGCTGATGAACCCACCGGCAACCTCGACCAGCAGACTGGCCGTAAGGTGATCGACCTGCTGTTCGAACTCAACCGTGAACACAACACCACCCTGATTCTGGTCACCCACGATGCCGCACTGGCGGATCAGTGCAGTCGCAGGCTGGAGCTGGCAGAGGGCCGTCTGCTGCAAGCATCAGGATGCTAGCCTTCATACTGCGATCACTCTGGCGGGAACTTGCATCCGGTGAACTGCGGGTGCTGCTGCTCGGTTTGATCATCGGCGTTGGTGCTTTCACCTCAGTAGCACTATTCAATGAGCGGGTACATCAGGCGATGACCCATCAGGCCGGTGAGCTGTTGGCTGCCGATCTGCTGGTTCAATCCTCCAGTCCACTGCCAGAAGTCTGGAAGCAATCGGCTCTCGGGATGGGCCTGCAACTGGCCGAAACCACCAGCTTTCGCTCCATGTCCCTGGCGGGTGAACGGCTGCAGATGGCCGAGGTGAAGGCTGTGACCCGTGGTTATCCGCTACGGGGCCGGCTGCTGGTGGCAGAAACATCCGGGCACTCGGAACAACAGCGCCAAGCCCCGCCGGAGAGTGGCTCTGTCTGGTTGGAGCGCCAGCTGCTCGATCGTCTGGGACTGAAACCGGGCGATGACATACAGCTGGGAGAGTCCGGGTTCCGCATCAGCGGCCTGATTTTCGAGGAGCCTGACCGGGGCGGAAGTCTGTTCAGCATCGCACCGCGCCTGATGATGAATCCGGTCGATCTGCCGGCCACTGGCCTGCTGACTGTCGGCAGCCGGGCAGAATACCGTCTGTTGCTGGCGGGAGACGCAGATGCCCTCGAGGTTTTTCGTGGTTGGATCAAACCCCGGCTGCAGGCCGGACAACGTCTACTTGGGCCTCGGGACAGCCGCAGGGAACTGACCTCCGCCCTGGAGCGGGCCGAACGTTTTCTCGGCCTCGCTTCACTGGTCAGTCTGCTGCTGGCGGCCGTGGCGATTGCCATGTCTGCGAACCGTTACGCCCGCCGCCATCTCGACAATGCAGCCCTGCTGCGCTGCCTGGGCGCCAGCCGCCAACTCATCACCCGCATCTTCACGGGGCAGCTTCTGCTGCTCGGCCTGGGAGGCTCGCTGATCGGACTGCTGTTCGGTTACCTGGTCCAGCATCTGCTTGCTGCACTATTGGCCGGTCTGTTTATTCAGCAGCTGCCTCCTCCCACGCTACAGCCGCTGCTGCTGGGACTGTTGATCGGCCTGGTCACCCTCATCGGCTTCGCCCTGCCTCCCCTGCTGGCCCTGCGTAACACGCCACCCCTGCGGGTGTTGCGGCGGGAGATGCCCTTACCACGCCTCAGCCGTCTGGCGATCTATGGCCCCGCACTGGTGGTACTCACAGGATTGTTGGCCTGGCAGGCCGCCGACTGGCAGCTGACCCTGCTGGTCAGCCTCGGTATGTTGGCTACCCTGAGTCTGCTCACTCTGGTTGCCTGGCTGATGACCCGTATGTTGCAGCGTGTTTCTCCCTCCGGTGGCCAGCCCTGGCGGCTGGGACTGGCCAATATTGCACGTCATCCAGAGGTCAGCATCGTTCAGCTGGTCGCTGTCGGTCTCGGCATGATGGTGGTGTTGCTGCTGATCCTGATCCGCACCGACCTGCTCGATGCCTGGCGCGCCACACTGCCCTTTGAAGCCCCTAACCACTTCCTGATCAACGTCCAGGCGGATCAGTTGGTACCCTTGGAAAAGTTCTTCCGCCGGCAAAAGCACCCCACCCCGGTTATCTATCCGATGGTCCGTGCTCGTCTGCACAGCCTCAACGGCACCCCTGTTGATGCAGAAAGCTACTTTGAACCCCGTGCCAAACAGTTGATTCAGAGGGAGTTCAATCTCTCCTGGATGGAACGAATGCCGACCTCCAACCGGCTTGTCTCAGGTCACTGGTGGAACCGGACGGATGAACGTGGCTGGTCGGTGGAGAAGGGTATCGCCCGCACTCTGGGCATCCAGCTTGGCGATCGCCTCACCTTCGAGATTGCCGGGCAGACGGTCAGTGCGCTCGTCACCAGCTTGCGGACGGTAGCCTGGGACTCTTTTGAGGTGAACTTTTTCGTCATCGCACCGCCGGGGCAGCTAGATGTCAACCAGGCGAGTTATATCACTGCCTTTTTCCTGCCTCCCGGCGATGAACCGTTCCTGGCTCGGCTGATCAGCCATTTTTCCAACATTACCGATATCGATGTGGGGGCGTTGATGCAACGGGTCCGCTCGATCATCGACCGGGTGATTCTGTCGGTGCAGTTCGTCTCCCTCTTCACCTTGCTGGCGGGGCTGGTGGTGCTGCTGGCTGCAGTCCAGTCGAGCCTTGATGAGCGTATCCGCGAGGCGGCGATCCTGCGCACCTTGGGAGCAATGAAAGGGCAGATCCGTACCGCCATCGTCACGGAGTTCATGGTGCTGGGTGCCATTGCCGGTCTGTTGGCTGCCCTGGGTGCGACGCTTATCGCCGCGCTTATCGCCGACCAGTTGTTCGGCCTTAGCTACCAGGGCAACCTCTGGATCTGGCCCGTCAGCCTGATTAGCGGCATGTTGCTGATGGGAGCTTCCGGGGTATTGGGGGTTCGTTCCGTGTTACAGAAACCGCCGTTGCAGCAGATCCTGTAGGAACGGCGCCCCCGCCGCGAAAAGCACTGATAATCAACCGCTTGGGTAGGTTGGGTTAGGCCATTTTTTTGGCCGTAACCCAGCAATGTGCGCGACTCTTGTCGTGTTACGCTGCGCTAACACGACCTACAGTTTTTAGGTATTTGGCAAATTATTGAAATACGAATAATATTGCCTAATGTTAGTGCCAGTTGACTCCTGTCCCGGTTTCCTGGGCACTGGCAATCCTGCTGGAACCCTTGGTTTTCCACGTGTCACAATAACCCCATGACACACTATGCCAAACCCCCAAAATCCCTGCTGCGCAAAGTCGGCCGCGCGATTGCCGATTACGACATGATTCGCGAGGGAGACCGGATACTCCTTGGCGTCTCCGGCGGCAAGGACTCCCTCTCCCTGCTGCAGATCCTGAGTCACCTGCAGACCTATGCGCCGGTTAAGTTCGAGCTGGGCGTCATCACTGTCGACCCCGAGGTGGAGGGTTTCGATCCCGAGCCGCTGAAAGCCTATTATGAAAACTTGGGCGTATCCTGGATCTATGCAGAACAGCCGATCATGGAAGAGGCCAGGACCCGTCTGGATGGCGACTCATTCTGTGCCTACTGCGCCCGCATGAAGCGGGGCATCATGTACTCCACCTGTCGCCGTGAGGGCTATAATGTATTGGCACTGGCTCAGCATCTCGATGACCTGGCGGAGAGTCTCATGATGTCGATCTTCCACGGCGGACAGTTACGTACGATGAAGGCGCACTATCAGAATAATGATGGCGATATCCGCATCATCCGCCCGTTGGTCTATTGCCGCGAGAGTCAGACCGGGGCCTTCGCCCTGGAGGCTGGACTGCCCGTGATCCCCGACAGCTGCCCCGCCTGCTTTACGGCACCCACCCAACGCGCCTATATGAAGCAGTTGCTGGCAAAAGAGGAGCGGCAGAACAAACATCTGTTTGCCAATATGTTGCATGCCATGAAACCCCTGATGGACGAGCGCCCGGAGCAAGCTGACCCATGAACCTGGAAGAGATCCTGATCCCGACGGAAGTGGCCCATACCGGCATGAGTTTCGGCGACGCCCTGGCGGAGTGCGTAAAACGGAATGTGCCGGGCATTCCCTATGTGGATGCACAGGGCAGGATCGTCGGCCGTTTTTCCCTGCGGCATGCGTTTCGCCTCACTTGCGTGCCGCGGGACTATATTCAGGGCGCGCACCTGCTGGGTGATGATCTTGACTACATGGATATGGCTGAGGAGAAAGCGGAAAGGATTCTGCCGCTACCTGTCGAAGGTTATGTGCTGGATGATGCCATCCAGCTCAATCCCGGCGCGCAGGTAATGAAGGCGCTGGCGATCATGGAGCAGTTCAATACCGGTTATCTGTTTCTGACCGACGGGGATGAGTACAAGGGGGTTATTACCCGGGTGGGGATTGCCCGCCTGGTGCTGAATCTGGGCTGCTGCTGAAGCATGACCGCTCTCAGTGATTCCATGCTGGCCTCCGCGCTGATTCTGGTGCTGGCTTACGCGCTGATCTTCTCGGAAAAACTTCACCGCACCAGTGCGGCAATTCTGGGTGCGGTGGTGATGATCGGCGTCGGCATGAGCATGGATTTCTATACTCAGGAAGAGGCTATAGCGGCGGTGGACGCCAATACCATTCTGCTGCTGGCAGCGATGATGATGCTGGTCTCACTGCTGCGTCCCACCGGCGCCTTCGAATATATGGCTGTCCATATCACCCGCTGGGCAAAGGGCGATGCGCGTCTGCTGCTGGTCTACCTCAGTCTTGCGGTAAGCCTGATCAGTATGATCCTGGATAATGTCACCACGGTCATCGTATTTGCCCCCCTGACGGTATTGATCTGCCGTCTGCTCAGACTCAATCCTATGCCCTATCTGATGGCTGAGGCGATGCTCTCCAATATCGGCGGGGCGGCGACCCTTGTGGGTGATCCGCCTAATCTGATGATCGGCAGCGCGGGAGATATCAGCTTCAATGATTTCCTGTTCCATATGGGGCCGCCGGTGGTGGTAGTCTGGGCCGGGACTGTGCTCTTACTGCTCTTTCTTTTCCGCAGACAGTTGCGTCGTGACGCTGGAGAGGTTCGGGAGTTGGTTGACACCCACGCCATCAAGGACTTGGCCGGATTACAGAAAATAGTTGTGTCTCTGGCGCTGGTCGTGGGACTGTTTTTCGTTCACCACCACTTCCACTTTTTTCCCGCTTACGCTGCCTTTATCGGATTGGCGCTGGCCTTGGCGCTGATGAAGCCCGACATGGATACACTGTTCAACGGCGTCAACTGGTCGGTGCTGTTCTTTTTTGCCGGGCTTTTCATGATTGTCGGTGGAGTGGAGGCCTCGGGACTGCTGAACCTGTTTGGCAACTCACTGGCCGAGATGGCGCGGGAACCGGGCCAGCTATTGCTGGCAGGTTTGATGCTGATGTGGATTGCCGCCGTTCTCAGTGCGGTGGTGGATAACATCCCCTTCACCGTCACCATGATTCCCATCATCCTGGGGCTGGAGTCCAGCGGAGTCAATATCACGCCCCTCTGGTGGGCGCTGGCGTTGGGTGTGGGTCTGGGTGGAAACGGCACCCACATCGGTGCCACGGCGAACATTATCGCGGTGGCGGAATCTGAACACTCCAATATCCCCGGTGCCCGCATCACGCCTGCCGTCTGGATGCGCACCGGCATACCGACTACCTTTTTCAGCCTGATTCTGGCCAGCCTGTTCTATACCCTCTTCTTCGATATCTTTAGATGACCACCTGGTGACTGAAGGAGGCCGGTTCAAGCGCAGCCGAACCGGCAGCGGTCCTGTGCTTCAACCACTGATTGCCCGATCCGCTGCGCTTGATCGGGCCTACGCCTTGCGCAGTAGCAATCTTATTCCCTCTGCCTGAAAACCCTTGGTTTCTGCGTCAGTATTTGGCGAGCCATTATACTTGACTAAATTGCTTGGTATTTCTATAAAACCAGTACACAGTCAACTTCTGAGGGAAGAATCATGCATATTCGTACGACAACTGATCCCATCACGTTGCACGAAGTCTCTGATCCTGAACACCACCCCTGCCTCTATGAGGGGGATGGCAAGGACGGTCTTGAGATCTACTTCGAAAGTGAGGAGAACAAACGTCTCTACATGGAGATGGAGACTGAGGATCACAAGATAGTGCAGGGAAACGATACTGACGACTACGTTGCAGAAGGTTGAGGTGGTGCCATGTTGAGACGAATCTATCTGATGTTTCCGCAGCGGCGCCATGTTGAACAGGTGCTGCCCGATCTGCAAAGGCTGGGCGTCGACAGGCGCCACATGCATGCCGTCGCCAGGGAGGGTATTGATATCTCCGGACTTCCCGAGGCATCCGTACGCCAGCGCACGGATTTTGGGGCTCGCCTGGAACGAGTCTTATGGAACCTGAACCTTCTGACCTTTTTTCTGGCTTTGATACTACTGGTTGGTAGCCTGTTCGCCGGTCTGCTGGGTTGGGCGCTGTTGAATGGTCTGATTATGGCCGCCACCTATCTGGCCGGTAGCTACTTCGTTCGGCATGTGCCGCACGCCCATATGGACGAGTGCCGGAACGCATTGAAACACGGGGAGATCCTCCTGATGGTCGATGTGCCCCGCTGGCGGGTTACGGAGATCGGGCGTGAGATCCGCAGATTACATCCAGAGGCAGAGGTTGGCGCTGTCGGCTGGACGGTGGAAGCGCTGCAGATTTAGGCGGAAGGGGTCGGAGTCAAACCGCGCAAACAATGGTGGTAAAAGTGACGAGGTTGAGGCGGTTTGACTCCGGCCCCTAGCGTAGGGTTAAGCTATCGCTAACCCAACCTACCTGACTAACCGGTGATGCCGTTGTGCCGCAACAGCGCATCGATCTTTGGCTCGCGTCCACGAAAACCGACAAACAGCTCCATCGCGTCCTTGGAACCGCCCTGCTCAAGGATGCCAGTCAGAAAGGCGTTGCCGGTTTCCGGATTGAAAACGCCCTGTTCCTCGAAGAGGGAGAAGGCGTCTGCCGACAGCACCTCCGCCCATTTATAGCTGTAGTAACCTGCTGCGTAACCACCGGCGAATATGTGGGAGAAGCCGTGGGCAAAGCGGTTCCACTCTGGCGGAGTCAGCACCGAGACCTGTTTGCGTACCTCGTTGAGGATCTTGTAGATGCGCCCACCCCTTTTTGGGTCGTACTCCCGGTGGATGCGAAAGTCGAAGAGGGAAAATTCCAGCTGGCGCACCATCATCATGGCGGACTGAAAGTTCTTGGCGCCGGTCATGCGCTCAAACAGGACTTGTGGAATCGGCTCGCCGCTCTCATAGTGGCCAGAGATAAGATCAAGGGCCGCCTTTTCCCAGCAGAAGTTCTCCATGAACTGGCTAGGCAGTTCCACTGCATCCCAGGCCACGCCGTTGATGCCCGCCACCGCCGGGTAGTCGATGCGGGTGAGCAGATGGTGCAGGCCGTGGCCGAATTCGTGGAACAGGGTCTCCACCTCATCGTGGGTGAAGAGCGCCGGTTTGTCGCCAACTGGTGGTGAAAAGTTGCAGGTGAGATAGGCGACCGGCAGCTGGTCGACGGTGTCGGTAAAGAAACGGGTGACGCACTCGTCCATCCAGGCGCCGCCCCGTTTGTGTGGGCGGGCATAGAGATCGAGGTAGAACTGCCCCCGCTCTTTTCCTCCGGCGTCGCGAATCTCGAAGAAGCGGACATCCGGGTGCCAGTTGTCGACGCCCTGAATCTCCTGGATATTGATGCCGTAGAGGCGCTCTACAACGGCGAACATACCCGGTACCACCCGCGTCTCCGGGAAGTAGGGCTTAAGCTCTTCCTGGGAGATGTTGTGACGGTGTTGGCGTAGTTTTTCGCTGTAGTAACCGATGTCCCAGGCTTCGAGTTCCGTCATGCCGTGCTGCTCTGCTGCAAAGGCGCGGAGTGCTTTCAGCTCCTCTACCGCCTGAGCGTGGGCGCGCTGGGCCAGGTCTGTGAGAAACTGCGTCACCTCGTCGGTGGAGCGGGCCATCTTGCGCGCCAGGGAGCGTTCCGCAAAGTTGTCGAAACCGAGTAGTTGTGCCTGTTCATGGCGCAGTGCGAGGATCTGCTCCATTACCTCGCTATTGTCCCATCTGCCTGCATGGGGACCCTGATCTGAGGCGCGGGTGGAGAAGGCCTCGTAGACCTCGCGGCGCAGTTCCCGGTTGTCGGCGTAGGTCATTACCGGCAGATAGGAGGGGAACTCCAGAGTCAGCAGCCAACCCTGTTTGTCACGCTGTTCTGCGGTCTGCCGTGCCAGCGCCAGGGCGGACTCAGGCATTCCAGCAAGTGCAGTCTCATCGATGATCAGCTTGTTCCACTCATTGGTGGCGTCGAGCAGGTTCTCTTCGAATTTGGTGGTGAGGGTCGACAGCGACTGGCTGATCTCCTTGAAACGGGTTTTTTTATCGGCAGAGAGGTCGACACCGGAGAGATGAAAGTCCAACAGGGCATCATCCAGTACCTTACGCTGAACGGGGTTCAGGTCGTTCGGTTGCTCTGCGACAGCCTTAAAGGCGGCGAAGAGCTCGGCATTCTGCCCCATCTCGGTGCCGTATTCACTCAGTTTGGGCAGGCAGGTGTTGTAGGCGCTTCGCAGTGCTTCGTTGTTGACCACTGAATTCATGTGGCTGACCGGAGACCAGGCGCGGCTGAGCCGGTCGTCGAGCCGCTCCATCGGTTCCACCAGATTGTGCCAGGTGAACTGCTGCTCTCCCTTGAGCAGTGCCTCGATCTGTTCCCGGTTGTGGGACAACAGATGGTCCAGGGCGGGTTCCACATGATCAGGTTTGATCTGGGAAAAGACCGGAAGGCCGTCCATCTCCAGCAGGGGATTGTTCATCTGTGATAACTCCGGGATTGAGAAAACGAATGATAGTGGGGAGATGGGGGTGACCCGGTGAAAACCAACCCCCCGATAAATCGGGGGGTGTTGGCATGATCAAACGCAAGGATCAGGTAAAAGCGTCGATACAGCACCTAATCGTTGAAAAAAGGCGTCTGTTCCACTCGTGTGGGCTGTTTCATATAGTGAATGATATTGCTCGGCTCAAGAGGAACGCCCTTGTTCAGGTCGCAGAGATAATGGCTGTAGAGCGTATGCCGGTAGTTATCCGATCCGCTGACGATAATCCTTTTCCAGAGCGGTTTTTTCAGGGCCTTCAGGCCCTTGTGGCTGCCGTACGCGTAGACTTTGTATTCGCGGGCACCGCAGCGGAATCCCTCGTAAGAGGTGTTGAGAGCGCCACGGTTCGAGCGGATGGCGAGCAGTACGCGGATGGCATTGTCCTCTCCGGGTTGCAGGGTGCTGTGGTCGATAAAAAAACGGAAACGGCCGCTGCTGTCAGTGACCTGGAATTCGGTCAGTTGATCCTCGTTCAGATCTTTCGGCAGGGTGACCTTGCCCTCCTCCCAGACATACTCTTCAACCTTCAGGTTGGGCCTGTCGGTGGGTTGATCGATAAATGGACGATCCTTCGCGTTCAACAACAGGGGAAGTGCGAGCAGCAGTAGTGGGAGGTATCGGTAACGCATGGTTTTCCTGGAGTTCATTGTCACGGATTTGACCGCAGATCTGGCGCTTGGTTCGGGGCCATTGATCCTGGAAAGGTGATGTAAAGATCAGGTCAAAACAGTCTCGGATGGGGATACTACCATGCCGGGTGGATCATGCGGCAAACCGTGTGGCCAGCATCCAGGTGCTGATACCGCCAAGGAGAAAAAAGCCCGTGATGAAACCGAAGGCAAAACGGCGGTAGTGTTTGACGAGAGTAAATTCTGCGCTGGAGGAGATCAGGAAGGGGCGGTTGGAGTCGGGCTGGCTCAGGGTGTGCAGGGATTGTTGATCCTGTTGTACCTGTTCACTGGCGACCTCGAGTTCTGCCTTGCCGCGGGCCGATTCCCACTCATCCAAATCGATTTCGCCATTGCCGTCCCGGTCGAAACGTGCGAGCAATCCGGCGCGGTCCTGTTTCCACTGACGCAGGCGTTCACGCACCATATCCTGTCGCATGGCCAGCCAGTTCGCTTCGCCTATGGATTTGAACAGACCGATGGCATAGAGCGGATCGCCAGGGTAGATGGTCTCCTCGGTATAACGGTAGTGGCTGCCCATGCTGTTGCTGCGGATGTTAAGTTGAAGTCCGAAGAGGGTAGTTGAACTGTTGTAATCAAGTCCTCCCGTCGCAGGCCCGGCCTGAGGCAGACTGTTGCTGCCATACCAGACATTCTTTTCGCTGGGGATGACATCGGCGCCATCTGGGTTGACGATACACTCGCCGCTGTCATCCTTGAGCAGAAACAGTCCCTCGCTGCCACCTTGGCGAACGGTGCGCCACCCCTTCTCTCCCTTGCGTTCGATCTTGAAACGGAACCAGCAGCATGGGCTGTGGGTGAGTGGGGTGATGATGGGCTCCCCTTTCATTGCCGCCGCTTTTCCGTTTAGTTCCACATAACCCTGATGGGCTGAACGGATGCGAGAGGTGGGGGTGTCCTCGATGACCCGGGCGCGTATCAGGTTCCGGAACGAGAAGAATAGTGCAGCGAGGCTCAACAGGGAGAGCGTGCCGGCCCAGACCGAGAACTCCAGGGTCGACATGGCAAGCAGATCGGCGGACATTCCGTTCAGCCGAACAGGGTGCCGACATTTACGTCCCTGGTCTCCTCCTCGTCAAACTCAAGCAGTTCCGCCGCCTTGAAATTGAAACGACTGGCCAGCAGGATGTCGGGAAACTGCTCGATGCGTACATTGTTGTTGTTGACGCTCTCATTGTAGAACTCCCGCCGGTCGGCGATGCTGTTCTCCAGGCCGGTGATGCGGGACTGGAGATGCAGAAAGTTGTCGTTGGCTTTCAGGTCGGGGTAGTTCTCCGCCACGGCAAAGAGATTGCCGAGACCGAGGCGTAGCGAGCTCTCAGCGCTGCCGACTGCCCCAATGTCCCCCTGCTGGCGGGCGCTGGCAACGGCGGAGCGGGCCAGCATCACCCGTTCCAGGGTCTCCTGTTCAAACTTCATGTACTGCTTGCAGGTCTCTACCAGTTTGGGTAGTTCGTCATGGCGCTGCTTCAACAGTACATCGATATTCGACCAGGCCTGGGTTACGCTATGCTTGAGCCGCACCAGATTGTTGTAGATCATTATTCCGTAGATGAGCGTGGCGATTGCCATGCCGGCAAGCACAAACAGTACAATTTCCATTATTCAACTCCGCTTATGTCCAATATCCGACCCTTTGAATCTAGCATGCCACAGGTTGCCACTGATGCCTGGATCGATGAAACCGCCGTTGTGATCGGCAATGTGAGCATCGGTTCTCACTCTTCAGTCTGGCCCATGACCGTCATTCGTGGCGATGTGCATGCGATTCGCATCGGCAGTGAGAGCAATGTGCAGGACGGTTGTGTGCTGCATGTCTCTCACGACAGCAAGTACCAGCCGGGTGGCTCGCCATTGATCCTGGGTGACCGGGTCACGGTGGGGCACAAGGCGGTGCTGCACGGCTGTAATATTGCCGATAGTTGTTTTATCGGCATGGGGTGCACTATTCTTGATGGTGCCGTGTTGGAATCGCGCGCCATGCTGGGCGCCGGCTCACTGGTAACCTCCGGAAAACACCTCGAGGGGGGCTATCTCTGGGTGGGAACGCCTGCCAGACGGGTGCGTCCGCTCAGTGATCAGGAGCTGGAGTATCTCGACTATTCTGCGGCACACTATGTGCGGTTGATGAAGAGACACGCGGGGATATAGATGACCGGTTGACGCCGCCCCCTGCGAGAAGATGTGGCGGCGTTTAATTCATCACATGAGTATCTGGTAGGGTGTGTTGTGCGCACCAGTATAAGCTGCAATCATGGTGCGCGTGGCGCACCCTACGTTTGTCATGCCAGCCATCACCGCGAACTCCGAAACTTGAGTTATCTAATTACGGACGATTAATCGAAGGAAGGGAAATGGACGTGTTTATCGGGAATCTGCCGGCGGAAGCCAGGTTGCTGGAGATACAGGATCTGCTGGGCGGCCAGTCAGTGCATACTCGCTTTGAGCGCCGCATGGGACGCGACTGCTTTGACAAGGATTATCACTACTTCATCGTCTTCACCTCATCGGACAATGAAGGTAGGGCGTTGATCGAGGCGCTGAACGGTAAAATCTTCGATGGCTGCCGCCTCACCGCCCGCGAGTTTATCAAGCGCGCCGATTGTAATGCCCCGGCTCAGGATTGGGATCGCAGGGAGCGCCGCTTTAACCGCGCAACATCCGAATAACCGGAACGGTATCAGGCAGGATCTCACGCCACAGGCGAAAGGATTCGGCCGCCTGCTCCACCAGCATGCCGAGACCATCCAGTGCCCTGGCGGCATGACGCTCACGCGCCCATTTTTGAAATACTGTGGGTCCATCCCCGTACATCATGTCATAACACCAGCCGCCTTTTGTCAGAACGCCTTCGGGGATCTTCGGCACCTCTCCAGCAAGACCTGCGGCGGTGCCGTTGATGATCAGATCGAACTGCATACCTTCAATTTCCTCCAGTCCACAGCCTGCCACCGGACCGAAACCGCTAAGACCGGTGGCCAAAGAGTAGGCCTTGGCAGCGGTACGATTGGCGATGATGAGCCGCTTGGGCTGTTCTTCGAGCAGGGGGCGCACCACGCCACGGACCGCGCCACCGGCGCCGAGTATCAGGATCCGCTTTCCCTTGAAGCGAAAACCGTGGTTGATGGTAAGGTCGCGCACCAGGCCTATGCCATCCGTATTGTCGCCCCTCAATTTGCCGTTTTCGAGCCGGATCAGGGTATTGACCGCGCCTGCAGTGTGAGCCCGCTTGCTGAGTTCATCCGCCAGACGCCATGCCGCCTCTTTGAACGGCACGGTAATATTGAGCCCCTGGCCACCATCCCCGAGAAAACGTGCCACGTCACCCTCGAAGTCGTCGAGGTTGCCGAGAAGGCGGGTGTATTCGATGGACTCCCCGGTTTGTTCCGCAAAAGCGGTGTGGATCAGCGGGGATTTGCTGTGTTCGATGGGGTTGCCGATGACGGCGTAGCTGTCGGTCATGGGTGATTACTCATTCAACCACTGCGCCACCTCTTTGGCGAAGTAGGTCAGTATGCCGTCGGCGCCGGCGCGTTTGAAACAGAGCAGGGATTCCAGCACCACCGCCTGTTTGTCGAGCCAGCCGTTTTGCGCGGCGGCCATGAGCATGGCGTATTCACCACTGACCTGATAGGCGTAGGTCGGGACCCTGAAGGTCTCTTTCACCCGGCGCACCACGTCGAGATAGGGCATGCCCGGTTTTACCATCACCATGTCGGCCCCCTCCTGCAGATCGAGGGCAACCTCGTGCAGCGCCTCGTCTGTATTGGCGGGGTCCTGTTGATAGCTGTACTTGTTGCCGCTTCCCAGATTGGCGGCAGAGCCGACGGCATCCCGGAACGGGCCATAGAAACTGGAGGCATATTTTGCCGAGTAGGCAAGGATGCGGGTGTGGATGTGCTCGTTGCTTTCGAGTATCTCCCGAATGGCGCCGATGCGGCCATCCATCATATCGGAGGGGGCGACCACATCAGCCCCCGCTTTGGCGTGGGAGAGGGCCTGTTTGACCAGAACCACTTTGGTCTCGTCGTTCAATACATAACCGGTTTCATCAATGAGACCGTCCTGACCGTGGGTGGTGAAAGGGTCGAGGGCGACATCGGTCATGACGCCAAGTTCCGGCACCGCCTCTTTCAGTGCCCGCACCGCCCGCTGGGCCAGTCCCTCCGGGTTGAAGGCCTCTCTGGCATCCTCTGTCTTGACAGACATTGGGGTGACCGGGAACAGCGCCATCATGGGAACGCCGAGACGGTGCACCTGTTTCGCCTCCTCGACCAGCAGGTCGATGCTCATGCGCTCCACGCCGGGCATGGACTCGACAGCTTCCCTTTCACCGCTCCCTTCAAGCACGAAAACGGGATAGATCAGGTCTGCGGGGGTGAGGATCGTTTCACGCATCAGACGGCGGGAGAATTCGTCCCGGCGCATGCGGCGCATGCGGGTGGCAGGAAAGGGCGAACGGCTGCTGTTGCTCGGCATGGATAGATTCCTGAGTGCTTGGGTAAACCCTGTAAGATACCCTATCATGCGGGCAGTTAACCAATTCTTCGGATCGATTTAACCCGGCGACTGTTTTTCAGGACGGAAAAACACCGTTAAGAGAGATTCTTCCATACGCAGTGAGGCAGTACCGGTCATGGAACAGCAGAACAAATCCCCCCATATTTTTATCGTGGAAGAGGCGACCTTCGATAAGAAGGTGATCCAGGCTTCTGCAGAACTGCCTGTCATGGTGGATTTCTGGGCGGAGTGGTGTTCGCCCTGTCTATCCCTTGCGCCAGCGCTGGAAAGGGTGATCGAAGAACTGGATGGGGCTGTGCAGCTGGCCAAGGTGGAAGTGGATGACAATATGCGTCTGGCAGGCCACTACCGTCTACGCGGATTCCCGACGGTGATCCTGTTCCATCATGGGGAAGAGTTGGGACGTTTTCATGGTTCCCGCGCCAGCCACTGGTTACGGGAGTGGATAGAAGAGCATCTGCCCGACTATCTGGCCAGTCGGGAAGCGTAACAATGTAGCCCTGATCCGCTGCGCTTGGTCAGGCCTGCGGGGTTTTGGAGGTACGATTAGCCAAAAAATAAGAATTAAACGAATGATGTTTGATGGCCTGCTGCCGGGATGGAGCGGTTGTTACAGAAAAAATATAATAAAAACAGATAGATGCGTGGCTCTGGCGGCAAATGGATGATCGATAAAAAATATCTAAAGAATTCCGCAGGGGCGTCGATACATTAAGTGACGGACGACAAATGGATTCGATCCTCCTCCGGCGCTGAAAAATGCGCTGTTTAGGCCCACCCCTTCCCCGGGTGGGCTTTTTTTATGTTTGATTACCCGTAGGTTCAGCTATGATCAGGCAGTGATTATTTGCGGATAAATCTCTTTCCCGGTAGTGGCTGGGCTTATTCTGGTGCGCTGGGCGCACCCTACGTCGTCATATTTTGAGAAGCCACGCGCCATGCCGGTCATCATTGCGAAGACTGAAATTTGAACAGACAAGTCTATTCCGGAAGGAGCTCCGGCAGAGGTTTGCCGATATGGAAACCTTGTGCGTAGTCGACTCCCAGATCCGCCAGCAGCTGCAGGGTGGCTTCATCCTCGACAAACTCCGCGATAGTCTGCTTGCCGAATCCTTTGGCAACTTCGGAGAGTGCCTTGACGAAGATCTGGTCCTCCTTATTGGAGGCGAGTTGCTGGATAAAGGAGCCGTCGATCTTCACATAATCCACCGGCAGCTGCTTCAGGTAGAAGAAGGATGAGAAACCGACGCCGAAGTCATCCAGTGCAAAACGGCAGCCGAGCGCCTTGATCTGCTCCATCAACTGTTTTGCCGCTGTGATGCTGGAGACTGCGGCGGTTTCAGTGACTTCAAATACCAGACTGCCAGGGTCGACTTTGTGTTTCGCCAGTTGTTTCTTCAGATAGGGCAGCAGCCGGGGGTCGTCCACCACCATGCCTGAGAGGTTGATGGAGAAGGTGATGTTGCGTTGTGACTGCTGCAGTTGCTCAAGCCGCTTGATGGCTTTCTTGAGAATCAGCCGGTCGATCTTGTGGATCAGCCCAGTGGTTTCAGCAATTGGAATGAAAAGTCCCGGAGGGATCAGGGAGCCATCTTTCTCCTGCATGCGGACCAGCACCTCGTAGTGTGAGATACGGCCATCGCTGATCTGCTGGATCGGTTGAAAGTGGAGAATAAAGCTCTCTTGCAACAGTGCCTGTTCGAGCTGCTCTTTGATTTGGATCTTGGTTTCAATCTGCTCGCGGATGTTTTCGTCAACTGAGAAGATGTGCCAGCTGTCACGTCCTGCATCCTTGGCCTGATACATCGCGAGGTCTGCATTGGCCATCAGATCGTGCACAGTAATGCCGTGAAGTGGGTAGAGTACGATGCCGATGCTGGCGGAGATCTTATGCCTGTTGCCACGAACCGGCATCTCGACTCTGCTGAGTTCCTCCTGGATTTTGTGTGCCACGCCGATGGCCTCTTCCTTACTCGTTTCCCGCAGGGCCAGCGCGAACTCATCGCCGCCGAGCCGGGCCAGCAGATCGGATTCCCGGGTCACCGCATGCAGCCGTTCAGCCACCACTCTGAGCAGGGCATCCCCTGCCTGATGGCCGCTGGTATCGTTGATATCCTTGAACTGGTCGAGGTCGAAATAGAGCAGTGCGGAGGTGTGGCCGTAACGCTTTGCCGCCTGCAGCATCGCTTCGAACTCGATATGAAAACGACGCCGGTTGAACAGTTCCGTCATGGGGTCATGGTCGGCCAGCCAGGCCAGGTTCTCCTCCGCCTGTTGGCGTTCGGTAATATCGATGCCGGCGGAGAGTACTGCTGGATCGTCCTCTCTCGCGACATCAAGCCGTGCATGGAACCAGGAAATTGTGCGGATTACTCCCTCTGCGGTAACTATGTCGCAGTCGTGGTGGTAGTGGTCCAGGCTGGCATTACGCAGCTGAAAGAGCTTTACGATGGTCTCCGGATCAAGGTTCTTGGGGTGAAGCAGCTGGTCGAAGTGGAGTGACGGATGAGTTTTCAGATCGTAGGCGGTTAACTGACTTGCAAAGTGGTTGATACTGTTTATCCGGCCGTCTGTGCGCTGGGTGATGATAATGATTTGGGCAGTATCCATCAGGCCCTGCACGAAATCACGCTGTTGTGCGAGTTCACTGGTGCGCTGCAGTAAGTGGTGGGTGCGGCTGTTGATCTCCGACTGCAGGGCCTCCAGTTGGAAGATAAGTGTTTCCGTTGTCTCTCCGAGCTGGTCTATTTCATCGTGAGAGAATGATTCATTTGTGGTTGACTTCAGTGACGAACGGGCTTGGCCGTAGGCCTGCTTTGCAAGCAGCGGCAGGGTGGTTGACACTCGTTGCAATCGTGCCATTGGGCCCCATAACAGCATCAGCAATAGCAGCTCGGTGAGCAGAATCCCGGCGACTCCGGCAGTGATGCTGTTGCGAAAGGCACTCTCCATAGCCTGGATATGCCCGGAGATGTCTTCGATGATCAGCAGGTGGGCCGGCGTGCCGGTTTCATCATTGGCCAGCGGAAAGGCTGTGATTTCGAGGGTATTGTCTTCCAGCAGCAGCTGTTCGCTCTGGGAAAGGTTGGTAAACTGCAGATGCTCTGCTGCCTTGCTCAGACGTTGCAGGCTGGCGTGAGCGCCGGAGAGTGCCGTTACCCTCATCTCCCAGGGAGTGAGAAAGCCCTTGGAAGCTGCTTTGCCTGGTTGCTCTCTGACCAGGACAGCAATACCGGCACCTGTGATCCGTTGCAGTCTGACCACCGTGCCTGCGACCAGTTCTCCGACGACCAATACGCCGGCCATGCTGTGGCCCTGCAACACCGGGACGGAGACATACTGTCGGCATTCGCGCCGGCAGGCGAGTGCGCTGGCAGGTTCTTCGTTCTCGATGGCGTGATCGACCAGGGTGTGGCTCAGCGTTGGGCCGATGTTGCTTCCCCAGGTGAACAGTGGTGCACCCGCCTTTGAAAAATAGTGGATGGTATCCACTCCCCACTCAATCTGCAGCAGGGAGCCGTGTTCCTGAACAATAGCGCTTATGTGCTGCGCAAGACCCATGTCCTCTTCTGTATCGATGTCAAGCTCGGGTATCAGGCCGGCAATGCTGAGAAGCCTTGAATAGGTTCCCTGCACCAATCCGTCAACTTCCCTGGCGCGTTGTTCCCGGACCTCTGTGCGTTGTGTTTCGAATTGATCCTTCTGCTTCAGATAAGCGATTGCCGTTAAAGAGACGTTGATGAGGACCAATAAGAGACTGAGCAGAATCAACAGCTTCCACTTAAGACTGATGAAATGAGGTTTGCGTTGCTGCTTGCTTGTCATGCGCCCGTATCTGCTGGATCAGAATCGATAGGAGGCGAGCAGGCTGAACATCTGCCAATGGCGTTCTGTTTGGAAAGGGTTGTTTTCCCTTAATGAAAGCCAGGCAGTACCGTCAATCCAGTGATATTCACCGCGAACCATGAAGGCGGGTGTGATGTCCCAACGTAATCCCAGGGCCCAATCTTTGGCAAACATATTGTGGGCAGGCATGCCGAAGGGGCCGGCCTCCTGTTTGGTGCCGTCCCGGTCGTTACGGTCAAGATAGCTGACGTCATAGCGGACGATGATCTCCCAGTCACTGAAGAGGTCGTGGGCCAGCTGTAGATAGTAGCCTTCGGCGGTGCCTTTTCCATCAGGTCGGATAGGTCCCAAGTCCTGGTTTATCACATCCTCCTGCATATATTCCGTGGTGAAGTGCCAAGCCTCTGCATTGTATTGGAACGAGAGTACCCGTAACTGTATGCCGACAGTACCGTTGGTAAAGGGGTCTGTGGGACCGGGTTCGAAGTCGAGGTCCCCGTCGGCAATGGTGGCCGAAAGCCGGATGCGGCCACCCTCCAGCTCGTAGATGATCCGTCCAAGAAAGAAGAAATCGGCACTCATTTCGCCCTGCCAATCATTTCCAAGATAGGCGTATTCCACGTTTTCATCCGTCACTGGCTTGCCCATGCCGCCCTGGAACAGCAGATCCCCCCAATCTGTCAGCAGGTCGCCGTAAATCTGAAAACCGTCATTGGAGAGCTCCAGATTTCTTACCTTGTCGAAATAGATCGACTGGGGCAGGAAGTTAGTGGGCCGGGTGAAGGCGACATCGCGGGTATCGTTATATAGGCCGATAGGGGTCTTGACACGGCCGAGTCGCAGGCCAAGGTTTCCGTTATCGAAATTTGCGAAATTGTAATCAAGCAGACCGTAGTCAAGACTCGGAGAGCCGTCCTGCATCTCGCCAGCGGTGAGTGAAAGAAGCTGGCCGGAGATCTGCAGCTGCGGGGTCAGTCGATAGGAGGCGTTGAGACCGAGTTCGCGAAAGTCCCAGCTGCCGTTGCTGCTGTCACCGAACCAGCTGTTGGCGGATGTGTGTGTGTAACCCTGGCTCAGAAAACCGTGGATCTGCAGGTTTTCATCACCAAACAGGGAGGATGCCGTCGCCAATGGCGGCAGCAGCCAGCCGAGCAGGACGAGTCGCCTACTCCACTTCCAGAATCTGTACCGATTCATCTCTGTTGTCCTCGGAAATATAACCGATTGCGCCGGGAGTCTTTTTTATCATCTCTATCATTTCCGCCTCTGACTGGACGGTGTCGGGGGCCTGTCCGGTCCCTGAAAAGACTTTTCTGTCCCATGCGCGGCGAAGCTGATGGGGAAATACCCCCAGCAGCTGTTTTGCGAATGCTTTGTGTAGTTTGTGTTTGTCGGGAAAGACAAAGACCCGAATTGCAGCGCCATCGGGCCAGATCTGGCGGCGCATGCTGAATACGGCGCGTGCGGTGCTGCGGCTGATCTCTGCAGTATCAGTATTCGGATGGGTGATTAGTTGCAGCGCGAAAGTCTGGCGGAATGGAAAAAACAGCAGACTGAAGGCGAGCAACAGTGCAGGCGCCAGTGGGAGGCGCCAGGGAGAGGCCCTGTCCGGGATACCTGCAGTGCGATCCTGCCGTTTTTCCATGTTCCTTGTCGCGATCCTTTTCGATGCAGACAGCATAACGTAATTTGTTGACTCAAATTCCCATAGCGGCCGATGGTGCAGTTTCTTGACCAGTTTGGTGTTCGGGAGGGAATGGAATTCTTTTTGCCTACCTCCTGCTGGTCCGGCCGGAAAACAGATCACGAATGGGGGTTGGGCGCTTCAGGTCGCCGGTCTCACCATGCAGAATCAGATCGATGGTGTTACCGCAGCGGCTGTGTACCTGTAGTGCGTTGCGGGCTGGAGGACGTGAGCTGAGGTTGGCGCTGGTGGATATGAGTGGCCTGCCGCAGGCGCGGCTAAGGGCTGCGGCAACTGGGTGGTCGGTGACTCTGACCGCCACAGTCGAATGTTTTCCACGTATCCAGGCGGGCAGATCTGCGGCGGCGGGCAGTAGCCAGGTGACGGGACCGGGCCAACTGTCGAGCGCCGGTTTGAGTCTTGTTTGCGGGATCTGAGCCAGGTAGGGCCGCAGTCTTTCGAAGCTGTCCGAGATGAGGATCAGGCCCTTGTCGGCGGAGCGTTTTTTCAGCGCCAATAAGCGGAACACCGCCAGTGGGTTGAGTGGGTCGCAACCCAGTCCATAGACCGACTCGGTGGGATAGGCGATAAGACCGCCCCCAAGCACCGTCCGGACGGCCAGCCGGAGGCGCCAGGGGTGGATGACAGGCTTAGCCGGCAAGATCGGCCTGGAGCTTGGTGTCCTTGTCGATGACGCCTTGGGCATTTGCCTGCCGCTCTTCACGGATGCGTACCGCCAGCGCCTCATCGCCAAGTGCGAGGATCTGGGCAGCGAGATAGGCTGCGTTCTTGGCGCCAGCCTTGCCCACTGCAACGGTTGCGACCGGGATGCCGCCTGGCATCTGCACGGTGGAGAGCAGGGAGTCCATACCCTTCAATGGTCCGGCATCGAGGGGTACGCCAATCACCGGTTTCAAGGTGGCAGCTGCCACGGCCCCGGCCAGATGGGCCGCCAGTCCAGCGGCAGCAATGAAGGCATTGCAACCTCGATCATCTGCATCTTTCACGTAGTCGTGGGTGACCTCGGGCGTACGATGGGCCGAGGTGATCTTCACTTCGTATGGGATCCCGAGAGAGCCTAAGACCTCCAGAGTTGCCTGCATGACCGGGAGGTCGGAATCTGAACCCATCAAAACGGCGACAAACGCTGTACTCATAACAAACCTGCAATGGTGCTGTGGAAAATAGCTGAAGATACCGGAAATTGGGTGCGGCGACTACAATTGAGGCGATAGATTCATCAGTTTGTTTCAATATGCCCTTTTTATTGAGAAAATCATTAGTATTCGTGGAATATCGATCTGTCTAGGTGTTAGGTGTGACGAAAGAGAGTTGCAGGATGGTTTTCTCTCCATTTAAATTTATTACACTGTTGGCTATGTTGCTGCTGTCGTTAAATGCGGTGGGGGGGAGTGTGCCGCTCAGTGTACAGGAAAAGGTATGGCTGGATCAGCAGGTGCAGGTTCGGGTGGGGTTGATCGATGGGATGGCGCCCATCAGTTCATACAAAAAAAACGGTCAGCCATTGGGTATCGCTGCCGACTATCTGCGCTTTGTGAGCCGGAAGATGGGTCTGGAACTGAAACTTGTCCCTTTGGGAGACAGGTCGGCCCTTGATGCAGCGATGATGGCCGGGGATTTGGACCTGTCGGCCGTGGACGACTGGACCCCGGAACGGGCTGAGTTCCTGCTGTTCACCCGTCCCTATATCAATCTGCCCGGTGCTTTATATTCGTCTGGGCGCATGCCTAAGCTGACGCTGCAGGAACTGCCTGGAAAGCGGGTGGCAGTAGTGGAACTGAGCGTCTGGCAGGATTGGCTGATGCGGGAGTTTCCAGCTACCACTTTGGTGAAGGTGTCTGGTGTTGCCAAGGGTTTGTTGAGTGTTGCCAGGGGAGATTCTGATGCTTATCTTGGTGATACTGCGACTGCCAGGCACCAGTTGGCACAGGGGGTTGCCCCTGGCGTTATGGAGGTGGCGCAAGCAGGGCGTTCAAGAGACTTTTCATTCTCGGTTGGCAAGGATAATCAAATGCTTGTCAACATCCTGCAGAAAGGGCTGGACAGCATCTCCCCCGAAGAGCAGTTGGCGATCCGTAAGCGTTGGCAGGTGCTCGATCAGCCGCCGCTGATGCAGAATAGTTCAGTGGTGACCATATTGTTGATCCTGCTGGCGGTGCTTTGGATCGGTGTTTGGATCTGGGGTTTCAGGCGCCTGGTGGATCGCAAGGTGACGCGCAGAACTGCTGGGTTGAAGCGCTCTCTCCATCGGCGGCGGCGGATTGAGGGTGAGCTGAAGGAGGATCGCGAACGACTAAGGCTGCAATTGGCGCAGGTAGAGCGTGACAGCGGGATGGCCCAAAATCACCTCAGCCTGCTGGGGCTGTCGGTTCTGTTTGGCGGCTGGGAGTGGGATGTAAGGAGAGAGCTGCTGAAATGGGACGACAATATGCAGCGGGTATTCGGCTTTCGGCCGGGAAGTTTCGATGGAACATTTGATGCTTACCTGGGTCGAATCCATGTTGATGATCGGGAAGCAGTAGTGGCAGCCTTCAAGAAGGTGCTGCAGGGTGGAGCCGATTTTCGCATCGAATACAGGATCGTCAAACCGGGTGGAGAGGTCGTGTGGTTGGTTGATAGCGGTCGGCTCGTTCGAAATGCAGGTGGCAGCGGTGCCCGTTTGCTTGGTGTGGCCCGGGTCAGAGAGGGGCGGGACGGTCAGGGCATGTTAACATCCACGGATTCGATGGTTACGAATGAAGAGAAACCCTTACAGGGATTTGCATACAAAGGTCTCTGAATCTGGGAGCTTACTTGGGGGAATGGGTGTTGTTGAAGGCGCGAACTTCAGGGATGGAGAAGGAGTTATACAGATGTTAATTCGTCTCGCACTGCTTTTAGTGCTGATGAGCGGGGCTCTACCCGCAATTGCCAGTGCCAGTATCGGACCTTCCGAAATGGTGCAGCATACGATGAATGATGTGGTGGGGGTTCTGAACGACAAGGGTCTGACATCCGCAGAACGCCGGGACCGTGTCAGCACCATCGTGGATGAAACCTTCGATTTTCAGGCAATGTCACAGGTTATTCTGGCGGCCAACTGGAGAAAGGCATCCGCAAATCAACGGGCGCGTTTCGTCGAACTGTTCCGGGAGTTGCTGGAGAATACCTATTTCTCCGCACTGGACAGCTATTCAGGCCAGACCGCACGTTTGGGCAGGGAGCGGGTGAAGGGCAAACGGGCACAAGTACAGACATTTGTCGTTACCAGTAGCGCTGAGATACCGGTCAGTTACAAACTGCGACAGAAACAGGATGACTGGTTCGTCTATGATGTTGTTGTGGATGGTGTCAGTCTTATCAGTAACTACAGAACCAGCTTTCGCAACCTGGTCAAGCAGAAGGGGATGGATGGTCTGCTTGAGCAACTGCAGCAGAAGGTTGCCAGATTAAAGTCGACGCAGCCACCCGTGCAATAGCCCCGGAGGTTTGCAAACACCCTCTTCTGAGACTGCTACACTTGCTGTAGTGTAGCCAATGCACCTACACCCGCGCTGTTCAAGATAGCCCCATTGATTCCAGGTAGCACAGATTATCCCAATAACAAAATCATCCGAAGGAGAAGCTTCATGTTTAGAAAGACACTCATCACTGTCGCAATAGCGACGCTTTTGCCCGTAAGTGCAACGGTTTTTGCCGATGCCACCGTCGCCCCGGATGCCGCTGCCGATGCAACAGCTATCGAGCAAGAGGTTGTCGCAGACCCGACAGTTGCTGCCCCGGTTGTGGCAGCTGAGCCTGTGCCGGAGGAGAGTGTTGCAGCCCCCACCGGCAGAGGGATGATGGAGCATCACCGGTCGATGCAATCCATGGAAGAGCGCATGAAAGCGCGTGAAAAACGCTACGAGGCGCTGCAGAAACGGGCTCTGGAGTCAGGCGTGCTGCTCCCGGACCATCCCTCATGGATGGAAAAACCTGGAGTGGCAGATCTGCGTCCCTCTATGGAAGAGCGTATGGAGAGGATGAAGGCGCTCCGCAACATGGATCCGGATGAGCGGGATGCCTATCGTCTTGAGCGTTATCAGGAGATGCGGGAACGTGCGGCCGAAGTGGGACTTGATCTGCCGGAGAAGCCCCCGTGGAAAGATCGCCCTGCAAGACCTGAATTGAGCCAGGATGATGAGTGGGCCAGGCAGCAGGCCGTGATCGACGGTATGACACCGGAAGAGCGTGCCGCTTGTCATGCAATGCATCGTCGCCATATGCGGCAGATGGGACCGGGTCGCGGCATGATGCAGCACCCTCAGATGCCGGCGATGCCTGGGCGTGGATTTGGTCCGGGCCGTATGATGGGGCCGGGAGCTGGATATGGTCCCCAAGGCAACTTCTGGGATCCGGCTCGCTGATGAGATGTAGGCCCGATCAAGCGTAGCGGATCGGGCACCCGGGTTTGAAATAGAAAGCCTGTGAAGGCTGGTTCAGCACGCTTGAACCGGCCTTCACTTCGCTTTATTGCCGCCTGGCGCCAGCCACCAGCGCTTCTGCCGCCTCCCGGCTCAGGTAGCGCCAGGGTCTGGGTAGCAAGCCGGGCACCAGTGACTGGTATCGCTGATAGACCTCTCCATGATAGACCACCAGTTTGCGCTCCTCGATACGTGAGCCGTAGATGAAGTAGAGCGTCATCATAATCGCTGAGACCAGCATCGCGGCGTCCATTTCCCGGCTCCATATCAATACCAGACCCAGGCTGTACCAGGGGTGTCTGACGTAGCGGTGCAGGGGGGAGATGTGGAAATTCTCCTGGTCGTGAACCTCCCGGATGCGCAGCCGCAGCTGGCGCAGGCCGATAAACTCTCCGCTATCGTAATAACGGGTCGACCACAGAAAACCAAGGATCGCCAGCAGCGTCAGGCCATAGGTGAACCAGGTCAGGGCTGCGTTGAACTCCCACAGAGGTGAGCTGTGCCAATGCCACATCAATCCCAGTGGTGGCAGCAGTAACAGCACAGCGAGCACGTTGAAAGTGATGCGATACCAGGGCATGAAAGTGGGGTAACGTTTCGCAACCCAGTGCTTGGCTGTGAGAGAGGCAAGCAGCGAGTGGCTCAGGAAATAGAGCAACCAGAGCGTCGCAAGTATGAGCAGGTTTACGTATTCGTGCATGCTGTTTAGAGAACCTCCGACAGAGACTTCTTAGGGTGACTCTGACGAATAAGGAAACCTGTCATCTCGACCGCAGGGAGAGATCTCAAGCAACGGAGTATTTACTCGCAGTCGGAGGTATGAGGTTTCTCCCTGCGGTCGAAATGACAATAGTCCGAGTCATTCAGTGCTTCCTTCGGGAAGCGGACAATGTTATGAGTTTAGTCGATCCAGCCGCAGCCGTTGCCGTTCGTCAAATAGCCGCCGTGAACCGAGCCAGACTGCCGCCGTGGCGCCGAAGCCGGTGCCGGCAGAGATCAACAGCAGGATCAGGATCTGGTACTTGGCCGCTTCGAAGGGGGGGCTGCCGGCGAGTATCTGGCCGGTCATCATGCCAGGCAGGCTGACCACTCCGGCGGCGGCCATGGCATTAATGATGGGAATCAGGCCGCTGCGCAGGGCATTGCGGCGAATCTCTTCGATGGCGTTGTGCCAGTCGTGGCCCAACATCAATCGAGCCTCTATCTGATGGCGCTGTTGCCAGGCGTTGTGGGTAAGGTTATCGAGACTGATGGCGATGCCGGACATGGTATTGCCCAAGAGCATCCCCAGTAGCGGTATCAGGTACTGTACCGAATACCAGGGTTCCACCTGGATGATCACGTTGAGCGCCAGAATAGTCACGCTGAAGGACGAGATGAACATGGAGAGGGTTCCCACCCCCATGCCCCAGGCCCCGCTGAAGCGCCGCGCCTGTCGGGCCATGACCTCGTAACCCGCCATAAAGA
Source organism: Gammaproteobacteria bacterium (ex Lamellibrachia satsuma) (assembly GCA_019623805.1). NCBI lineage: Bacteria > Pseudomonadati > Pseudomonadota > Gammaproteobacteria > Gammaproteobacteria bacterium (ex Lamellibrachia satsuma). The sequence continues at coordinate 2,279,170 of CP053680.1, forward strand.
GCATGAAGAGTGCCAGAGCTGCAATAAACAGAGGGTGGGACTGGGCGAAGAGGCTCTTCAATACCAGTCCCAGCAGTGTCAGTTGCACGATGCTGCGCAGGGCGGCGATCAGCAGTTTTCGTTCCACCCCGAGAGAGAGGCGGAAGCTGAGTATCGCCAACAGCAGCACCAGGCTGGCTGCCAGGCCAAGGTCGAGGGCGCTGAGCCGGATCAGTTCCATGTCGTCTCCTGCAGGTTTCCCTGAACAATCTGCAGATGCCGGTGGGCAACCCGCTGTTGCTGCGCCGGGTCGTGGGTGACCCAGATCACCGCGCTGTTCTGGGTTTTTCGCCACGACTCGATGAGCGTTTCCACCCGCTCCCTGTTGGTCTGATCCAGATTGGCTGTGGGTTCGTCCAGTAGCAGCACCTTGGGGTGGTTGAGCAGTAGCCGGGTCAGGCCGAAACGCTGTTTTTCACCACTGGAGAGACGGGAGACACTCCAGCTTTCGCTCTCGGGAGGAAGGCCGAGAGATTGCAGCAGGGAGGGATCCTGCCGCGGCAGATGGTCGCTGATCCGTTCAGCCCACCAGGCGCTCTCGGCAGGTAGCAGTCCGACCCGTCTGCGCCATTCAGACCCGGTGAGAGACCGGCGAGGTGTCTGGTCGACGAAGGCTTCCCCTTGATGTTGCGCATCGAGATCTGCGATGGCTCGCAGCAGAAGCGACTTGCCACAACCCGAAGGGCCGGTAAGCGTGATGCACTCCCCGGCCGCCAGTTCGAGATTGAAGGCAGCGAGCAGAGGTGTCTGGAAGGCTTTGAGGGTCAGGCTGCCCATGAGGGATTGCTCAGTCGCAACGCCGGAAGATCAGATCCCAGACACCGTGACCAAGGCGTTGGCCCCGTTGTTCGAAGTGGGTCAGGGGGCGATCCGGGGGACGCGGGGAGAAGTTTCCCCGGCCTGCGCTGTTCTCAAATTCCTCGACTTCGCTGAGTACCTGCAGCATCTGTTCGGCATAGTGCTCCCAGTCGGTGGCCATGTGCAGAAAGCCGCCGGGCCTGAGCGCCCGGTGCACCAGTTGTGTGAACTCCGGTTGTACGATGCGGCGCTTATGGTGTTTCTTCTTGGGCCAGGGATCGGGAAAAAAGAGGTAGAGACCGTCCAGGCATGATGTCGGCAGATGGTGCCGCAACAGCTCCATCGCATCGCACCTCAGCACCCGGGCATTGTCGCTGTCGTTTTCTTCCAGTTTCAGCATCAGGCTGCCGACGCCGGGACCGTGCACCTCGATGCCGAGGTAGTTCCGCTCCGGATGGCGAGCCGCCAGTGCAGCCAGCGTGTCGCCGTTGCCGCAGCCGATCTCAAGAAACAGGGGGTGAGTGTTGCCAAAAATGGTGGCCGGGTCGATCTGGCCTGTTGCGGGAAGCTCCAGTCCATAACGGGGCCAGAGTTCATCGAAGGCCCGCCTCTGGGCAGGGGTGGCACGGCCCTGGCGCAGCACGAAGCTGCGGATCGGGCGATGGGTTGTCGATGACTCTTCCTTCATCCCTGTGGCAGATCAGAAAAAGAGCCCGTCCATCGGCGAAGAGGCGGAGGCGAATCGTTTGGCGGGCATGCGTCCGGCGAGGTAAGCTTCACGCCCGGCCTGGATGCCTTTCTTCATGGCGGAGGCCATCAGTACCGGATTTTGGGCAGCGGCGATAGCGGTATTCATCAGCACACCGTCGCAACCCAGTTCCATGGCAACCGCAGCGTCGGAGGCGGTGCCCACGCCGGCGTCCACCAGGATCGGCACATTGGCGTTCTCCACGATGGTGCGGATGTTCAGACGGTTGCGAACGCCAAGTCCGGAGCCGATAGGGGCGGCCAGCGGCATCACCGCAACGCAGCCGAGTTCTTCCAACTGTTTGGCGACTATAGGGTCGTCGTTGGTGTAGACCATGACGTCGAAGCCATCCTTGATCAGCTCTTCGGCGGCACCCAGGGTCGCAATGACGTCGGGGAAAAGCGTCTTCTCATCACCCAGAACCTCCAGCTTCACCAGGTTGTGGCCATCGAGCAGTTCCCTGGCCAGGCGGCAGGTGCGCACTGCGGTTTTGGCATCGAAGCAGCCGGCGGTATTGGGCAGATAGGTGAATTCACTGGGCGGAAGTACCTCCAGGATATTCGGCTCGCCTCTGTTCTGACCCATGTTGGTACGGCGCACTGCGATGGTGACGATCTCGGCGCCGCTGGCATCAATGGCGGCACGGGTCTCGGTCATGTCTTTGTATTTGCCGGTACCCACCAGTAGGCGGGAGGTGAATTCGCGGCCGGCAACAGTAAAAGAGTCGGTTTCGGTATTTTCGTTAGACATGTTCTTTATCGGAAGTTTGAGTGACTGGACGTGGATGATATCGGTTGATCTGCTCTATCCGCCGCCTACGGCGTGGATGATCTCAACCTTGTCACCGGTGTGCAGGTGATGGCCGCTGAAGGTGCTTCGGGGAATCAGTTCCTCATTGACCTCGACGGCGATCCGCTGCTCTGTGAGCTCAAGTTGTTCGATCAATCCTACCATGTCTGTGTTATCGGGGATTTGCTTTTCTGCGCCGTTTATATAAATCTGCATCTTCAGGTCTCTGCGCTGACAATCAATTAGTTGGATGTAGCCAAGCGGCGAGTTTACACCAATCCGGCGGCGCATAATAAATGGAGACGCAACGGAAGTATTGGTCTCAAGGTTTGGGGAGCGGGTCTTTTGGAACAATGGAGTGAAGATCTAATCCCCGTTGAGCGTGCGCGTACGCTTGACGGGATGTTTTTTCAGCGGGTACGGCGTACGCCGGATGCCCTCGCTTATCGCAGTTACGACAGGAAAGAGAAGCGTTGGTACGACCTGACCTGGGCCGAGATGGGCGATCAGGTGGCGCGCTGGCGTCAGGCGCTTGCCGGAGAAGAACTCGAATCCGGTGATCGGGTGGCAGTGCTGCTGCGCAACTGCCCAGAGTGGGTGATGCTCGATCAGGCCAGCATGTCTCTGGGACTTGTGCTGGTACCGCTCTATACCGATGATCGCGCCGAAGCGATTGCCTACATCATGGAGGACGCAGCGGTAAAGCTGTTGCTGGTGCAGGACGCCGGCCGCTGGAACCGCATGGCCCCGGCGTTGGCGGATCTGCAGCAGTTGCAGCGGGTGGTGGTGCTGGAGGCGAATAAAGAGCCGGTGCAGATGGGCGAAGAGGGCGATGTGGTCCTGACAGCGGATAGCTGGCTGCCGCTGAAGGGCGAACCGCTGACCCAACGGAATGCCGACCCAGACAGTCTTGCCTCAATCGTCTACACATCCGGCACCACTGGGCGTCCCAAAGGCGTGATGCTGAGCCACATGAACATGCTCTCCATCGCCCACGCCTCGCTGACTGTGGTGGACTGTTATCGGGAGGACAGTTTTCTCTCCTTTCTGCCGCTCTCCCATACCCTGGAGCGGACCGCCGGTTACTATCTGCCGATGATGGCGGGTGCCTCGGTGGCCTATGCCCGCTCCGTTACGCAACTCGCGGAGGATCTGCAGAACATCAAGCCAACGATCATCATTGCGGTGCCGCGCATCTTCGAACGGGTCTATGCCAAGTTGCATGATCAGATGAAGAAAAAACCGGCCATCGCCCGTCTGCTGTTCAACCTGACGGTCACTATTGGTTTCAAGGATTTTGAGCGGCGTATGGGGCGTCGGCACTGGTCGCCTTCGATGTTAATGATGCCGCTGCTGCGACGGTTGGTAGCGGAGCAGGTTTTGCAGAAATTGGGTGGCCGCCTGCGCGGTGCTGTCAGTGGAGGGGCGGCATTATCCCCCGAGATCGCCCGTATCTTCCTTGGCCTCGGACTGCCGATGGTGCAGGGCTATGGTCTCACGGAGACCAGTCCGGTGATCAGCGTTAGTCCGCTGGATGACATCAGGCTTGGCAGTGTGGGCGTCCCGTTGCGGGGGATCCAAACAAGGATTGGCGAAAACGATGAACTGTTGGTCAAAACGCCGGGCATGATGCTTGGCTATTGGAATAATCATGCCGCGACCGCTGAGATGATCGATGCGGATGGCTGGCTGCATACCGGTGATCAGGTGCGTATCGATGAGGATAGGCATATCTATATCACCGGTCGGCTCAAGGATATTCTGGTGCTCTCCAATGGCGAGAAGATTCCTCCAGCAGACATGGAACTGGCGATTGCCCTCGATCCTGTGATTGAGCAGGTGATGGTGGTTGGGGAGGGCAAATCCTACATGAGTGCGCTGGTGGTGTTGAATGCAGATCTCTGGCCCGGTCTTGCGGATGAGTATGGCCTGGACGCCGCCGACCCCGAGAGCCTGAAAGAGAGTCGCCTCCAACATGAGGTACTGAGTCGTATCAAGGCAGCCCTTGGTGATTTTCCCGGTTACGCCAAGATTCGCCGGGTGGCGTTGCTGCTGGAACCCTGGACTGTGGATAATGGCATGTTGACGCCGACCCTGAAGGTCAAGCGTCCGATGGTATTGGAATGCTGCGCAGAAGAAATGGAAGTTCTCTACGAGAGTGGGCCTGCGGCAGGGTGATCTGTCGCTGACACAGCAACTTTGGCTTGCTAGAATCGTCTCTGCTGTGCGGGTATCGTATATCGGTATTACCCTAGCTTCCCAAGCTAGTGAGGCGAGTTCGACTCTCGCTACCCGCTCCATTTCATGCTTCTGTTTGGGTTCCCAGGCAGCGTCCGCAAACTGATACCCTTCAAGTGAATTCGTCTGTCCGGATCAGTGGATACTCGTTGTCTGTCTGGGTTTATCGGGGAATGGGTGTCGATGTTCCCGTGGTTGATTGATCTTTCCATGCATAATTTCATTTGGAAGCTATGATGGTACTGACAAAAACAACATACCAGTTCCCATCACATGTCTCTTAGGAAGCGCTTCCCATGACTGCAATTTCGTTAATGGATCCAAGTCCCACTGTGCTGAAACCGACCGACACTATCAGCACTGCTGTTCAGGAGATCATGCAACACCGCTATCGCCAGGTACCTGTGGTGACAGAGGACGGGGGTTTTCTTGGTGTGTTCGGAGTCAACTGCCTGCTGAAACTGGTTCTGCCCAAGGCCGCGGTCATGGAAAAAGGGCTCACCAGTCTCTCTTTTGTCTATGAGTCGTTGGGTGATCTTCATCAGCGTCTTAAAGACATGGAGCATGAACCGATCTCCATCTGCATGAAACAGGATGTCGAGATTGTCACACCCGACACCCCCTTGGTGGAGACCCTGTTGGTTCTCTACCGCAACCGAACTAGTATCCCGGTGGTGGATCCTGAAAACAATAAACTGCTTGGCATGATTTCCTACTGGGATGTGGGCGAAAAGATCCTCTCAGCAGACGGGTGATCGCACATGCATAACATCCATCAGCCAGACGTTATTTTTGGGCTCGACCCGCTCTGGTTTGCTGGAGCGTTATTCGTATTCACCTATGCGATGATACTTACCGAGCGCCTAAATCGCGCTATCGTTTCTCTGACTATGGCCTGCCTGATGATCCTTGGCGGAGTACTGACTCAGGAAGCTGCCTTTCAGGGTGTGGATTTCAACACTCTGGGGTTATTGACCGGCATGATGATCATTGTCGGAATTACCAAGGATTCAGGGGTGTTTCAGTATCTGGCTATCTGGTCCGCCAAGCGGGTCAATGCCGATCCCTGGGGCATCCTGATCACCCTGGTCCTGGTTACCGCGATACTCTCCGCTCTGCTGGACAATGTCACTACCGTACTGTTGATCGCCCCCGTTACCCTGCTTATCACCGATGCGCTCAAGGTCAGTGCCTATCCCTATCTGTTTGCCGAGATATTCGCCTCCAATATCGGCGGCACGGCAACTCTTATCGGCGATCCCCCCAATATTATGATCGGCTCTGCCGTAGGGCTAAGCTTCAATGATTTTCTGTTCAATCTCGCACCCCTGTCTCTGATTGTTCTACCCCTGACCCTGATTCCCATCTACCTCATCTGGGGGCGCAAACTCGTCGCTGACCCACAGAGCCGCCAGCAGGTCATGAACTACCGGGAGGCGGATGCCATCACCGATCCACGCCTGCTCAAGCAGTCGATGTTCGTGCTGGCTCTGGTGATGGCCGGATTCATCCTGGCCCATGATATCGGCCAGCAGCCGGCTACCATTGCCATGTTCGGTGCTGCAGTGCTGCTGATTTTGATCAGCCTGCCGCTGTCTTCCAGTGAGCAGTCCAAACGGGTGCATAAAGCTTTTTGCGAGGTGGAGTGGACCACCATATTCTTCTTTATCGGCCTGTTTATCGTGGTTTATGGTGTGGAGACCACTGGCCTGCTGGAGATGCTGGCGCATCAGGTGCTGGATCTCACGGGGGGGGACAAGTCCACCACTGCCATCGCCATCCTCTGGGTCTCAGCTGTGGCATCAGCTGTGGTGGACAACATCCCCTTCGTCGCCACAATGATCCCCCTGATCGAGAACATGGCGGTAACATTTGGTGGTTCCGATGAGTTGATGCCTCTGTGGTGGTCTCTCGCATTGGGCTCCTGCCTGGGCGGTAACGGTAGTCTGGTCGGGGCAAGCGCCAACCTTATCGTGGCGGGATTTGCCGAACGTGCCGGGCAGCCGATACGCTTCCTGCCTTTCATGTTGATGGCTTTTCCATTGATGCTGATGTCGATACTGGTGAGCAGTTTCTACGTTTATCTGCGATATTTTTAAGCGCCAGTTGTTTTTATTTCCCGCTTGGCGATAAAGTATTTGAAAGCCTGTTGGATCTAAGCTAAACAAATATGGAGTCTCTGGGCGAATCGTGAATTTCCATCTTAGCGTTCGAAATTCATCCGGTTTCATTCAGAGGCTCCTTAAGAGATACATGCAGCATACTTGGTGGTAAATGATGAAAATAATGGGCAACGTGAGAATTATCTGGTTCCTGGTTTTCTTTCTGTTGCTCGGACTCTTGCCTGTCGTTTCAATGGCGGACCATGCGGGAGTGAGGATTGCTGGAAATCTGATCGATGGCAGCGGAAGGTTTGTCTCAGTAGAAGAGATAGAGAAGCTTGGCATCACCCCTTCGCTCAAGGTGCTCGAACCCTATGAGAAGAAAGATTACCACTTCAGTGGTGTCTGGCTTGATGAGTTTATTCGCGCTTATGGTAAAGCCGATACTCTGAAGCTTGAGCTCGTGGCGATCGACGATTATACGATCACGATCAGTAGAGCAGATTGGACAGAAAACAGGATTCTTCTGGTGACAAAAACCAACGGTAAACACATTGATTTTCAATCCAAGGGGCCGGTGAGAATTGTCTACCCGTTTTATAATCCCTCGAATGTGGATGAGATGGAAAAGATCCAGCAATGGATCTGGATGATTACCGATATCACTTTCCTCAAGTAGGCACGGATGTCCAAGTTTTCGCTGAATCTCTCTCTGATTTTCACCGGTGTCCTGGTGATCGCATTCCTCGCTATATTCTCCGCCCGTTTTTATATCGCGGAAGAGGGGGCTGATTTTAAGGAAGAACTCGTACAAAACCCCTCGCGTTATATCCTGAAGGTTAGTAAACAGGTCAATAAAGGTGTTGCCTATTACCTGGCTGCGATCAAGGCGGAGGATGAAAGGCAGCTCATGAAGTCGGTTTACATACTGAATTCGAGTTTGGGTTTCCTCTCCAATGAGTTCTATTCCGGATTCAGTGTTGAGCGGGATGAGTTGAAGGCCCTGATTGGTGAGGTGGTTGGAATTGTCAGACATTCTGGGCTGGGTGCGGACAGCGATGGTGTGTCCCAGGTGCTGGTCAAGGCTAGCCGTATCGACCGGTTGGTGACGCGGGTAGAGCAGAAGGCTTGGGACCAGATGATGCTGAGCTATGGTGAGGAGCGGGACCAGAACCAGGAAACCTCAAACAATCTCAATTTTCAGAATACGCTACTCAATATCCTCTTTTTTCTCTTCATCAGTGCCTTTATCTCCCTTTTTCTGTTTCTTAGGAAACTGATCAATATGCAACAGCAGCTGGAATTGCAGCAGGCCTCGCTGCTGGAGAGTGAAGGACGTCTGAAAGAGGCGCAGCAACTGGTTCATCTCGGCAACTGGGAACTGGATCTGACTAGCGGGAGTGCGATCTGGTCAGACGAAGAGTTTCGTCTGCTGGGATATGAGCAGGGTGAGGTCGAAGCAACCAAAATAACATTCATGCAGGCAATCCATCCAGAAGACAGAGATGCGGTTGCCGCCGAGATTAAACGTTCAATGCAGCCGGGACAGAGTGAGCCATACTATATCGAACATCGCATTGTGCATAAGGATGGCACTGAACGCGTAGTCGAAGAGCGTGGAAACACGACGTTTGATGATGCCGGTATTCCGGTGCGAATGTTCGGTACCACCCTGGATGTCACCGAACGCTATCAGGTAGCCCTATTACGACGCCGTCGTGAGCAGGGTCTCGAACGGTTGGACCGGTGGATGCTCAAGCTTGGAACCATCGCCGAAAATTATCAACAGCTTTATGAGGGTGTCTGCGACGGCATCATGGAGTTGGTGTCTGCCGACCTCGCCGCACTGCCATTGATCAATGAGGCGGATAGCACCTTTACCTACCATGCGGCGTCAGGCAACAAAGGCGGCATGCTGCTGGGTCAGACCCTGCCGCTTCAAGGTGGTGGTCTCTGTGGATGGGTGGCCAGCAAAGGTCAGGGGATCTGTGTGCCGGATTTGAAACAGGACCCGCGGGTCATCCAGGAGTTGGCGGAAAACCTGGATGTCACCACCGGTCTCCTGACGCCACTTACCCATGACGGCAGGGTCATCGGCGGACTTTCCGCCTTCCGCAAGGGCGAGCCGTTTGATGAGATTGACGAGGAGTTGATCAATCTCTTCGGGCAACGAGCCTCCGTTGCGATCGAAAATATGCATTTAATGACGTTGATGGAAGAGCGGGTGAAAGAGCGTACACAGGAGTTGGAGATCATCAATAAAGAGCTCGAGTCGTTCAGTTATTCTGTCTCCCATGATCTGCGCGCACCGCTACGCTCTATCGACGGCTTTAGTCAGGCCCTGCTGGAGGATTATGAAGCATCCCTGGATGAGACAGGGCGCGACTATCTGTTTCGCGTGCGGCGGGCCAGTCAGCGTATGGGCGCTCTTATCGATGATCTGCTGATGCTCTCCCGTCTTACCCGGCGTGATATGCAGTGTGAAACGGTTGACCTTAGTGAGCTGGCGGAAAAGTCTGCCAGACAGCTGAGCAAAGATGAGCCGGAAAGGTCGGTAGAACTGCGGGTCGAGAAAGGTGTGTTTGCGCAGGCAGATGCCAAGTTGATGCAGGTGGTTTTTGACAACCTGCTGGGCAATGCGTGGAAGTACACCGCCCGCGAACCTCGAGCCGAGATTGAGTTTGGCAGAGACTCCGGCGGCGAGAACAGGATCTATTTTATCCGAGATAACGGAGTCGGCTTCGATATGGAGTATGCGGACAAGCTGTTCGGCGCCTTTCAAAGATTGCATAAGTCGAGCGACTTTGAAGGGACTGGGATCGGCTTGGCCACCGTGGCGCGCATCATTCACCGGCATGGCGGACGGGTTTGGGCCGATGGGGTAGAGGGTAAGGGCGCTGCGTTCTTCTTCACCTTGTCGTGACCGAATTGAAGGCGATAGTTTCCTGAGTTTTGCGTTATTGGTTTTCTGTGAATGACGTCAAGGTTATTATGGATATTAGGAACGGGGCCTCTGACAGAGGCTTTTTTTGTTGGATTTGCCAGGCAAATAGGATTTTAATGTGTTTGGCTGAGAGCTGCCGACAATAATCGTAACCGTCAAGAGGTGCTACTGTGGCAAGCGCAGATGAAAAAATCATCCTTCTGGTAGAGGATAATGCCGATGACGAGGCACTTACCCTGCGCGCCCTGCGGAAAAACAACATCGCCAATGAGGTGGTTGTGGCTCGAGACGGCGTTGAGGCGCTGGACTACCTCTTCGGGACGGGAGATTATGCGGGACGTGACACCAGTGAACAGCCACAGGTTGTTCTGCTGGACCTCAAACTGCCCAGGCTCAATGGGTTGGATGTGTTGAAACGCATGCGGGCGGATCCCCGTACCCAACGGGTGCCGGTGGTGATCCTGACCGCATCCGACGAAGAGAAAGATCTGCTGGACAGCTACGATCTCGGCGCCAACAGCTATATCAGAAAACCGGTCGATTTTGCCCAGTTCATGGAAGCAGTCGGACAACTTGGACTCTACTGGCTGGTGTTGAATCTAACCTCCGACCGATGACTGACGAAATCAGGGTACTGATTATCGAGGATTCCGAAGACGATGCCCTGCTGCTGGTGCGCGAGCTTCGCAAAGGTGGATACACACCCTCATTTCAACGAGTCGATTCGCCGCAAGAGGTCAAGGCCGCACTGGAAAGAGATCAGTGGGATCTGGTGATCACCGACCACAATATGCCGCAGTTCAGCTCTACTGATGCTCTGAGACTGGCCAAGACCCACCAACCCGATATCCCAATCATTATTGTCTCGGGTAGCATCGGTGAAGAGGTGGCTGTGCAGGCGATGAAGGCCGGCGCCCACGACTACCTGATGAAGGATAATCTCAAGCGGCTCATTCCGGCTGTCGAACGCGAACTGCGTGATGCGGATACCCGGCGTGCCCATCGACGGGCGGAGGAGGAGATTCGCCATCTGGCATTTCACGATGTCCTGACCGGGCTGGCCAACCGCCATGAATTCGATCTCCAACTCAATCAGGTGTTGGAGAGCGCGAAACGGGACGGACTGGTTCATGCGCTGTTCTATCTCGATCTCGACCAATTCAAACTGATCAACGATACCTGCGGCCATATGGCTGGAGACGAACTGCTGCGCCAATTGTCGATTCTTCTGCAGTCCCATGTTCGGGGTAACGACATTTTGGCCCGTCTCGGTGGTGATGAGTTCGGTGTCTTGTTGAAGGGCTGTCCCCTGGAGCGGGCGAATCAAATCGCCGATGGCATCCGTCTGTCGATTGCCGGTTTTCGTTTTGTCTGGGACGAACAGGCCTTTGTCATCGGGGTCAGTATCGGGGTGGCGATGATCACCGCCGAAAGCGCCAGCGTGGAGGATGTGTTGAGCAAGGCCGACATCGCCTGCTACACAGCAAAAGACAGGGGACGTGACCGTGTCCATGTCTACTCAGAAAACGACATCGAAACCGCCAGGCGATACGGTGACATGCAGTGGGTGAATCGCATCCGGGAAGCCCTTGAGATTGGGCGGTTCCAGCTATACCAGCAGGTTATACAACCCCTCAGTGACTCGGCAGGGGGTATGCAGACCCGAGAGTTCCTGGTGCGTATGCTGGATGAGCAGGGAGAGATCATTGCACCCGGCGCATTTATCCCCGCGGCTGAACACTACAATCTGATGCCGCAGGTGGATCGTTGGGTGGTACAACGGGCTTTCTCCCATCTTGCGGAGCAGGAGCATCGAGGTAGCGGCCGGGACACCCTTACCTTCATCAACCTGTCAGGCAACTCTCTCAGTGATGAGTCTTTCTTTGATTTTATCCGGAAAAAATTGCGTGATCATCATCTCAACCCCCAAAGAGTCTGCTTTGAGGTAACGGAGACGGCAGCGATCTCCAATCTCGGTAGTGCGATTGAGTTCATTAGAGAGTGCAAAAAAGCGGGCTGCCGTTTTGCGCTGGATGATTTTGGCAGCGGGATGAGTTCCTTCTCCTATCTGCGATCCATACCGGTCGACTTCCTGAAAATCGACGGTACATTTGTGAAGAACATGGTCCGTGATCCCATGGATGCAGCCATTGTGGAGGCGATTAACGGCATCGGACACGTTGCGGGCATCAAAACCATTGCTGAGTTCGTGGAGAACGAGGCGATCCGGAAAAAGCTTTGTGACATAGGCGTGGATTTTGGCCAGGGGTACGGCATACATCGTCCCCAGCCGCTGGTCGGCTGAGTGTTTCGTAGGTTGTAGGAGGGATTGACCCGCCTGCGCTTCGTATGAGGTATAGGGGGCCATGCACAAAAGCCGAGATTATCTTTTCGACGTCATTTTACTCACAGGATTCATCGCCACGCCGGCGTTTGCCGGGATCAATAATCTGTTCAATGTAAATGCTGTTACCCTACAGCAAGGTGATGGCTTCGAGGTTGGAGACTCCCGTCGCCGGATCCTGACCCTGGAGTCCGCCAGCGTCTGGAATTGGGGCGATCTGTACGCCTTCTACGACCGTGCCGAAGGGCGTGAGGGAGGTGACCCCTCCTACTACTTCGAAGTCTCCCCGCGTCTGAGCCTCGGAGTGCTGGGGATTGAGTCCAGGCCACCAATGATCAAGGATCTGTTGATCGCAACAACCTTCGAACGGGGATTGGGCGGCTTCAAGGCGCATCTGATCGGTCCGGGGTTGACTTGGGACCTTCCGCCTTTTGCACATATGGAGACCAATCTCTACTACCGCGACAACCCCGATCTCAGCGGCAGCACCTGGCAATTTACCGCGGCTTGGGTCATGCCGTTTGAGCTTGGTTCCATCGGCTTTCTATTTGACGGTTATACTGACATTCGCGGCAGCGAAGGCGGAGTGGCGCCGGATCTCAATTTCAATCCCCAGTTGAAACTGGATGCAGGCAGGCTCTTCGGGTACGGAGAGATGATATATGCCGGTTTCGAGTACTATCATTGGAATAATAAGTTCGGTATCGACGGCGTTAACGAGCGACTTCTCTCGCCAATAGTCCAGGTACGGATCAGCTTCTGATATCACTTCTCGGTGGTGGTTCGATATGCAAAGGCTCTATGAGGCGGCTGACCGCATCGAAGCCCAGATGCTCAAGGATTTCCTTCTTGAGCAAGGGATCGAAACGGTGCTGCTGGGAGACTACCTGTCCGGTGCCGCTGGAGAGTTGGCGGCCAATGTCTTTCCGGCGCTCTGGGTGGTGAATGAAGAAGATCTGCCGCGGGCGAAGATTCTGTTACAAAATTTCACAAATAATCGGACCCAGGCAGTTGGTGAAACTGCATGGGTCTGCCCAAAATGCGGTGAAAAGGTCGATGCAGGCTTCGATCTGTGCTGGAATTGTGCTACACCTCGTAGAAGATAATACAAATAAGGAGATGACGGATGGGCAAGGTCCTGAAAGTACTGTTCGGGCTGCTGGTATTGCTGGTCGTACTCATAGTTGCCGCAGTGATCATTGTGCCGATGGTTGTGGATCCCAACGACCACAAACAGGAGATCATTGCCGAAGTGCAAAAAGCCACCGGGCGTGATCTGACCATCGACGGCGATATCGGCCTCTCGGTCTTTCCCTGGCTCGGTCTTGAACTCAATGGACTGAGTCTCAGCAATGCCTCCGGTTTTGGTGACCAACCTTTTGCCGCCCTCGATCATGTACAGGTGCGGGTCAACCTGGTTCCGCTGATACTGCAGCAGGCGCTTGAGGTGGATAAGGTGCAGGTGGAGGGGTTGGAGCTGAATCTGGCGAAATCCAAGAGTGGTGCCACCAACTGGGATGATCTTGCGCAAGCCGGTCAGAAAGAGATGGCTGATAGCGCGGCTGAAGCGCCTGTGGCGGAGAAAAAACCCGCCGGCAAGGAAATGGGTGAAGTTTCCATCGGTGGGATCGAAATCAGTGGTGCTCACATCGTCTGGGATGACAAGTCGACCGGTGATCGTTTTGAAATCAAGGATCTGGAAGTCAAAACCGGGGCTATGAATCCAGGACAGCCGGTTGAATTCTCCTTGGGGTTGGGGCTCGATAGCGCTCAGCCAGCCTTGCGCAGCAAGGTCGACCTGTCCGGCAATCTCAATGCGGACCCGAAAGCCGGGAGCATTGCGGTAGAAACCCTGAAGTTGTTGTTGAAGGTAACCGGAGAGGGTCTGCCCAAGGAGGGCGTGGAGGCCGAACTGCGTGCTGATCTCTATGTCGAGCAGAAGGCCGAAACCCTGGAGGTCAAGAACCTTGTGTTGGAGTCAGGGGAGCTCAAGATGAGTGGCGTTGTTAAAGGTCGTGGGATCCAGAGTTCGCCTGCCTTTAATGGTGAGATCAAGCTGGCTGAGTTCAGTCTGCGACAGTGGATGGAGAAGTTTGGACTGCCGGTGCCTGAGACTGCCGATCCAAAGGTATTGAACCGGCTGGGCATGACACTCTCTTTTACTGCGGATCAGAAGCGGGTGGCGCTGAAGGATCTGCAGATGGCGCTGGATGAGACCCTGATCAAAGGTGAGTTTGAACAGATCGATCCTGCCAATCCGGCCTATGCCTTTACCCTCGATATCGACAAGATAGACCTGGACCGTTATCTGCCGCCGAAATCTGAAAAGCCTGCGGGTGAGGCAGGCGGCAGTCAGTCTTCCAGCGGCAAATCGGCCAAAGAGGAGCCCCTGTTTCCGGTGGAGCTGCTGCGTAAGCTCGATCTAGACGGCACCCTGCGGCTGGGCAGTGTAAAGGCGAACAACATCCGTGCCGAAGCGATTCAGGTCAAGGTGAAGAGCAAAGGCGGCAAACTGAATGTCGACCAGAAGGTGGGGCGCTTCTACGATGGCGCCCTTAAGGGGAAGGTGGATCTCGATGTGCGCAGCAAGACGCCGAAGCTCAAAATCAATCAGAGTGCCAGCGGTATTCAGGCCGGTCCTTTGGTGGTGGATGTGTCAGGGCAGGATCGGTTGGCAGGTAAGGGGGGCTTCAATGCCAATCTGACGAGTGCAGGTCAGACGGTCAGTCAGCTCAAAAAGGCCCTCAACGGCAAGCTGGATTTCGATTTTCGTGATGGCGCTGTCAAAGGGATCAATCTGGCAAAGATGATTCGGGATGCCAAAGCGAAACTTTCGGGTAAGGCGGCAGCCGTGAGTAATGAGCCGGAGCAGACCGATTTCGCTGAGTTGAGCGCCAGTGCTGTCGTGCGCAATGGTGTGCTGGATAATCGTGATCTGCTGGCCAAATCCCCCTTTCTCCGGGTGGAAGGTTCCGGCAAGGTGAACATCGTGGCAGAGTCACTCGACTATACGGTCAAGCCGGTGATAGTCGGCACCGGCAAGGGTCAGGGTGGTGAAGGTTTGGAAGATCTCAAAGGCGTGCCGATTCCGGTGCATCTCCAAGGCTCCTGGGCCGATCCGCAGTGGAATATCGATCTTGGCAAGGTGTTGGCGGAGAGTCAGAAGGCCAAGCTCAAAGAGAAACTGGATGAGAAGCTGAAGGAGAAACTGCCCGGCGGTCTGCAAGATAAGTTGCCGGGTGGCCTGAGAGGCCTCTTCTGATCCCATTGGCCCGGATGGCGTCATGAGCCATCCAGGCTGCGGTTCTCTCCATGCATGCCCGTGAATTCTCCCAAGCCGTTCTTGAGTGGTTCGACCAATTTGGCCGCAAGGACCTCCCCTGGCAACGGGACGTGGACCCTTACCGGATCTGGGTCTCCGAGATCATGTTGCAGCAGACCCAGGTTGCCACGGTTATTCCCTACTTTGAGCGTTTCATAGCCAGTTTTCCCGATGTGCTACAGTTGGCAAATGCCTCCCAGGATGCGGTACTGCACCACTGGTCGGGTTTGGGATACTATGCCCGCGCCCGTAACCTGCATAAGGCGGCAGCAGTCATCCGGGATAGTTATACCGGCCAATTCCCCGAGGATATCGATCAGGTTGAGTCCCTACCGGGGATTGGGCGTTCCACCGCCGGCGCAATCCTCTCTCTGGCGTTGGGTCAATCCCATCCGATCCTCGATGGTAATGTAAAAAGGGTGTTGGCTCGCTGTTTTGCAGTTGAGGGCTGGCCAGGCAAGTCGGCGGTTGCAAGGGAACTCTGGCATCTGTCGGAGACCTATACTCCGGAAAAGCGGGTCGCGGCCTATAATCAGGCAATGATGGATCTGGGTGCTACTGTTTGCCGGCGCGGACAGCCGGACTGTGCGGTCTGTCCCCTGAGCCGGTTATGTATGGCCAATGCGAGCGGGCTTCAGCGGGCGTTTCCCTCTCCCCGCCCAAAGAGAACATTGCCGGTGAAACAGGCTCAGATGCTGGTCGTGCAAAATGGCGAGGGTGCCGTGTTGTTGGAGCGGAGGCCGCCGGTGGGGATCTGGGGCGGACTTTGGAGTTTTCCGGAGTGTCCCGCATCCCGGGAACCATCGGCCTGGTGCCGGGAGCGCTTCGCGATCAAGGCAGGTGTACTGCGGGAGATGCCTTTGAGGCGACACACCTTCACTCACTTCCATCTCGACATAACGCCATTGCGGATGTGCGCCAATAACCCCAGTAACGCAGTCTTGGATGCAGGTGATCGTATCTGGTATAAAACCTCGGTTTCCTCTGGACTGGGACTGGCTGCGCCGGTTTCACGAATCATCAATGAGCTGGAGAAGTATTCAACTGTTGGCAGTGTCGGATAATCGGCCGGCTGGCGGCGGTATTTCTCCCAATAGTATCCCCCCTAGGAGAGTCTCCATGAGCCGTACCGTAAACTGCGTCAAACTGAATCGTGAAGCCGAAGGGCTGGATCGCGCACCCTATCCCGGTGATCTGGGCCAGAGGATTTTCGACAACGTCTCCAAAGAGGCATGGGCAGAGTGGCTCAAGTTTCAGACCATGCTGATCAATGAAAACCGACTCAGTCCCATAGACCCGAAGGCGCGAAAATTTCTTGAAGATCAGATGGAAAAATACTTTTTTGGTGAAGGCGTTGCAAACCCGCCTGAGTTCACTCTACCCGGCTCATGAAACTGCAGTGGACTGGCACTGTTTGGGGAAGGTGAGAAATATCCAGTATCCGCTTGACTAACTGCCCCAAGATCGCTGTAATACGCGCTCTGATTTATGGCCAGGTAGCTCAGTCGGTAGAGCAGGGGACTGAAAATCCCCGTGTCGGCAGTTCGATTCTGTCCCTGGCCACCATTTTTCAATAGGTTACAGATTTCTTCGCCTCTCGCGTTTCCAAAAGACGCGCTCGCTTCCCCAAAAAACTCAAAATAAAGGTTTTATTGCCTTCTCCTTGCGGCGGTAATGCCGTTCAGTAGTGTGTGAATCCAAGTGAGCCAGCAGCTTGAAGTCCATGTGGCTGGCGATTAGGGGTACGGCAAACTCACGGAATGCGAGACACTCCCAATCCTCGATGTAACGCTTCCTTGTAACCCCGGGTTTAGTTTTTGTAGATTGCACGCGCCTTCAGCGCATTGTAGTGAAATGAAGTTAGTGCACTATCCCAGGAATCTCAAATCTGACTACCCTATGTCTAGGTGAGTGCTAACATTGCTATTAGGCCTTTGGTCCAAATAACGGAGGATTATCGACTGGTATGGTGGTTGCCGGAGGAAGAAACAGAGCGATCATAATGTCGGCTCAACCCGCAGGCGCATTCATCACAGTTACCGGTCTGGTGACCTGAGTGGGTGGTTTTGTGCTGCTGAATCTGGGCTGACAGTTTCCGCGTCAATAGTGTGACTGATCGCCTATGTGTCGCCCTAAGCCCGTGTAATCAGGGGCGGTAGACAAAATCCGCAGTGGAGTTAATTAAAGTTAGTGTTTTGTTCCCGCAATTCCCCGTTGCGTGAGATACAGAGACGATGCCAAACGCCCATCTATTTCTCAGCTACAGTCATCTGGAGGATGCTTTTGCGCTTCGTCTCGCCGCAGACCTGCGGGAGGCCGGGGTGCAATTGTGGATGGATCGTCTGGATGCCGCGCTGGTCACGGGTGAGGACTGGCGACGCGCTATCGAGAAGTCGCTCGACGCCTCGGCCGGCATGTTGGCCGTCGTGTCCCCAGCCTACGTCGAGTCGGACTATTGCCTGAAGGAACTGGCGCGTGCTGCCGACAGAAAGAAGCGTATCTATCCGGTCCTGCTTCGCCCTGTGCCTCAACCGCCGCTCGATCTTCAGCTCGCGCAGAGGGTGGACTTCACCCGTGCGAATGACTCGAACTGTTACAGCGCCGCCCTTGCGAAACTAATTCATGACATCGAGGCTACGGAGGGACTGGATCCGCGTCTTGACCCGGTATCGAGTTACCTCCTCCACTTGATCGCGGAGATGGAATCTATCAAGGGCGTGCACGATTTCGTGGCCCTTGCAGGTGAAGCAGAAGACACAACAAGACATTTGGCTGTGCGTCCGCCGCCTCGGGTGATGGCGGCGTGGGGGCTAGAGGGTGAATTCGCGCTGATTGGTGACGCACCCGATATGTCCGGTTCGATTGGTATCGTCCAGCCGGCACATGTTGAGAGCATCGCCGAGGCGCTGGATCACTTCAGCCGCTTCATACTGCTGGGTGCGCCCGGTGCTGGCAAGACCACCACGCTTCGTCGCGTTGCGATGGAGGCGGCCCGCGAGCGCTTGAGCAAACGTTCTGCGCCGCTTCCCCTGCTGCTGCGACTGCCAGCCTGGGCCAATGAAAGCACTTTTGAGGATTTCCTGCGGGCTCACTGGCCTTTCGACAGCGATCCTCTGGATGCAGTCGACAGCCTCCTGCTGCTGCTTGATGGTCTGAACGAGATGGGGGCCTTCGGTTCAACAAAGGCAGCTGCGCTCAAGGGCTTTCTTGCGCGTGAGCCAGACTGCCGCGTTGTCGTGACTTGCCGTAGCGGCGATTACGGCGCTGAGCTCGACCTTGAGTTACCGTGCGTCGAAGTGCAACCCATGGACGAAGCGCGTGTGCGTCGCTTCGCGACCGCCTATCTGGAGAATGACGCCGAAGAATTCCTCGAGCGCATCGGCCTGCAGGAAGTGCAGTTTGCTCTAACAGGCGGTTTTGCGGGTGGCTCCCGGCGTTTAGTGACCCTCGCCCGCAACCCCTACCTGTTGGTGGCCCTGATGGCTGTGTCCAGGGAGTCGGCCACAGGTGCATTGCCCGCGAATCCCGGTGTGTTGTTCCGCAAGCTCGTCGCGGTGCTGTGGGAGCGCGAGCATCGACGCCAGACGGCTGGCTGGGTGCCCTACGCCGACATAGTTGACCGGCTCTCGGCACTCGCGCGCGAGGTACTGACAAAGGGCCTATCCACTGAGTTGTCGGAAGAAGTCGTTACGGCCCACGCCGATTCTGAGCTCGTGGAGGTGGCATGTCGTGCGAGCTTACTGGAGCACACCGAACAGGGTACGCGCTTCTATCATCAGCTCATGCAGGAGTACTTTGCGGCGGAGGCCTGCCCAGTCGATGTCCTGCTTGCCCATGTCGAGGCGGCCACTTTCGATGGGGTTGTCGGCCTATCGCGTGGTCCGTGGGATGAGGTCATCATTGCGAAGGCGGGCCTACTGCCCAATGCCGACGAATTGGTTGATGGTCTCGTGCAGACCAACCCGTACCTGGCTGCCGAGGCTGTGGCCAGTGGCATCCTGGTTGGTGATGCGGTGCGCTTCAGGCTGACCGAAAAGCTTGTCGCGGTCTTCGGGGCGGCGCTACCTGCATGGGAATGGCCGCCCGATACGGTCGAAACCGAGATGGCTATCCGCTCCTTGGGCGCGATCGGTGCTGTCGATGCGGTCGAGCCGATCATCGGCGCTTTGGAAATCAACAACACCGGTATCATCGCCGCTGCCTGCGACGCGCTCGCCGAAATCGGCGATGCTTCCGCCGCACAACCCTTGATCTCACAGTTGGGCGGCTGGGACAACGGCGACAAGACGCAGCGCCCACCGAGCATGCGGCGCAAGATCTTTGCACAAATTGCGGATTCTGCCGAACAGGCGCTCATCCGACTTGGCGAAGCCGGAGTTCCGTCTTGCATTGACGCTTTGGGTCAACGGTCTCATTACAATGACAATTCTTTGGCCGCCTTGCTTTACATTCTTGGCCGTATTGGCAGCCCTCGCGCCGTAGAGCCCATCATGGAGTTCAGCAAGACACTCCTTCCGTTTAGCGTGGCTATGGCCAATATGGATGTTGTGCGCGCCTATACTTTTCAGGCGCTCGGCCGGTTGCGCGCCAAGCAGGCGATTCCGTTGCTCGCCAAGGCCTTGGGGGAAGACTCGCTGGACCCGGAATCTCTTCCGTACGCGGAGCTATGGGGCGGCCAGCCAAACCTCTCCGAGCGCCTTTCACTCCAGGCCGCTCGGGCTTTAGCGCTCATCGACACCGAAGATGCCCGCGAGGTACTGCGGGCGCACGGACTTCCGGATGCACCAGTACCGATCTTCGTGCCTGATTGGGCGGTCCAATAATCCTTTATGAGGTAGGCTTCTGTCATAATTTCTATATTGGGCGAATATCTGGCCACCAGTCTTACAGACTTAACAGCAGTCATCCTTGAACGGACATGAGCAGTATGGTTCAACAGACAGTAAGTGGCTGGTCATTACCAACAAGTAAAAGAAATTTTATTCTCCAAAGCTCGTTGCAACGGGATAGAATTACCCCAAAATGCTATTTTAGAATCAATTTAATCGGTACCTTAAAGGGCGCTTGCAGTTTAAATGTGAATTATTTTCCTGCCCAATTCCAGTCCCTTTGCCAGCATGGTTTGTCAGAAGACATGATGTTTAGTTACCTCTGCAATGAGAATCTCTGTAGGGGAGATTCTTAGTCAATCAGCAGTGGCTCAAACGATGAATCTGGGATGCAATCAGGTAGAGCGCCGTAATGATAAAAAAAATCGATATATCCAGTTTGATGATCGGGATGTATGTCCATGATCTTCGCTGTAACTGGATGAAACATCCTTTTGCAGTAAACAAATTCGAAATCAGAAACAAGATGCAGATCGGTGCGATCCGAAATGCAGGAATCCGTGAGCTTTACATCGATACTGACAAAGGGATCGATACAGAAAAGCATGATGCCGCTTATGAGGTGAAAAAACAGTCTGCTGAAAAGGTTCTGTTGGACTCAGAGACTAAGCTGAAATCGACCCGGACCAAGAGTCTGGCTGATGAGCTGGTATATGCGTCCAAGGTGAAAAAGGAGGCGACCAGGGTCGTCGCAGATATAATGGAAGACGCGCGGCTGGGGCGTCAGATTGAGCTGGAGCGGGTCAATCCGGTGGTTGAGGGGATAGTCTCCTCTGTCATGAGGAATGAAGATGCGCTACTCGGTCTCACCCGAATCCGGAAGATGGGTAAATACACATTCGAACACTCAGTCAGTGTGTCCGTCCTGTTGACCGCTTTCGCCAAGCATCTCAACTTTCCTGAAGAGGATCTACTGCAGATCGGAATTGGGGGACTGCTTCATGATATTGGTAAGATAAAGACACCACAGAACATCCTTAATAAACCCGGCAAACTGACCGATCAGGAGTTTGCCATCATGAAAAAGCATGTGGTCTACAGCAAGGAGATTCTGGAGACTGTGCCTGGTATTTCCGATATTATTCTGAATATTGCCACAGAGAATCATGAACGTCTGGACGGGACTGGATATCTGGATGGGAAGCGTGGTGATGAGATTTCGATTTATGGGCAGATGGCGGCAATCGTCGATGTCTATGATGCCCTCACGGCTGACCGGGTGTACCGTGAAGGAATGCCCCCCAATACCGCACTGGTAAAACTGGTTACTTGGGGCAGTTCGCACTTCAACCAGGAGCTGCTTCAGAACTTCATCCACTGTGTAGGGATTTATCCCATCGGTTCTGTGGTTTCTCTCTCGGATGCACGGCTTGCCGTGGTTGTGGAATCGGGCAAGAAAGATCTTTTGTCCCCAAAAATCAGGATCATTTTTGACTCTATAAAACGTCAGTTCCTCACTCCCCAGGACGTAGATCTCTCAGTCAGGCAAAAGGGGGAGAAGATCACGATTGTTAGTGCTGTGGATCCTGCTAAATGGAGGATCTCTCCTGACGATTACTTGGATCACAGGACGTTTTAGACAGTTGTAGTCTACAGCTCAATGTGTGATTGTCGAAGGCGTGGTGGCGGCAAAGCAAGGAATATTTCTGAAGTCTGAGGGATGTGACGAGGCGTAGGGTTACTTCGATAGTAGGCTGGGTATCAGCAGCGGATAGTCAGAGCCGAAAAACAGTGCTCCCCAGTTCACTTCCAATAACAGCAGGCACTTATTTGTTCTTGCCTGCACCTTATTGGAAGAGCAGAATGCTATATAAGCCATGAATAATATGGAGGTAAGGCTGTGGATTTTATCGAATGGTCGGAGTCTATGAGCGTCGGCAATCCTTCGATCGATCAGGATCATAAAATCATTGTCAAACTGATCAATCAACTTCATCAGCATGCCGGCGTAGTGGAGGATAGGAAGGCCCTTGGTAGTGCCCTTAACACGTTGATTGATTACACCCTTTATCATTTTTCCCGCGAAGAACGGGTAATGAAGGCATGCAGATACCCTTTATTCGAGGATCACAAACGGCGACATGAAAAACTCATCGAGCAGGTTGTTGATATCGCGCGCCGTTTTTCCGAGAAAAAAGAAGATATCGTTAAAGACGAATTCCTGGACTTCCTGAAAAACTGGCTCATTAATCACATCCTGAAACAAGACATGGGATTTAGTCCGTATGCGGAAAATAACCCCGAGGTTCTTGGTATAACTGAAACCCTACGAACAGATTCAAAACAGCTAGAAATGCTGGGCGCCGATGATTTGATTCCGAAGTCCGTCAACTGGAATGAGACCGCAATTCTGATTGTCAGTAAGAGCCGAAATTTTAGAAACATCATCGCCTGCATCCTTGAAATTGCAGATGTTAGGGGAATTCAGCAATATTCTCATGCAGATGATGCAATGCAGTCACTCGAAAGCCGCCAGCCTAACCTCATTGTTTATGGTTGGAAACAAGATGACCAGGAAGCAATACCATTTATAGAAAAATTACGTGAAATCAAGGGTAGTTCATTTGCAGGTATCCCTGTGTTGCTGATTTCAGCGCGGGAGGAGCGTGTAGCAATGGAGTCGGGACTGGTCGCTGGAGCGACTCATTGCATAGAGGAACCGATTGGCATTCAAACCTTTTTCGAAGCAGCTGTTAAAGCCATCAATCAATAGTAGAAAGTTTAAGTAGTGGGGGTGAGAAAAATGCCGAAGGACTCAACAAAAGAACAGCTAAATATAGCCCTGAAGCTATTTTTCCCTGCTGTGGTTGTGATTTTGTTGCTGGCACTTGGTGTTTTCTTTAGCCAGGCACAAGTATCTATTGTTGAATTGAATACTTCCGCAAAAAGCAATGTCAGACTGGCGGCGGAGTTTTTCAGAGAAGAACTTGGGGATGTGATCAGCGATCTTCGCATTCTATCCAAGGATCAGGATCTAGACGACGCCTTGGAAATGAAGATGCCTGAAGCCAGGATAAGTCTGTCAAATAAACTCCTGGTTTTCGCACTGGAAAAAAAGGTTTTCGATCAGATCCGTATACTGGATATAGATGGCAGGGAGGTTGTTCGCGTCAATTACAATGACGGCGCACCCATCAGTGTTTCCAAAGCGCAACTCCAGGA
Source organism: Gammaproteobacteria bacterium (ex Lamellibrachia satsuma) (assembly GCA_019623805.1). Classification (NCBI taxonomy): domain Bacteria; kingdom Pseudomonadati; phylum Pseudomonadota; class Gammaproteobacteria; species Gammaproteobacteria bacterium (ex Lamellibrachia satsuma). Next base: position 2,302,545 of record CP053680.1, read on the forward strand.
TAAATCTGGCCGTTACTACTTCAAGAAGGCAGTGGCCAAGGGACAGGGTCAGCACTTCATTTCACAATTTGACCTAAATATGGAAAAAGGCGCAATAGAGCGACCTTATAAACCGACTTTGCGAGTGTCTGCTCCTGTGTTTTCCCCTTCCGGCAGCAAGATTGGCGTATTGGTGATGAATTATCGCGGTCACTATCTGCTGAAGACAATCCGCGAAATGATACCTGCCACATCATCTGGATTTCCACTACTTCTTGACCACAACGGCCACTATTTAATCGGCCCCACAGAAGAGGCGGAATGGGGTTTTATGTTCGGTAAAGAAGCTGCGTTCCCTGCAGGATTTTTCAAGGTGTTTAAGTACATTGTCTCGACTTCAAATGGTCAAATAGAGAGTGATCAGTATCTGTTTACCTTCAGTAATGTGACTGTCGGTGATAATCATTTAACAATCGCTTCTCAAATAAACCTGGCATCAGTCTACAGTGCAATTTTCAAGAGTCATATCGAAAGCATTGTCATTATCGTTTTGTTGATTCTTGTATCGGCGTTTGCCTCATGGGGAGTTGCCGGTAGCAGGCTTGCCCGGAAAGGTTGGAATATAACAAAAAACAAACTTGCCGATTTCAAGGAAACTGCATCCGATTGGTTGTGGGAAACGGATTCACAATTGCGTTTCACTGACATCTCTTTGCGGATGAAAGATATAACCGGTATTAATCCAAATGACTATATCGGCAAAGAGATTTATGAGTTGATTTCACCTGACTCCGATCAACCTGGCATCGATGCCCTCCTTGAAAATATTGAAACCCGACAACCCATCAAAAAGGTTCTGTGCAAGATAGAGAATTTCCTCGGTCAGGCCCTTCAATTCAATGTGACGGCAAAGCCATATTTCACGGATGGTGTTTTTTCAGGCTATCGCGGAACAAGTCAGGACGTTACCAATTACAGGCGGCTAAGTCAGGAACTGCAAGATCGCGTTGTGGCAGCTGAATTCGCAGAGAGGGATGCCGACATATATGCGCAGAAATTGGCTGAGGCACAGCGCATATCCCATACTGGAAACTGGAGTCATGATTTAATTACCGGCAAACTGTATTGGTCGGAAGAGGTTTTCCGTATTTTTGGTGTTGATCCTGAGGCGTTCGATTTGGAGTATGAGCTGTATCTGGGGCTTGTTCATCCTGATGATCGCGATTATGTAGTGGAACAGCACGAGAACTCTAAGAAAAAAGGTGTCCTTCATATCTTTGAATACAGGATTGTCCGGAGGTTTGGAGATGATGATGTTCGGTGGGTCCAGGAAAGGTGCGAATATCACCGTAGCAACTCAGGCGAGATCATTCGGTCTGAAGGCACTGTTCAGGACATCACTGAACGCAAGGTGGCTGAGCAGACGCTGGCTGAAGCAAAAGAGGCCGCTGAATCAGCTAATCGCTCGAAAAGTGACTTCTTGGCCAACATGAGCCACGAAATCCGCACACCGATGAATGGCATCATCGGCATGACACATCTCGCATTGCAAACTGAGCTGGACGACAAGCAAAAAAATTATATAGGCAAGGCTCATCGCTCAGCTGAAAACCTGCTTGGGATCCTAAACGACATCCTTGATTTTTCCAAGATCGAGGCAGGTAAACTAAATTTTGAAGAAGTCGATTTTAATCTCAAGGATATCATCGACAATTTTGTTAGCCTGCTACGGTTCAAGGCCGAGGAAAAGAGTATTCGGCTTTCGGTCAGAATTGGACGGGATGTTCCTATGGCACTGAATGGTGACCCCTTACGTCTAAGCCAGGTTCTTATCAATTTGGGGAGTAATGCAGTGAAGTTCGGCGATGCTGGCGATAGTGTTTCGTTGATTGTTGCCTTGAAAGAAGAGAGTGATCATGAAGTCGTATTACAGTTTGCTATAGAGGACACTGGCATCGGCATGTCCCAGGATCAGATGGAAGGACTGTTTCAACCCTTTGGCCAGGCTGACAGCTCGACAACCCGTAAGTATGGGGGGACTGGCCTCGGTTTAATCATTTCCAAGAAGATCGTCCAGTTGATGAATGGTGAAATAGCGGTGGAAAGTGAACAAGACGCCGGCAGCACCTTCAGATTCACAGTTAGCCTGAAGACTCAACAGAGTGAGTCTTCGCAAAACAGGGCATTGGGGAATCAAACTGAGATGGATGTCGATCAGGCTATTGTACGTATGCGTGGTGCCAGGATTCTGTTGGTTGAGGACAATGAAATAAACCGGGAAATCGTGCTGGATATCCTCGCCATGAGTGGGATGACAGTTGAAATGGCGTTCGATGGACAGGAAGCGCTGGAGTTCCTGGCCAAGAAGGACTTCGATGGTGTTCTAATGGATTGCCAGATGCCGGTCATGGATGGCTATGAAGCGACCCGCCAAATACGAGAGCAGAAGAAATTCAAGGATTTGCCTATTATTGCGTTGACGGCCAATGCGATGAAAGGGGACAGGGAGAAGGTCTTGGCGGTTGGCATGAATGACCATATTGCCAAGCCGGTCAGCCCTGATTTGATGTTTATTACGATGGCAAAATGGATAAACGCCAGAAAACAGCCTGTATGAAATATTTTGTTACCACTGGCTGTACATGTGACCTGCCATGTACTACTGATTGCATGAGCGTCAGCAAAGTGTCGGCAAGCGACTCTCCTTGTCAAGGTTACACAAGATCTTGCGGCTAGTAGCGTCCTGGAGGCCAGTCAGTAGACACTAACGGATCTTTGCGGGTTTTGGCGTACTTTTGAGAACTAAAATCCGACCTTGAACGGTATATCTCCTTTGTGGTGCGGCCACGATATTCTATCGTATGCCAGTATCTTAGGAAGGCCGACTCGGCTGGCGTGCGGGATCTCTACATGAATCTGCTTTATTAGAGTTGTGCAAGGGTGGTTGACGGCTGGCTTCATTGATCAATTCAGGACGGACCTCTAACCTTGATAGCAGAAAAATCTAGCCTTGAGAATTTGATGCAAGTTACCCATGAAACTGAAATCCCTTTGAACTGGAGTTCACTATTGGGACTCCGTTGGATGTTGCCCGTTGTTCTGGCCATCTTGCTGATCATTGTCAGCTTCCACAACTATCTATTGTTTCATACCCTGGTGGAATTGGTAGGTATCCTGGTTGCCGTCATTGCCTCTGTGGTGATATGGCAGACCTTCTCCTATTCACGTAATTACTACCTGATGTATCTGGGGTGTGGGTATCTGTGGGTTGCTGCACTGTTCGTTGCACACACCTTAGTCTACAAGGGAATGTCCATCTATCCCGATTTGGGAGCCAACCCGCCCGCACAATTCTGGATTGCGAGTCGATATCTTCAGACGCTGATATTGGTCACTGCGCCGTTTTTTCTGGATAGGCCCTTCAGCCGAAACCTGGCAATCTCCCTGTATGGCTTCACAGCGGCCGTTTTCATCGCCCTGGTCGCATCGGGACACTTCCCTGACGCCTTTATCGATGGGCAGGGTCTTACTTTATTCAAGGTCGTCAGCGAATACTTGACCATCACCATGTTGCTCATTGCGATTGCCTATCTATGGAAGCGTCGGGCGTTGCTGGACCAGCATGTTCTCGTCCTTATGACGGCCTCCATCATCATGGCCATCTGTTCAGGCTTCTCCTATACCTTCTACGTGAGCGTGTATGGCCTCTCAAATCTGGTGGGGCATATTTTTCAGTTCTTCTCCTTTTGGCTCTTCTTCGAGGCTGTTGTTCGCTCCACACTCAAAGAACCTATTCGGGTGTTGAGCCAGAATCTGCATAGAGAGGTCGAAGAGCGCATGCGTATGGCAGAGGCACTCAAGGAGGCGTTGGCTTCGCAAAACGCTATTCTTTCTGCCATTCCTGATCTGTTATTTGAGTTGGATGAGGAGGGGCGGTATCTCAATATATGGGTACAGAACCCAAATGAATTGGTGGCCAGCAAAGAGCTGCTTCTAGGCCGCACGGTGTCTGAAATGCTGCCTGCCGATGCTGCAGCCCAAGGGATGGCGGCACTGATGGAGGCCAAAGAAAAAGGGCACTCTTACGGTCGACAGATTCAACTTGTCACCCCGGAGGGAGAGCAATGCTTCGAACTGTCAGTCAGCCTGAAGGACAAGGGTTCTTCGCCTCAAAGGTTTATTGCTCTGTCTCACAACATCACCAAACGCAAGCAGGCGGAGGTTGAAAAAGCTCAGCTCATTCATGATATGGGTGAAAGAATGAAAGAGCTTAAGTGTATGTTTGGAATTGCTGAAATTGTTCGCAAATACAATAAATTAGATGCGGTTCTTTGTCATGCTGTCAAAGTCATCCCGCCGGGCTGGCATTATCCTGAATACACAAAGGGTAGAATTGTTCTTGATGAAAGAGAGTTTGTTGAAAGGCCGTTTGAACTGACTGACTGGAAACAGTCCAGCAACCTTGTTATCGGTAACAAGTGCAGAGGATCTGTTGAAGTTTATTACACCAAAAAATTTCCAGCATTTGATGAAGGCCCTTTTCTTAAACAGGAACGCAATCTTATCGAAGGTATCGCAAAGACCTTAGGTGAAGCCATTGGGCATATTGAGGCAGAAGAGGCCCTGGAGACGCACCAGCAGATGCTTGAGAAGACTATCATTGAGCGTACCTATGATCTACGAAAAGCCAAAGAACAAGCCGAAATTGCCAGTCAAATCAAGTCCCAGTTTTTAGTCAATATGTCCCACGAAATTCGCACGCCGATGAACGCCATCATGGGCATGTCGCAATTGGCATTGAAAACAGAGCTTAATCCTAAACAGCGCAACTACATCGAACAGTCGCTCGGTGCCACTAATAATCTGCTTGACATCGTCAATGACATCTTGGATTTTTCTGATATCGAGTCGGGTATGCTGGTGGTGGAGGCAACAAGTTTTCGCATCAGTGATGTCATGGATAACTTATCCCAGTTGATTGCTCTCAAAGCCGAGGAGAAGGGATTGGAGTTGCTGATCGACGTTGCCCCTGGTGTTCCCGAAATCTTGGTTGGTGATCCAATGCGTCTAGGCAAAGTTCTTCTCAACCTGGGAGATAACGCAGCGAAATTTTCCAAGATGGGTGGAAGGATTGAGATCAGCGTTGAGATCGAGGAAGAGAGCGTGACTACTGCTTTACTGCATTTTTCAGTGCATGATACTGGCATCGGCATCAAGCCAGAGCTAAGGGCTAACCTGTTTCAGACATTCACCCAAATTGACGGCACCAGCACTCGTGAGTACGGCGGTATAGGTCTGGGGTTGTCGCTCGCCAAGAAACTCACCGAGATAATGGGTGGCATGATTTGGGTGGAGAGCGAATTAGGCGTCGGCAGCACTTTTCATTTTACTGCACTACTGAGAAAATAAAAGAACCAAGCTTTACAGCGGTCTACACGTTAGTGAACGTCAGAAAGAGATCATTGAGTCCTCCAGAAGACAGGGCATGTCCATGAACTCAATCAAGCCGCCAGCATTGGAGGTTCGACTTCCCTGTTCAGCGGTCAAGGGCGAGCTGTGGACAGGCCCAGACCTAAACCAGGTCCTCAGATTTGGTCTAAGCTGGAGAGAACGGCCAAGCCAGATACTGGTTAGATTGCATTGGCTTTTACTCTGCTCCAATCACCCATGACCAGTGAAAGCACCATTGCTCAACTATCCGGAACCAAAGAAGGAGCAATCCTGGTTGGTGCAATTGACATGGGAAGCAAGAACTTCAAATTTGTCTTTGGGCAGAAAGTTAATGGTAGAGTCACTACAGAACTGATCAGGAAAGAACAGCTGGAGATTGGAAAAGAGGTTACGGAAAATCACGGGATTATCGGCCGGAGCAAATTCAGGCAGATAGAGGATACACTCTCTCAATTTGTGAGCTATTGCAGGGACAGAGGCGCGACGACAGTTCTTGCTATTGCCACCAGCGCCATAAGGAACGCCAGAAACCACCAGCAGGTTATCGATCTGGCTGGTAAAATCGGCATAGCCATTGAAGTCGCTGAAGGTGAAAGAGAAGGTGAGGTGGGTTATCTTGCCGCCACTGGCGGTGCGCCCAATAAGCTCGTAAGTGATTCCGGGAGTAAGAGCATTCAGATCGCCTGGTGGAACAACGATAAAGTCCAATCACGCTCAATTCCTGTTGGTTACGAACTCGCATATGAGAGTTTTGTGGAACATGCTTCCACGCTGGACGAAACACAAGAAAATTTCAGTAGGTTTCTCGACGGTAACTTCAAAGAATTACCGGAAAATACGGATCGAATTATCGCACTGGCAGCGAATACCATTACCTCTTTTGTTATCGGAGAGAAAAGGCCTGGCGGAAATAATAGAACGCTTACCAGAAACGCCCTGAATGATAGAATGTTAGAACTCCAGGGCTTTTCGCCGACTCAGTACGATAATTTGAAATCGTCCCTGCCAAAAGCAGAAAAAATATTGCCCGGATTAGTTTTTCTTGATTATCTAATGGAGCGTACAGGACACTGCGAAGTTCATATCACCGAGGCTGAATTGCCTGTTGGTTTGATTGTTGAGTATTTTCTCAAACGGGAGTAAATCGGGTTTCGACGTGGATAGACTGTGCCGCAAGTTGGTTCTTCACTCTCATCTGTACTTTCGAAAAATTCATTTCTCTGAATACTGTCAGTATCCTGCAAGTCGTTTTCTGGACAATGAATGAAAGCCCTTTATTGATCATGTTGGAATGATTATGCACACAGATGATCAAAGACGGCGTTTAGAGTTTTTGCCTCGCGACCCGGTGATGATTCATTTGCGGACCGGGTGTTTTCGAGCCGTTTTGTTTGCCCTGCTGTGGTGGATACTCACTGATGGTGCAACGGATTCATGGTTGGTTGGCGTGCCGGTGGTACTGTTTGCGACCTTGGCCAGCGTGGCGCTACTGCCTCCTTTTTCCTGGTCCTTGGTCGGGATCGCTCGTTTTGTCCCATTCTTTTTCTGGCGCTCCCTATACGGAGGCGCGGATGTAGCCAGGCGAGCATTGCATCCCCGACTACCGATCTCGCCGGATATGTATGAGCATCGATGGCGGTTGCCGCCGGGCCTGCCGCGGGTGTTTATGGCGAATGCCGTGAGTTTGTTGCCGGGCACCTTGAGTGCCGGGCTGGATGAAGAATACCTGCGTATCCATGTGCTCTACGAGACCAGTACCTTTGCCCAGGATTTGAGCATGTTGGAAAAGCAGGTGGCCGGCGTGTTTGGACTTGCGTTGGTGTGATATGAAACGATTCAAGAGCTTACTTCCTGTTGTCGATCCAGAGCTGAAGGCTGTGTTAGAAGGGGCCGATGCTGATGCCTATGTGGAAGAAGTCTGGCAACAAAACCGCAAACAGCTGCAATTACGCCCGTCATGTTAGAGCATTGATCGCGAATGGATACACTATACATGGGTATGGCACTGTTCCTCCTGTTGACGCTGGTGGCGGGGCTGTGGCGTGTTCTGCGCGGTCCGACAGCGGCAGACCGCATGCTTGCGGCGCAGTTGTTCGGCACTACTGCAGTAGCCTGTGTGCTGCTGTTGGCGCAGGCGTTTGATCACCCGCCGCTGCGTGATGTGGCACTGGTGTTTGCACTGCTGGCGGCGGTAACCGCCGTTGCTTTCGTGCGGCGCGCCTGGGCGGTCCGTGAAGATGGCGATGCGGGTGACTGAGTACCTCACTATGTTTCTGTTGCTTTCCGGGGCGGTGTTCTTTTTGGCGGGTACCGTCGGTCTATTGCGCTTTCCTGATGTCTATACCCGCCTGCATGCATTGACCAAGGCCGACAACGTTGGTCTGGGATTGGTGGTGGCCGGGCTCGCCTTGCAGGCTGAGTCCTGGGCTGTGGTGGGCAAGTTGCTGCTGATCTGGTTATTGGTGTTGCTTGCCAGCGCCAGTGTTGCCCATCTGGTGGCTGCAGCGGCGCGTCTAAGAGGCATCAAGCTGTGGAAGCAGTGACACTGTTGCAATCGGCGTTCGATACCATGCTGGGATTTGCCCTGTTATGGCTGGCCTGGCGGACACTGGCGAGTCCGGATCTGTTCCGATCTATTGTGCTGTTCATCGCCTTTGGGCTGCTGATGGCACTGGCTTGGGTACGGCTCGATGCGCCGGATATCGCACTGGCCGAGGCGGCCATCGGTGCGGGTCTGACCGGCGCCTTATTGCTGGCTGCACTGGCAAGGCTCGAATCAAAGAATGAAATAAAGAAACTCCATAAGAAAGACGACGAATCTGAAGTTCATGACCAGGTTTGTTGAAAAACAGACGTTGTTTCGTTGGCTGCTTGTGGCGCTCCTGTCACTTCTGGCAGTGGGATTGGGCTATGCGGTGTTGTCCCTTCCAGCGCAGACTCCTGGTTTGAGCGACTTTGTGACGGAAAATATCGAAACCAGCGGTGTGAGCAATCCGGTGACTGCCGTGCTGCTTAACTTCCGTGGTTACGACACCTTGCTGGAAATGGGTGTGCTGCTGCTGGCCCTGCTTGGAGTCTGGTCACTCAGTCGTGTGCCGGAACAGAGTGAGGCATCCACTGGGCCGGTGCTGGATATGTTGTCACGCCTGCTGGTTCCATTACTTATCCTGGTCGCTGGCTATCTGCTGTGGGTGGGCGCCCGCACGCCAGGCGGCGCCTTTCAGGCCGGTGCGGTGCTGGGGGCGGCGGGGGTGTTGTTATTGTTGGTCGGTTGGCGTCCAGACGCAAGATTATCCGGGCTGCCATTGCGCATTACCCTGGTGACGGGCCTTGGGACATTCGTTACGGTAGGCATGGTGTTAATACTGGTGGGAAGGAGACTGCTGGAATATCCTCCGCCATTTGCCGCAGCGTTGATGCTGCTGATCGAAGCGGCGGCGACCTTATCTATCGGCATTACGTTGGCTGCCCTGTTCATGGGTGGTCGGCCAGCGGAGAGGTCGCAGCGGTGAATCATGTTTTCCCCTATGCGCTGGTCGGGGTGGGGCTGTTTACCCTGGGTCTGTATACCTTGATCGTGTGCGCGCATTTGCTGCGCAAGATCCTGGCCATCAATGTGATGGGCAGTGGGGTGTTCCTGGTACTGGTGGCTTTAGGCGGGCGTACACCGGGGGCGATACCGGACCCGGTGCCTCACGCCATGGTGATTACCGGCATCGTGGTTGCTGTCTCCGCCACAGCCCTGGCGCTTGCATTGATGCTGCGGGTGCGAGCGGTGACCGGTCGGGCCCGGATCCCTGAAGAGCGGTTGGAATAGTGTTGTTGGGAACATCGGTCGTAAATACGCCTTGGGGCGTGATGGCCATTTTACTGCCGCTGGTCGGAGCTTTGGTCTGTTTTTTATGGCCGCGGCGCAGCGTCCCGCTGGGCCTGGTTACCGCGATCGGTGTGGCCACCTGCGTGGCTGGACTGGGCTGGCAAGTGGTGGTGCTGGGGACGCAACGCTACGCGGTCGGTGGCTGGGGCGCGCCATTAGGTATTGATCTGTACGCTGATGGTCTGAGTCTGCTGATGTTGATGGTAACAGCGGGGGTAGGGCTGGGCATCAGCGCCTATTCCACCGGCTATTTCGAACGCAAATCATCCGCTCTCTTTTGGCCGCTTTGGTTGTTCCTGTGGGCCGCGCTGAATGCCCTGTTTCTGTCCGCAGACATCTTCAATCTATACGTCACACTGGAATTGCTGGGATTGGCGGCGGTGGCGCTGGTGGCATTGGCCGGTGGTGCGGATGCCTTAACCTCGGCCATGCGGTACCTGCTGGTCAGTCTGCTGGGATCGTTGTTCTACCTGTTGGGCGTTGCGTTGCTCTATCACAGTTTTGGCAGCGTCGACATCGCGATACTGGCGCAACGGATGGAACCGTCGCCCACAGTGTGGGCAGCCGTGGGACTGATGAGTGCAGGCCTGTTGCTGAAGACTGCGCTATTTCCGCTGCACTTCTGGTTGCCGCCAGCCCACGCCAGTGCGCCGGCGCCGGTGAGCGCGCTTTTGTCGGCACTGGTTGTGAAGGCATCATTTTATATTCTGCTGCGGCTGTGGCTGGAGGTCTTTCCGCTGGGCAATGTGGCATTCGGACAACTGTTGGGTCTGCTCGGCGCGGCCGCTGTCCTCTGGGGTGGGATTCAGGCGCTGCGCCAGACCCGGCTTAAACTACTGATCGCCTATTCCACCGTTGCGCAACTGGGCTATTTTTTTCTGGCTTTTCCGCTGGAAACCGGTACCGCCTGGAAGGGGAGTCTTTATCTGTTGCTATCCCACGCTCTGGCCAAGGCGGCCATGTTCATGGCGGCCGGTAACATCATGCGTTTCGGTGAGCATGACCGTATCGCAGATCTCGATCGAGTGGCGCATCGCCTGCCCCTGACTGTGACTGCGTTTGCGTTAGCAGGCATCAGCATCATAGGTCTGCCGCCCAGTGGCGGATTTATCGGCAAGTGGTTGTTGCTTGATGCCGCGCTGCGCGCCGGTCAATGGTGGTGGGTGGTCATCCTGATCCTTGGCGGGCTGCTGGCTGCCGCCTATATCTTTAAAGTGATCGGCTATGCGTTTACCCAGGCCGGGGTGCTCCACGAAACGAGGGCGGTGTCCACTATCATGGAGTTGGTCGCGCTGGCGCTGGCGCTGGGGGCAATCCTGTTGGGTCTGTGCGCGCCTTGGCCGCTGGCGCTGATGGAGATCGGTTTGCCGTTTGGTAGGGAGAGCGCCGGATGAACTGGGACGCCGGGTTGCCGCTGCTCATTCTCTTCAGTTCCCTGTTACCCGGGCTGGTGATTTTTTTTCTGCCCGAGGAGCGCGTAGCAACCCGTACCACCTTGAACCTGGGTGGAGCGTTGCTCAAGCTGGTGCTGGTTGGGGTGATGATCTGGGGTGTTTCTCATGGGCACCATTACGAGATCCGCCTGCCCCTATTGCCTGGGCTGGACCTGGTGCTGCGTGCCGATGCAGAGGCGGTCCTGTTCGTCACACTTTCCACTGTGCTCTGGCTGGTGACTACCATCTACGCCATTGGTTATCTGGAGGGCTCACCCCATCGCAGCCGCTTTTTCGGTTTCTTCAGCCTGTGTGTGACCGCAACGATCGGTGTGGCATTGGCTGGAAACTTGATAACATTTCTGCTGTTTTATGAACTGCTGACCCTGGCCACTTACCCGCTGATCGTGCACCGGGGAACCGAGGTGGCGCGCCAGGCCGGGCGCACCTATCTCACCTATACCATCGCAGGTGGTGCCTTGTTGCTGGTAGGCACGGTGTGGATCTATAGCTTGGTTGGTTCGCTGGAATTTACCCACCGTGGATTTGTGGCGGAGTTGGTCGACACGCACCGGGCGGCACTCATTGTTATCTTTGTATTGTTGATTGCAGGACTGGGTGTCAAGGCAGCACTGGTACCCTTGCACGGTTGGCTCCCGCAAGCGATGGTGGCGCCGGCCCCGGTGAGCGCATTGTTGCATGCAGTGGCGGTGGTGAAAGCAGGCGCCTTTGGCATCGTGCGGGTGGTCGACGATGTTTTCGGCGTCGAGGTGGCGGCAGATCTCGGCGTTACGGGGCCGCTTGCCGCAGTGGCAGCAGTGACCATCATCTACGGCTCGCTACGGGCGCTATTCCAGGATGATCTGAAGCGCCGGCTGGCATTCTCTACGGTCAGCCAGGTCTCCTATATCGTCCTTGGTATTGCGATCGTCGGCCCGGCCGCGACCATCGGCGCCCTGGTCCATCTGGTGCACCAGGGTGTGATGAAAATCACCCTGTTTTTCTGCGCCGGCAACCTCGCAGAGACTTTAGGGATTCACAAAATCAGCGAAATGAACGGCGTTGGGAGGCGCATGCCCTGGACTATGGCGGCGTTTACTATCGGCGCCCTCGGTATGATCGGTGTTCCGCCACTGGCTGGTTTTATCAGCAAGTGGTACCTGGGGCTGGGGGCGCTGGACGCCGGACAGGGCTGGGTGGTTTTTGTCCTGGCTGGCAGCAGCCTGCTCAACGCGGGATATTTCCTGCCTATTCTGTACGCTGCCTGGTTCAAGGCGCCTCCCGATGCCTGGCCCACCGAGCGCACCTGGGGTCGGCGTGAAACGTTCTGGTTGCTACTGGCTCCCCCGGTAGTGACAGCCCTGCTGACCCTGGCCGCGGGATTGCTGGCATCGGCACCATTCAGCCCGCTGCAATGGGCGCGTTTTATCACGGCACAGGAATACTTGCCGTGAATACCACCCTGAGTGTTATTCTGCTGCTGTCGGTACCGGGGGTACCACTGTTGCTGGCGCTTCCAGTGCTGCGCTCACGCCTGTCCTGGCCTTGTCATCTGGCCATCTTGCCTGCCGCCATTCTGTTGATCTTCCCGGCGGTCGTTTCTATTGATGTGCCGTGGCTGCTGTTTGGCACCGGGCTGGGTGTTGGTGGGGCATCCCGATTATTGTTAGCGATGTCAGTGGTACTTTGGGCGGCCGCTGCGACCCTGCTGCGGACAGCCACCAGTCGATCAACGGACAATCACCCCGCTACATTTTTTCTGCTGACCATGGCGGGAAATCTGGGGACGATTCTCGCGACCGGGTTGGTCGGTTTTTTTGCCTTTTCGACGCTGATGGGTTACGGATTTTATGGTCTGTTGGTGACGACAGGAAACGCAGGGGCGCGGCGGGCTGGGCGCGCCTATCTTGGTCTCCTGATCCTGGCTGATCTGGCGTTATTTGAGGTTCTGTTGATCACGGCTGCAACGACAGGGGATTTAGGTTTTGAAGCAGTGCACCACGCAATGGCACAGTCACCTTCCCTGGGTCTGTATCTGTCGATGGTTGTCTTCGGCTTTGCGGCGAAGGCAGGCATCTGGCCGTTACACTTTTGGTTACCGCTGGCGTTTCGTTCTGCCCGGCCGGTGGTGGCCCTGCTGCTGGGCGGTGTTCCGGTTGCCATTGCTCTGCTCGGAATGGTGCGGTGGTTGCCCCTTGGTGAAATTACCTCGACTAAACTGGGATTAATCATCCAGGGTATAGGCGTGGCCGCCATGCTCTATGCCATTCTAGCCGGGCTGATACGGGCGCAGTTGAAGCTGTTACCCGCCTATGCTGTCATCATAACCACAGGATTGTTTGTCACCGCCCTGGGAACTGGGCTGGCCGATCCTGCTGCATGGGAAGGGTACGGGAATTTGGCACTTTATTACATTGTCTCTCTGGGACTTGGGCTAGCGGTTCTGGCCGTCACAATCGGGTGGCTGCAGGCGAGGCGCGAATATCCTGCCACGCCTGCGATGCAGACAGCCGACTCAAACCCGTGGTTTGAACGTTGGCCTGGAGCTGTCGTGCGGTGGGGAGCGAAAATAGGGTTCTATACCTTGCCCGGGTTGCGTTCTTCATGGCTGGCTAAAATGGGCTGTCTCCGGCAGATCTGTGCCTGGCAAGGAATCTTGGATAATGTCGAACATTCTTTGCAACGCTGGACCTTTGCAAGCACCCTGCTTTTGTTGCTGGCAATGGTGTTTGTATTTCTCGCTGCTTGCTGAATCACTTTTGTACGGAGTTGCTGCCCCGGGAGATGGGATGTCTGGCCCAGGGTTTCTTCCTTCACAAGCCGATGACGGCAGTGGCGTTGGCAGGTGTTTTTGCAGACAGATCTTGATCTGCCTGCAATCTCTTTTCCTGCGAATCCATTGCTGTGCTTGGTTGAGGCTTTCAGTGGCCGCCGTGATGATTATTTGGGTTTGAAATTAAATTTCTGCCCGCCAATAGCAGCTTCATACATGAGACCGCCTTTAGCCATGGTAAACGTGGCCATGCCACCCACATAGCTGGCTTTCTGTTTGGTCTCGCCTGCCCCTGCAGCATTACCCGCAGTACTGGTTTGTGCATTGGTTCCTGCAGTAAGCGCGACTGCGGAGGCCTGGGCGCTGAACTCAAAACTACCGCCCGTAAATTCATCGTAGGCCCGTTTGTCCTGTAGAAAAATTATCTGGCTGAATGCTTGCCCACCCAGCTGAAAACCGATACTGAGCTGAGTCATACTGGAATTGCCGGTATGGGTTCCTTTACGAAATACCTTTCCCTTTCCATGGGCGGCACCAATACCGATTCCCCCTTTACCGATGGTGGGAAAAACGGCATAACCATAAGCGTTCTTGAAGAAAGTGTGGGTATCCGGGGCTTTTTTGAACTTCCCTATCGTTGACTGGACTTCATCGGCAAACAAGGGCGCCGAGAAAAATAGTATCACTAGGGTAAGAACCAACTTTTTCATTACGACTTCTCTTTTTCGTCTCACAGAGGGTATTTTAGCAGGCTCTAGAAATTTGGTCCCGTTTCGCTCAAGGGCCGTTCCCTAAGTTTATTTAAGCGCTAACCTTAGGGAGGCAGGTGCGGTTTTTCACTGGCAATCGGGGGAGGGATGCAGCATGCCAAGCGAACATGGAACTGACGGGGCGAGAGACGGGTTGCAGGCTTGGGCCTGGTTGCCATTAATCCTGCTGCTATCCTTACATGTTCAGCTGGCGGACATGGTGAAATTGTCGGCACCCTGGTTGATCCTGCCTTTGGCGCTGTGGCTGGGCCAAAGGTATGGCAAGATGGGGTTGGCGGTGGTGGCGCTCGGCGGTCTTGGGTTGCCGTTATCCATCTCCTACGATGCTATCAGTCTGCCGGCATACCCGGACCTCTATCTTGCTGCCCTGTTTCTCGCTTGGTTACCGAGCAGACCAGAACCGCTGCAGCGCTTTGCAATCCGTACCCTCCCGGCTTGGGTGTTGCCCTTGATCCTGGGGTTGCTGGCTCTGAGCCTGGGGTTATGGGGAGAGCGCTACAGTGGCGACATCAAGCTGCAGGCGGTGTTTCACTTCCGGGTATTACTCTATCTGTTTGTATTCTCGCTGGGACTCTCCCGCGTCTCCCTGGGTGTGGCTCTGGGATCGCTGATCGGGGTAACCCTGTTTGGCGTACTACTGGATGGGTTTCAGCTGCCGCGGGATGCCGCAGTATGGCTGGGTGCCATCCGGGCCGATCTGCCCTTGTTGGGGTTGACTGAGCTGAAATATCTAAAGCTGGACTTCATCCTGGACACGCCTGCAGAGTTCCTGGCTGCCACCGGCTACCTGCTATTGGGACGCACGCTTCGTCCGCCACAGACTGCGGCGATGCCGCAGACTCTGAACCCGGGCCTTGCCGCCGTGCTGCTGGGGCTATTGCTTCTGGGTCTTGGGCGCGAGTTGAATCTCTGGTTGGTTAATGCCCTGGTCGATCCCGATTACCACAGATTCTGGAAGTTGCCTGTCTACTGGCGCTGGTTTGGCGTGGCAGAGGCCATACCACTGGCGGCGCTTATTGCCGGTCGGTATCTGGGTTACCCCGGACTGGTGGCACTGCTGGCTGGCGTTGTGGTTATGTGGGGTTTGGAAGGTGGCATGCGGGCTGGTTTCGAACTGTCACAATTCAGACCCTATATCTTGCTGAGCACTCCTCTGTATGTGTTCGGCTTTGGCAGCCTGGGGATACAGATCCGAGCGCTACTCGAAAATCGCACCGTCCCCTGGTGGTCGAACGCCTGGGCTTTTTATCTGTTACTGGTGTTGGTCGTCCTGCTCCAGTTGTGGCCACTTGAGTCACCACTCGATCTCTATTGGCTGTGCGCGCTTTTTGTTGTCATCACGGGAGCTAGCCTGCTGGTGCCCCGGCTTTGGCAGTGGCTTGCACCACTAAGTAAAAAGCATACCGGCTGGCTGGCGTTGATCAGTCTTTGTCTGTTGCTCTATTCCGTGCTGGCAAACTACCAGGCGGCTTGGGAGGCTTTGCAAGTCTTGGGAGACCAGCTGAACCTGTTTTGGTTACTGGCACTGGGCCAGCAGGTGGATCTGGAGTTGGATAACCGCATGCTGCTTGCCAGTCTGGCCCTGCTTGGTATGGGCGTTGTCATCTTTGCAGTTCGTGCCGCACTGGCTGCCGCTGACGATCTCTGGGGCGATCTGGTGGAGCTGAGGGATCGCCTCACCGGATCACAAGACAAAGGGGAAAGCGTACCAACGGCAGGCGGTGGTGGTGGGGAACAGTTGGAAATTACGGTTGTCGACCTACTCAACCGGTGGCTTGGACGCCTTGGGTGGGGCTGTGTTGCAGCTGCATTGCTACTGCCCGCAACCATCGGTGGGCAGGCAGCCTGGCAGTCGTATAGCAAGCAACAGGCGCGGGCGGCAGAACGTTTGGCGAGGAAGTCGCAAATGCCGGAGCGCAGGCAGCATTCCAGGCAAGACATAGACTCCCAGCTGTTGGCTGCGGTGGAGGAATTCACCGCCTCATGGCCCACGACTCAGGTCCATGCCGGATACGGACGCATGAGTTATGATATCGACTGGTACCAGCATCCGGACTACCCAAGCGAACGTCTGCGTATTTATCTGGTCGTTAATACGCCGGATGCCCGCAGGACTGAGGCGAGTCTGAGTGAACGCAGGCAGCGTGCGCTGAAGGTATACGTCTCCAGATTGAAACAGGGTCGTTTCGGCCTTTGGGTGGAGACGCGGTCGGAGGAAAACCGGCAGCGAAAACAGGCCATCGCTGATCAGATTGAGGCGTCCATAGTCGCACGTGCAGGACAGCTGCCCACTGGAGAGCTGTAGGGTTCTCCCCTTTTGCGTCTACAAGCGGGCATTAGCAAGCCTTTGGGTTTGGGCCTGTCTCGGTTAAGAGAGGTTTAACTCGGCGGCATGTACCAGGCGGATGGAATAGGCGCGGCGGGCTTCCCGCAGCTTATCATCAAATTCCTGGATGTTGGATTCGATCAGTGCGACCAGCTCTCCCTGGCTGAGGATATCCCGCGCATTTGTAGCAAGGTCCCCGTTGAGTGCCTCGATTCGCTTTTGCGCCCTTTTCTCTGCCAGATTGATTATCTGAGCCTGCCCGAAAACCTTCGGGGCAGGGGTTTCAGTGGCCAGCATTGATCCTTCGGCGTCTATCTGCTTCTCTATGGCATTGGCTTGCTGCTCCAGTTCTTCGATGCGCTGATAGATATCCTTGCGGATCTGGAACAGGTTGCCGACACCCTCTTCGGCCCACTGCTGGATCTCTGTGAAATACTCTGTCTTCACCATCTGCACGGCTGTAATGGAGTCGGGCATTGACAGAATATGTTCGTAAACGGTTTTCCAGCTACTCTTCCGTCCTTTGTACAGCTGGCTCATGTAGCGCAACAGTTGGCCGAGGGCCTCACTGTAGTCGTAGTTGGGGCAAGCTTTACTCATTGCTTCAATGACGTCGGCGTAGTCAGCGGCGGTAACAAGAAATGCATCACCGGAATTCTGAGAAAAACCTTCTCCATAGATACGAATCAGTCGCTGCAGAAAATTACTGTACTCTCCAGGAATCAGTTGGGTATTCCGGCTGCGGATAATGCAGGAGAGTTCCAGCAGCATCTCCTGAATCTGGCTGATATTGGCCGTGGGGGCCTGGTGCAGGAGTACCGACTCAAAATAGTCCATATAGTCCACCAGGATCTGTTGCGATTTACCTGGTGCGAGGAAAGGCTTCTGGCCGCAATAGACCTGCTGCAGATCTTTTCTATGCTGCAGGATCTGGTTCGGTGTCCTCAGTTTTAGGTTATGCATGTTCATGATTCAGTAATATATCATAAACTAATATACTGTGTTGGAACCGTGCCACATTTTTTACATCAAAACCACTCTTTTCGAGATCAGAACGCCTTCCCATGATGTTTTACCACAAGCGATGTTAAGGTATTTACGATGGTTATAGCTAGTAACTGATTGATTGTTTGAATTATTTTTAATGTTGTTATTGAATTGATCACTAAGATCAAAAGCATGTCACCCTGTGAACAAACCTACTAAATTACCGTGTATTTTTCAAAGGAAATATTGACGGTGTGCCTAATCCCTATACGAGGCACGCGTTCTCTGTATTGAGCGTTGCTACAATGACGCCATAGGTGACGAATCAATTTTCGGGAGTGAGGTGTATGGAAAAAGGAAAAGTTGCAGCAAGAGAGCCGGTTTCTGTGGAGTTGCAGGCGGGTAAAGAGTACTGGTGGTGTGCCTGTGGGCGGTCAAAAAATCAGCCGTATTGTGATGGCTCGCATCAGGGGACGGAGATATCACCACTGGGGTTCAGAGCGGAGAAATCAGGGGAAGCCTGGCTCTGTATGTGTAAGCAGACGGCCAATCCGCCCTATTGTGACGGCAGTCACGAGAATATTGTCGAAGAGACGGATTGATCCTTTTGGCCTCTGTTTCAGTAGGGCGGAGGATAGTTTGAACACAGATTTTGGAGTGAACGTAGGGTGCGCGAGGCGCACCCTACCGGATGAATTAAACGCCACTCATCATCTTTTCAGGATGGTTTGAATTCCGAAACCTGAGTTTGAACATGACAGGGATCCATTTTTCCCTCAAAGGGGTTTCAGCTGCTTACGGGCCTGATCGCTTAGAGGGATCAGGTCCCCGGCATTGACCTGGTCGATCGTCTCATAACCCATGATGCGCAGGTAGTCCTGCAGCATCTCACGAGTCCCACCAAAGAAGTTGGCGATTCTCTGTGCGCCCTTGTCGATATCGATGCGTTGACGCAGTTCCCCTTTCTGGGTGGTGATCCCCACAGGACACTCATTAGGAGCCACAGGCGCGATAGTATTCGCAACCGAGAGCAAACAGGGCGGCGGTGGCCAGGGCGCAGGCATCCGCACCCAAGGCCAGGGCTTTCATGATGTCAGCCGGTGTGCGTACGCCTCCAGTGGCAATGAGGGTGACCGGCCGTTGCGGATGGGCCAGGTTATGCTTGTCGATAAGGTGACGGGCGATAGGGAGCGCCTCTGTCAGTGGCATGCCGAACTGGTCGCGCACATAGGTGGGAGCAGCGCCGGTGCCACCGCCGAAACCGTCAATGGTAATGAAGTCCGGCAGCAGGGAGAGGGCGGATGTGGTGTCGGCAGCCACTTCGTTAGCCGCGAATTTGATGCCGATGGGACGGTCGCCACCATCCAGGTCACGGATCTGTTTGATCCGCTGCTGCATCTGCTTCAAGTTTTCGATGTCGGGAAAACGGGCTGGTGAATGAGCAGTGGTACCTGGCACCAATCCCCGAACTTCAGCGATATCCCCCTGTACTTTGTCTCCAGGCAGTTCACCACCCAGGCCGGGTTTGGCGGATTGTCCCAGTTTGATCTCGATGGCATCTGCCTTGGCGATAGCCTGCTCATTCCAGCCGAAGTAACCGCTTGCCATTTCCAGGATATATATTGCGGCGGCCGCTCGTTCTTCGGGCAGCATGCCTCCTTCACCAGAGCAGGTCAGGGTGCCGGCGAGTTGGCTACCACTAGCCAGTGCGACCTTGGCCTCCTTCGAGAGGGCGCCGAAGGACATATGGGAGACGTAGGCCGGTAGTGTGATGTGCAGTGGTTTGCCGGCGCCCCGGCCGATGGTAACAGCGGTGTTTACTGTCTGCCCGGAGAGTCTGGGGGGACGTTGGAGCTGTCCTGCACGCAGGTGAAAATGGTCGAAGTCCGGTAGTGAAGGCAGCATCGGAGTAGGGGCGCCCATCGCCTCAATACCGGGTTTTAGCCCTTTCGCCAGCCGCTTGATCAGGTAGTGTCCACGGGCGTCCTGATGCCAGCGTCGCCACTCTCCCTGGTAGCCCGCAAAACTGGCCTCTGGCAGGGGATCGACCGCAGCGGCATCAATGTAGACTGAATTGTCACGAATCTCTGCGGGATAGGTGGCGATCCGGTCCTTTGGATTGTAGGGGGAGACGCCGGTCTTCAGATCAAAATTCCACTGGTGCAGTGGGCAGATTGCCTCGCCGTTTTCCACATGCCCACGGGACATCTGCCCCTCCCGATGGGGGCAACGATCCTCCAACGCATAGACCTGACCCTGGTCAAGGAACAGGGCCAGGGGTCTGCCGCGAACCGTGACGTGAAAACCGTGTCCGGGCTCCAGTTCCGCCAGGTCGCAGACTTTATGTGGTGCATCCATTGAATATTTCCTCGTGTGGATTCAGAACATCCTGCCAAATACCAGTCGGATCAAACCCAGGCCATCGCCAAAACGATAACCCAGCCCAATGCGGGGCAGTTCGAATGTACCGGTGTCCGTGTTCGTTGACAGATCAACCGTGAAACCGACCTCCCATAACACATCCACCTCTTGAGTTTGTCCAAGGGGATTGACAAAATCCAGGTCGCCGAAATAGAGCTGGTTCATGGCATAGGCATTGAATCTGGCCTTCCAGCCAAAGTGATTAAGATTGGTCGGAAGTAAAACATCAAGGCCGGTTTCAAAGGAGTAGTAGTCATCCCGGATATCGCTTTCATGCAGCTGATAACCCGCATAGCGTAAGCGGTTGCCAAACAGAAGATCGTAGCTGCGCCAGTCAAAATTGTAGCGGCTTTCCAGACCGATGGAGTAGATCCAGGCGAAGTCGCTGCCACTGCTGGCCTTGCCAACGCCCAGGTCGACAAGCGGGGTGAGAATCCACTGTTCTGAAACCGGCAGATGGAAATGGAGGCCGGGTACGAAACTCAGGGTCCCAAGCTGCTCCTGCAGGTTAGGGATCTCAAGGTCTCTGAAATCAAAGTTGAATAGACCGATAGTGACTGGTGTGGTGACTTCCAGCCCCCAACCATATTCCTCTATGGTGCGCAGGTCGCAGGAGAGGGGGATATTGAATACCGTGACCGTGCGGTCCCGGGTGGCATAGATTCCTGAGCCGATAAAGGGGGCGAAGGCGTAGTTTGGCAGCTCTTCCTGTTGCAATGTCTGTACTGCTGCCTGCGATGAAGTGCAGAACATGAGCAACAAAATGAAGCAAAATCTCGTGAGAGCCATCTATTCCTTATCCGGCAAGGTTAAGGGCTATTATTGGCGTATGAGATATATCACACAATATATAAATGTTTCCGCGCAGTGTGTCAGTCTTAAACATGACTGAGATGAAAAGAGTATGGCGTTGGCCTGTCGGTGTGGCGGCCATCCTTTTGTTGTTGGTTTTGGGTTTGATGCTGACGGCCGCTTACTGGCTGAATGCCAATCGTGACTTCCTTGCTGCCAGACTCAGTGAAACCCTTGGGCGTGAGGTCAGCCTGAATGGTGAACTTGCACTGGGTCTATCCCTTCATCCCACCCTGGTGGCTGAAGATATCTTCATTGCCAATCCTGCCTGGGCATCCAGGGCTAATCTGCTGAAACTGAAGAGGCTGGAGCTGCAACTGTCACTGCTGCCATTGTTGAATGGTGAGCTGGTGGTCAAGCGACTGCTGCTTCAGGGTGGCGACCTGATGCTGGAGTCCGCTGAGAAACAGGGTGGTAACTGGGTATTTGCCGCCGGAAAGGCGGCGGAAACCTCCGATGTTCCCAGTGAAATGCAGCTGCCGGTGATAGAGAAACTGCAGCTGGTGGAGTTGCGGCTGGGATACCAGAGTGGTGGAGCCATGCCCAAGATCGTGCAGGTGAAGCGCGTCGAAGCCAGCCTCTCAGCAACAGGGGAATTGCAGGCCACCGCCGGGTTTGATTATCACTCGGTAGATCTGTTCGGGCGTTTCAGCGGTTTGATCACTGCGGCAGGTATCTCAAATACCCGTCTCGATTTGAAGACTGAACAGAACGCGCTTCATGCCGAGCTGAAAGGTGAGCAGGTGACATGGAAAGTGACTGCCAACTCGAGTGATGAACTGTCGCGCTTGATTGGCGCTTACCTGCCGGAAGGCGCCTCTGCCGACCTGCAGGGTGCGAGTCGTTTGACCGGGTCGGGGTTGCACTTCCTCGACTTGAAGGGTTGGCTTCGTAACCTCTATGGTTTCGATGAGTTCACTGTTGCCGATGGCAGTGTGAAGGTTGCAGGTGGCCGGGTCGAAGTTGACTTGGACGGTCTGCTCGAACAGCGTGAAACCAGACTGCAGTTCTCTCTGGGAGAGAGTCAACAGACTTTTGCTGACGCGGCAAACTGGCCACTGGAGGCCGGGGCGCAGACGGACAGTGATCGATTGACGGTGACAGGGGCGATAATTCCGGGCGGCAAAACGGTCACCAACCTGACTATCAGGCTTGAAGGCAAAGAGTTGTCGCATCTGCCGTTGCTGAAGGGAAAAGTGCCGAAGACTGGTGCCTTCCAAATTGAGGGCCAGGTGTTTGCGGAGGGGGCACAAGTGGCGTTTACAGGGATTAACGCCAAGTTTGGCGGCAGTGATATCTCCGGGGCGTTGACCCTGCATCTGGATCAGGTGGCCGCCCGCATTCAGGGCGGTCTACAGGCGAGACGGCTCGATCTTGCGCCATTTATCAGCTCGAAGCCGAAACCACAAAAAGCGCAAGCCGGGGAGAAAAAGGCGCCTCAGAAAGGCCTGCTCGACATGCCGTTGGAGGTGCCCTGGCCTGAGTCGTTGGCGCTGGATCTGAAGCTCTCGGTCAAGCAGGTCGCTGGTCTGGATCTGCCACTTCAAAAGCTCAAAGGGCATCTGAAGATTGATGGCAATACAGTCGGGATTGGGGGATTGCAGCTGCGCCTGGACGGTGTGCCTCTCCGGGGTGGTCTGCAGATGAAAAACGGTGAGAGGCTGACCGCTGATCTGACCAGTGGCCCCGTTGCACTTGAAAAAATCGCCTCCCGGTTGGGGATGGATGAGAACCTGGGCGGAGATCTGCAACAGATCCAGCTGCGCTTTGCCGGTAACGGTGGAACCCTGGGAGAGTTGTTGGCGCAGGGGGAGCTTCGGGTTGAAACGTCGGCGGGACATATCGTTTTTGGAAAGGCGGACGGTTCGACTCCCTTGGATTTTGCAATCAGCCGTTTGCAATTCGCTTCTCTGAATGGAAAAAACGTGACGCTGAATGCCGAAGGCGGGTTGCGGAGTGAATCCTTCAATTTACAGGTGACAGGCCCAGAATTGACTACGCTGGTGCAGGGAAAACCTTCTCTGCCGGTTTCAACAAAACTCACCTTGGGGAAAACGGAAGGAGCGCTGTCACTGCATCTGGACGGAGCCTCCGGCAAGCTCAAAGGGCCCCAGTCTTTTTCGATCCACTGCCCTTCGTTGCAAACACTGTCGAAGCTGATGGGAGTGGCACTGCCGGAAACCCCGGCCTATCGGCTTGAAGGTGAAGCGATGGCCTCGAAGGAGCGGGTGGTGTTTTCCAAACTCCGGGCAGAAGCCGGCAAGAGCAGGATAGTCGGGGATCTGCAGATCGGATTGCAGGGCGACAGGCCTGATATACGGGGAGAGTTACGCGCCGAGGTCATTGATCTTGCAGATCTACAGCCATTTTTTGCGGGAGAGACACAACCTCAGGAAGATTTGTCGGAAAGCGATTGGCTGTTTTCGGGGCTTTCGCTGCCGCTCTCTTTGTTGACTCACTTCGACATGAATCTGAAGCTGAAGTTGCCAAAACTGGTACATCGCAACGCCCCAGTGGGTAGCCTGCATGCATCCGTCGATCTCAGTGCAGGTGAACTGCACCTAAACCCCGTCGTTTTAAAACTGGATAGCGGAGGTAGCTTAAATGTCACTGCAAGCGCCAATGCAGCTACAACACCGCCGCAATTGGCTCTGCAACTAAAAGTCAGCGAGTTTGACTATGGTGTTCTGTTGGAAAGGCTGGATGTTACACAGGATGTGGATGGTAGTGCCGATTTCGCGATGGATATTTCCGGGTCGGGATGGAGTCTGCGTGAGGTGGCGGCAGGGTTGGATGGCCACCTGGTGCTGGTTGGTGGTAAGGGGCGTATAAAAAATCAGGATCTGCCCTTCAAACTTAAAGACTTTGTGGGAACCCTGTTACCTCAAATGGGACTCAAAGATGAACCGGTGATTGATCTCAACTGTCTGGTTGACCGGCTCGATTTCAACAAGGGGGTTGGATACAGCCGCAGCATGTTGATCGATACCGCGAAGTTGACTATTGCGGGTGCTGGGGAGATTGATCTGCGTGATGAGACTCTCCATATGATCCTCAATCCCCGACCAAAAGAACTGACTCTGGTTTCACTCACCAACCCGGTGAAACTGGAGGGCAGGTTGCATGCCCCGTCCATCAAACCAACAAAACTGGGAACATTGAAAACTATTGCCGGTGTGGCTGCGGGTGTCGCCAACCCTGCCTATCTACTGCTTGCCTTCGGTGATGTCGGTGTGAGTGAAGAGAACCCCTGCCTGGCGGCTGTCCGTCAAACGGAGGTTGCGGCCAAAGCGAAGCAGGGAGTGGGTGGCTTGACTGGAGAAGTTGAGGCCGACCTGACTAATCAGCTGGATCGTTTTGATCGGACTATCAAAAAGGTATTCAGTCCATTGGAAAAGATTCTGGGCCTGGAACAAAAGCAGAAGGATGAGTCAAAGGGTGAGGAGAAACCTCAAGTAATCTCTCCTTTGCTGGACTTTGAATGAAGGGCTGTGGATAAAACTCAGATTTGATTAGACAGGAGAGTATATTCTCCACTCGCATCTCAATGTGGGTTGACTGTCTGGGGTCACCCTATTGGGCCGATGCAGCTGTCTCCTCTACAGTAAAACGTTGCCAGTACTGATAGTGCGAGACGCGGCCGGAAGCCAAGATAAAATCCTCCGGGATGGTGAAGGAGAAACGCAGCAGCTCGGTCCAGCCTTCTGTCCCGGTCACGCGTGCCTGCAATTGGGCGGTGTAGCGACCGGCGGTTAGTTCATCGGCAAAGTCCAGTGGCACAAAGTCGATATCTTCCAGCAGTGACGGTTGGCCCGGTTCGAGCATGATCGGAGTCAGACGATCCCGCTGTTTCTGGATCTGGGGTTCGATCGAGGCCCAGCGTTCCCACTCGAAATCCTGTGCGACCCAGACCGCTTCCCAGGTGATGGACTGACCCTCGCCCTGGGACAACAGCTTCAGTCCCTCAATGCCGGCCACCCTGTCGCCTGTGTTTCTGAGGGAGAGAGGAAGCCTCATCTCCGTCTCGAACCAGATGTCTTTCCTCGGATGCTGCCAGCTTTGAGTCAGTGAGTTCCAGCGCAGCAGCAGGTTGGCGTCCGGCACGGTCGCCACCAGCCGGTACTCGGGAGTGAACAGAAGGGTTTTGGCCTGGTTGACCAGGTTTTGCGTGGCGGTGGTGAATTGGCTCAAACCGATCAACAGCGAGCCAAGCACCATCAGGGTGGCCAACAGCGGTCGGTTTTTGATTTCGTTAAAAAAACGCTCGACCAGGTTTTTTGGGGGCACGTTCATAGGTTGCGCTTACTCAGTGGAGGGTACCTCATAATAAGTAAGTTTAGACCCTGTTGCGTGGAGAGAAAGGGAGCGTGCTCTTCGCGTTCTTTGCGGTTAGGGAGTCTCTGATCAACTGTCATTTCCATCCTTAGGTTCGTAAACGCTACATCCGTGTAGCACTACTCGAACGTAGTGAGAAATCTCATACCACGAAACCTGCTATGTGCCCTGTAGTTTGAGATCTCTCCCTACGGTCGAGATGACAATAATCCAATTGATCAGAGTTTCCTTAGATATGGGTTTCCGGAGGAACACAAATTAATCCGATTATCCCTAACTGACCTCATCTACCGGCAGTTGTTGGCGGACGTCTTCGCGACAGTGCTCCACCCGGTTTCTGCCGTTGTTTTTGGCTCGATAAACGGCTTCATCTGCAGTGGCAAGCAGATGTTCTCCGACCTGTTCCAGTGATGCCTTGCCCAGCGTTGGCAGGGCCTCACTGATACCGATGGAGACGGTGAGCGGTATCTGTTCACCGCTATCAAGGGTGATGGGGTGGTTTGAGATCTCCAGGCGAATGCGTTCAGCCAGCAGTTTGGCCTCGTCGAGGGAGGTTTGCGGCAGCAGCAGGGTGAACTCTTCTCCGCCGTAGCGGGTGGCCACGTCACTGGCGCGCAGTTGGGAACGAATACGGCTGGCCAACTCCCGTAATACGGTGTCGCCCGCCTGGTGACCGTGGCCGTCGTTGACCTGTTTGAAGTGATCCGCGTCGATAAACAGGCAGCTCATGGGCTGGCGATAGCGGTTGGCCCTGGCCAGTTCCTCCTTGAGCCGCCGGTCGAGATAGCGGCGGTTGTGCATCCCGGTCAGCGCATCGGTGAGGCCGCTGATGATCAACCGCTCCCGGTTTACCGCATTTTCCAGGCAGACGCCGCCGATCGCTGCCAGCCTGTGCAGAAAATCACTGCCATGGTGGCGCGTGAACCTTTTGCTGTCGGTACTGCCGAGGTTTAGGCTGCCGATCAGTCGGTTGCGACAGAATATCGGTAATATCGCGATACTGCGCAACTCGCTTCTCGAAGAGAAGAGCGAATCATGGTCGGGACTGAGGAAGGGGCCTAACCGGGGGCGTTGCAGCGTGGCATACTCTCTGTTGACCGAATCGATCTGGTCGACAAAGCGAACCAGAGGAAAGGCATCTTCCGGGATGCCCGTATTATAGAGCAGGCGGCGGATATCGTGCTCTTGATCTTCGATAATCAGCTGGATCGCTTTTACCTGAAAGGAGTCCTGCAGGCCATCGGTCATGCTGTTCAGCAGTTCCGGCAGGGAGTTGGCCGAGAGCAGTTCCAGCTCTCTTTGGTGAAAGCGTTTGAAGGTGTTTTCGTTGTGCAGGGCCTCGCGTCCCAGTTCCAGCAGTCGCTGGCGCAGCATCCGATTTTCCTGTTCCAGACTCCTCATGGTGACGTTTCTGTTTTTCTCCCCAAGTGATTAAGTGCCTATCGGCAGTTCCCGGAAAAACTTGAATGGGAATATTATTCCCTTTATGATTGAGTAAGTGGATCTGACAGGGAGGTTGGATAGTGAACTTATTCAGAAAAACAGTTTTTGGCGTCCTCTTGGGGCTCACTCTTGCAGGTTCGGTGGGACAGCTTCTCGCTGCCTCCCGCGGTGGTGTGACGGTCTATCGATGTCAACAGCCAGAGGGGGATGTGACGTTTCAGCAGATCCCTTGTGTTTCGGGTGAGCAGCAACGGACCCGCATAGTGAACCGGAGTGCAGGCCTGAGTCCCGCCAAACCGGCCCTCAGGCTGCAAAGAACAAAACAGAAAAAGGCGTCCAAACGCCGCTCAAAAGCCACGAAACCCCGCCGCAAGCGCAGTGAAGAGAAACGTTGCTGGGCAAAGCGGAAGAAGCTGGAAAAGGTCGAAAAGCGCCTGCGTGCCGGATATAAGGCGAGTCAAAGCGACAAGTTGCATCGTCAGCAGGCTGACTACGAGGATTATCTGAAGCAGTTCTGTAATACATAAAACTCATGTTTCTGCGTTCAAACCATCCTGAAAAGAAGGAGGGTAGCGTTTAATTCATCTGGTAGGGTGCGCCACACGCGCTATGCTTGCTT
Source organism: Gammaproteobacteria bacterium (ex Lamellibrachia satsuma) (assembly GCA_019623805.1). Lineage (NCBI taxonomy): Bacteria > Pseudomonadati > Pseudomonadota > Gammaproteobacteria > Gammaproteobacteria bacterium (ex Lamellibrachia satsuma). The sequence continues at coordinate 2,329,811 of CP053680.1, forward strand.
GTTCTGGTGCGCACAGCACATCCTACGTTCGTCACATTCGCAATGAACTCAGGAACTTGAGAAAAACTCCGGGTTTCTGTAGGAGCGCCGCCTCGGCGCGAATTCGTGGTTTGGCAGTGTGCGGTCTCCTACAGACGCTAATTACTCAGGTTTTCAATACGCCAATCCTGGTAACTGGGTTGGCTGAGATAACCCCGACTGGTGATGTAGTTGATGACATTTCGCAGGCGATAGAAGCGAACCACGGAATCGACCCGCATGATCTCTTTCCCCCCTTCATCGAAAAAGATCAGCGATGGGGTGTAGAAAAGCCCCAGGTCTTGTGCCCAGGCTTTTGCGGTTGTCTGCCGTCCATCCGGAGTGATGACTGGTGATTCAGAATAGATGTCCAGCTGAACGTTGTCGAATTTACGGAACAGTTTGTTGATGGCGGGATCCCGTAGAGGTTGACCGTGCAGAACATCACAGGCATGACACTCTCCCTGCTCGAAAAAGACCACCAATGGACGTTCGCCTTTGAATCGGGTGCGATCAAGGTTGTGGGGCGGCGGGATGAAGTAATCCTCTTCATTCAGATCCCCAGGCTCGAAAACCTGCCCTTCGTCACCCCTTGCAAGATAGTCGGGAAAAGACTCCTTGCGGTAGTGGCCATCCGCAACATATTCCAGGGCGGCGCGGAATTTGTAGGGGGGGTAGTACCCTCGAAGGCGCAATGCTTCATCGCCCTCCCGGCCGTAGAAAATGAGGGAGGGTGTGAAGTTGGTGTTCTCCCTGATCGCATATTCCCGTTCAGAGAGTGTCACACCTTTGAGGTCAGTGAGCTCGTCGACGCCCCAGATATCGATGGGGATGATGTCGAAGTGGCTGCGGGTATAGGTGGTGATGTCAGAGAGGCCAAAGTTAACCTGCATCAGCATCTTGCAGTAGGCGCAACGCCGTTGCCCGAAATAGACGATGATGCCCTGTTTGTCCTGCTCGATGGCCTCCTGCAGATCCTCCTGCAGATCGAGAAAGCTGTGTTTGAACCAGTCAGGGTGATCCATCGGCTCCTCAAGAGGGAAGTCATCGAATTCGAAGACATCGTTCTCCTGTGCGCCCGCCCAGAGGAGCGTGGATTGCAGGCAGAGCAACGGGATGACGATGCTGCTCAGCAAGCGCTGGATGAAGGTTCTCATAAATGTTGGCCCTTCGCTGGTTATGACGACGATGGAGCCCGGAGCCTGCAACGGGTAGTTGTTATTTGATAGGTCGCTATCGTTGACTGAATTATATGGTATCGGCGGAAAAGTACAGCGCTGGTCTAATCCGTATGGCGGTTAACCGCACTACAGATAGGCCGACCATTCTTCCGAAAGATCGCCGAAGACAAAAAAGTGGGGATTCAATAGCGAAGGTTTGGTGTTGTACAAAAGCGGTCTCATGTGGGTATCGGTGATGCGTCCGCCAGCCGCCTCGACAATTGCCTGGGCTGCGGCGGTATCCCACTCGGAGGTGGGGCCGAGACGGGCATAGAGATCGGCCCTGCCTTCTGCAACCAGGCAGGATTTCAGGGAGCTGCCCATCGGGATCAGTTTGTGGTCCCCGATTCGTTGCAGAAATGCCTGCAACTGTGGGCCAGCGTGAGAGCGACTGCCGGCGATGATTGGCGGGTGCCTGCACTGCCGGGTCACATGAATATTTTCAGGGGATAGCTGTTGCCGGATACGCCAGGCCTTGCCGTCGCCAGTGCTGTAGTAGGCAACGTCGAGCATCGGTGCATAGATCACTCCGGCAACCGGCCGCTGTTGTTCGATGAGTGCAATGTTGACGCTGAACTCCTCATTGCGTTTGATGAACTCTTTGGTGCCGTCAAGGGGGTCGACCAGCCAGTAGCGCGACCATTTTTGCCGGGTCTCGAAAGGAATCGCCTGTGACTCCTCCGAGAGTACCGGGATCTCCGGTGTCAGCTCTTTGAGCGCCGTGACGATGACCCGGTGCGCGGCGAGATCTGCCTCGGTGAGTGGCGTGTGGTCGGTCTTTTCGGTGACGCTGAACCCAGAATTGTAGATAGTCAGAATGGCATCGCCCGCTTGTTTGGCAAGGTCGAGCAGGGTCTGGACTGGAATAGGCAGGGACATGTTAAGTGGCCTCTGATTTATTCTGGACGAAGCAGAACGCAGGATGCACCGCGCGCACCATAATTGCTGTAACTGCTTATTCCGGTGCGCGCGGCGCACCCTACCAGATGTCCATGTATTGAATTAAACATTGCCCTCATCTCTCAGGATGATTTGAACTCCGAAACTTGAGTTAAATCAATAGCCAAACTGTTTGCGTGTCAGGCTGATGGCGGCAATGGAGCGTGACTCGGTGAAGTCGGGTTGTGCCAGCAGTTCATGCCAGGCCGAAAGTTTCCAGGGAACGACTTCGATGGGTTCAGGTTCGTCACCCTCCTGTTTGTCGGGGAAGAGATCCCGGGCCAGGATGATGTGGGTAAAGTGCTGGATATAGGCCGGGGCAATGCTTACCGTACGCAGCAGTTCCAGTCGATTGGCGCCGTAGCCGACCTCCTCGCGGATTTCACGGTCGGCGGCCTGTAGCGGATCCTCCCCCTCCTCGATACGGCCCTTGGGCAGGCCGAGTTGGTAGTCGTGGCTGCCGGCGGCATATTCACGAATCAGCAGTACGGTTTCGTCATCCAACATGGGTACTATCATCACCGAGCCGCGACTACCGCCGAGCAGTCGTTCATAGTTGCGTAACTCGCCGTTGGAAAACTCCAGGTCGAGTGCCTCGACCCGGAAGATCCGGGATTGGGCTGCAATTTTCTGCTTCAGAATTTTTGGTTTTTGCGGCATATTGCTTCGACAGTCTGTTTAGGCTGCCATCTTACCGGAATCACTGAACGTGGGGCGAATCGATGTCAGCACGGCACTCCCGGAAAAACTCGTCTGGCCGCATTTTAATCATTGAGGACACATCACACCGATGATCGACTGGAACCAAATCGATACCGTTTTGCTCGACATGGACGGTACCCTACTGGATCTGCATTTCGACAACCACTTCTGGATGGAGTATGTGCCGCAACGTTATGCCGAAGCGCGGGGACTCTCTCTGGATGAGTCAAAAGCGGAGTTGCTGGGGCGTTATAAAGACATGGAGGGCACGCTGGAGTGGTACTGCGTCGATCACTGGAGCCGGGAGCTGGGGCTGGACATCGCACTGTTGAAGGCTGAAGTGGACCATCTGATCGCCGTCCACCCCCATGTGATCGACTTCCTGGATCAACTGATGTGCGCCGGTAAGCGCCGGGTGCTGGTGACCAATGCCCATCAGAAGGCGCTGGCATTGAAGATGGACCGTACCCATCTGGCGGGATTTTTTGACCGGATCATCTGCGCTCACGATTTGGGGTTGCCGAAAGAGGATCCAGCGTTCTGGGGCAAGCTGCAGAAGGTGGAGCCCTTCGACAGGGAGCGGACCCTGTTCGTGGACGATAGCTTCCCGGTGCTTCAGTCGGCAGAAAACTACGGCATCAAGTGGCTGTTGGCAGTGGTGGCGGCGGACTCAAAAGGACCCTTGCGGGAGGCGGGCCATTTTCCGGCGATTCATGACTTCTCGGAAGTGATACAGGGGTTATACTGCCGCTAACCGCTTTTTATCCAGCAGAGTATCCGGTTGTTGGCCGGCATTTCATAGTCATTGAGCAATACCATTCCCCCTTTGTGTGCGAGGGTGTCGAGGGCCTCGAAATCCCGGATGCCGCTCTCCGGATCGCGCCCCTTGAGCCAGTCGTCGAAGCTGGCATTGCTTTTGCTGGAATAGCTGCCGTTGTAGTTGAAGGGGCCGTAGAGTGCAAACAGACCATTTTCAGGTAGCAGCTCAGCAACCCCGGAGAACAGTGCCTCCACCTCGTGCCAGTGCATGATGTGGGCCGTGTTGGCGGAGAAGACTGCGTCGACCTGCAGTGAGGGCCAGTCGGGCTGGCCCACATTGAGCAGCAGAGGGTGACGGGTGTTGGGCAGACCGGCTTCGTCTAGCCAGAGGTGGATGCCCTCGTGATGGATTGCCTGGTCGCTGGTGTGCCATGTCAGGTGGGGCATTTTACGGGCAAAGAAAACGGCGTGCTGGCCGGTGCCGCTGCCGATCTCCAGTACGCTTAAGCAGCCACCGAAGAGGGGTTCGATAACGGCCAGGATGGGCTCCCTGTTCTGATCGCAGGATTCCGCGTAGGGTTTCATCTATCTGCCCCAGGTCTTGAATCGTTTCTTGCAGTAGCCCAGCAGTTCAGCATAGTTGCGGAAGTAGAGTTCGAACCCCTCTTCGGCGGGAGCGTCGAATTCACACCAGTCGTTTTCGTAATCGCGGCAGATCTGCGGACGTTCGTCGTAGATGCCGCAGCCGCCATTGGGCTGGATGTGTTCGCAGCGCCCCTGAAAGATCAGGAACCAGCCATCCTCATCCTTGTAGATCTCTACGCCCTGGTGGGAGACCTGCCACAATAGATGTTCAAAATCGGTCTTCGCGCGGGGGGCGACCCCCAAGGCCTCTGTGATGTAGGTGCAGCATTTGGTGTTTGTGCAGCGGCCGCATTTACCGTCCATTTCAGCTACTGTGTTCCACCACCCTCAGATGGCTTGGAGCGGCGCCGGTGGTGTGGTTTGCCTGAGCCGTCCGGTCTTTTGCGGCCCCTGTGGTGATGGCCCTTACCGTGGCTCTTGCGGCCATCTTTCTGATGACGCTGATTTCGGCTGCCCTTTTCAGGATAGATGCGGCTTTTTGGATCGATCTCCGCCAGTAGAGCCTGATCGACCGATTCCAGGGGGATGCGGTGACCTACGTAGGTCTCGATGTCAGGCAGGGAGAAGGCGTGAGTCTCGCAGGCGAAGCTGACGGCATCGCCACTGGCGCCGGCCCGGGCGGTGCGGCCGATACGGTGGACATAGTCCTCTGCATCCTCTGGCAGGTCGAAGTTGACCACGTGGGAGACGTCGCTGATGTGCAGACCCCTGGCGGCTACATCGGTGGCCACCAGGACCGAGACCTCGCCGTTCTGAAACTTTTTCAACAGGCTGAGACGTTTCCTCTGTGGCACATCGCCGGAGAGTACAGCCGTCTCGATACCGTTGCCCTGAAGAAAACCCCAGACCTTGTCGGCGGTGCGCTTTGTATTGATGAAGACGATGGTGCGGGCATTCTCCAGGCTGCGCAGCAGCCCGATCAGCAGCGGGATCTTCTCCTCGTTGGCGGTCATGTAACAGACCTCGCGCACATTCTCGGCAGTCACCTGTTCCGGTTCCACCTCCACGTTCTGCGGGTTGTTCATGTGCTCGTAAGCCAGTTCCTTCACCCGGTAGGAGAGGGTGGCGGAGAAGAGCATCCCCAGACGTTTTTCCGGCTTGGGGCAGCGCCGCAGCATGAAGCGGATGTCCTTGATGAAGCCGAGGTCGAACATGCGGTCCGCCTCGTCGAGCACGATGACCTGGATTGCCCTTAGATCGTAAACACCCTGCTTGAGATAGTCGATGAGCCGGCCGGGAGTGCCGATGAGGATGTCGACACCCTCTTGCAGTTGCCTGCGTTGCTCTTCATAACCGGTGCCGCCGAAGACCACCGCCGAGGTGAAATTTGTGTGTTTGGTCAGGGTCACCGCATCGTTATGGATCTGCACTGCCAGTTCGCGGGTAGGCGCAACCATCAATGCCCGGGGCTGATTGGCCCGACGCGACTCATCGGCTGGGTGGATGGTCAGATGCTGCAGGGTCGCAACCAGAAAGGCAGCTGTTTTACCGGTGCCGGTCTGGGCCTGCCCCGCAAGATCCTGCCCGGTGAGGGCGATGGGCAGGGCCTCTGCCTGGATCGGAGTACAGTAGGTGAATCCGGCTTCCGCTATGCCCTGTTGAACTCCAGGGGCCAGATCGAAAGAGTCAAATCTTGTGTCTGTCAGGTGTTTTTCGCTCATGGCGGGCTAGGATACATTATTTTTTTTGCTCTTGGGACTTGTAATAGAGACAATTTTTCGATCAAATAGGGCTTTGTGCCGTGGGCAGCACTCTATTTGCAGCCGAAACAAGAACCAAGCGGCGTTTGGATCCATAGCTTGAGACACCGATGCAATTCTGCATGAGCCGGTGTATTTTCCGCAGAAATAATTGGAGAGACTCCCAGAATGAGTGAGCAGATTGTTCATGTAACGGATGATTCATTCGAATCAGACGTGCTTCAGGCAGACAAGCCGGTACTGATCGACTATTGGGCCGAATGGTGTGGTCCCTGCAAGATGATCGCGCCGGTGCTTGATGATATCGCCGGTGAGTACAGTGATCGGCTGACCGTGGCCAAGCTGAATATCGATGACAATCCAAATACACCACCTCGTTATGGCATCCGGGGTATTCCCACCCTGATGCTGTTCAAGGACGGTCAGGTAGAGGCAACCAAGGTGGGCGCAGTTTCCAAATCCCAGCTGATTGCCTTCATCGACAGCAATCTGTAACTGGCTGTCCCCGGCGCGTCTGCTACACTCTGATAAATATCAAAACGCGTCTCTGAATGCAGCCCTTTCAAGCCTGATTCCAGTTTTCAAACGATTTGATGCACCTGCCAGGCGGGTGCGATTTTCCTTTCCCCCTATCCTATCTGAATAAACAACACCCCAAAAAACCATTATGAATCTTACTGAACTCAAAAAGATGCCGGTCCCTGAACTGGCCAGTCTGGCGCGAGAAATGAAAATCGAGGGTATGTCTCGCACCCGTAAACAGGATCTGATCTTTGCCATCCTCAAGGCCCATGCGAAGAAGGGCGAGGATATCTATGGTGACGGGGTGCTGGAGATTCTGCAGGATGGTTTTGGGTTTCTGCGTTCCGCAGACAGCTCCTATCTGGCCGGACCTGATGACATCTATGTCTCCCCGAGCCAGATCCGTCGTTTCAGCCTGCGTACCGGTGACACCATCTCCGGTAAGATTCGTCCGCCGAAGGATGGTGAGCGCTACTTTGCTCTGCTCAAGGTTGCCGAGATCAACTTCGACAAGCCGGAGAACGCAAAGAACAAGATTCTGTTTGAAAACTTCACACCGTTGTTCGCCAATCAGAAGTTTACTCTCGAACAGGGTAACGGCAGTACCGAGGATATCACTGCCCGCACCATCGAACTTTGTGCTCCGATCGGTAAGGGGCAGCGTGGCCTGATTGTCTCCCCGCCCAAGGCCGGTAAGACGATGATGCTGCAAAACATCGCCCAGTCCATTGCCCACAATCATCCAGAGTGCCATCTCATCATACTGCTCATCGATGAGCGTCCTGAAGAGGTGACCGAGATGGCCCGCTCGGTAAGCCGAGCCGAGGTGATCTCCTCCACCTTCGACGAACCGGCCACCCGCCACGTACAGGTTGCCGAGATGGTGATCGCCAAGGCCAAGCGCCTGGTTGAACACAAGAAGGATGTGGTGATACTTCTAGACTCCATTACCCGTCTGGCCCGCGCCTACAATACTGTGATTCCCTCTTCCGGCAAGGTGTTGACCGGTGGTGTGGACGCCAATGCCCTGCACCGTCCGAAACGTTTCTTCGGCGCTGCGCGTAACGTGGAGGAGGGAGGGTCCCTGACCATTCTCGCCACCGCCCTGGTCGAGACCGGTTCGCGCATGGATGATGTGATCTACGAAGAGTTCAAGGGTACCGGCAACATGGAGGTTCACCTGGATCGCCGCATCGCCGAGAAGCGCATCTTCCCGTCGATTAATATCAACCGCTCGGGCACCCGCCGTGAAGAGCTGCTGATGAAATCTGACGAGTTGCAGAAGATGTGGATACTGCGCAAGATCCTCCACCCCATGGATGAGCTGGCTGCCATGGAGTTTCTCTACGACAAGCTCAAGGCCACCAAGACGAATGAAGAGTTTTTTAGTTCGATGAAAAGGTAGATAAAGGTATCAGGTTTCAGGTTTCAGGTTTCAGGTTACAGGACTGCTCAATTCCCCTCCCCGTCCCTCCCCTGAGGGGAGGGGGCCACTCTTTTAGGCTGCGGAGTGAAAAAAGTTGACGAATTGACTTGACGCTGTAAACACACCGGCCATAATTTTGCTGTCACCTGTCACCTGTCACCTGTCACCTGTCACCTGTCACCTGTCACCTGTCACCTGTCACCTGTCACCTGTCACCTGTCACCTGTCACCTGTCACCTGTCACCTGTCACCTGTCACCTGTCACCTGTCACCTGTCACCTGTCACCTGTCACCTGTCACCTGTCACCTTTAATAGCAAGTAGCCCCTTCCCCAAAATTCCGCTAGCATCTTCCCGACAACCCCTCCATCCGAGTCCGGTGCCCCCATGAAAGCCATGATCCTGGCCGCCGGTCGGGGTGAGCGTATGCGCCCCCTGACCGACCACACTCCCAAGCCGTTGCTGCCGGTGGCTGGCAAACCACTTATCGAATATCACATCGAAGCGCTTGCGGGAGCAGGTATCCGGGAACTGGTCATCAATCACGCACACCTGGGAAAACAGATCGAAGTGGCACTGGGTGACGGCTCCCGCTGGGGCGTCACAATCCACTACTCACCCGAGTCTCCTGCGCTGGAAACCGGCGGAGGCATCTTTCGTGCGCTACCCTTATTGGGAGAGGCCCCTTTTCTGGTGGTGAACGGTGATGTCTGGTGCGAAATCGATTTTGTGGGACTGGTTCTGCCCCCCGGCCGACTGGCCCACTTGGTGATGGTGCCGAACCCATCGCACCATCCGGCGGGGGATTTCTCGCTGGAGGGTGATGCGTTGGTGGATGCCGGCAGTGGGCGTTTGACCTTTAGCGGTATCGGACTCTACGCTCCGGCACTGTTTGCCGGATGTGATTCCGGTGCCTTTCCTCTGGGACCCTTGTTGCGCAGCGCAATGGCGGCAGGAGAAGTGAGTGGTGAGGCTTTTTTGGGGCGCTGGTCCGATGTGGGTACCCCGCAGCGGTTGGCGGCGCTGGAGCAATCCTTGTCTGGATAATCAGAAAACCGCTGAACAATCATGACTTATCAAGAGGTTCCCTAGGGATATGGGACAGGAGATCTCATCAAGCCACTTTGGCCCCGATGACTTCGCTGAGTTTCATGCGCGGCTGGAAGCAGAGACAAGCCTGCTGGCGGGCTGGTTCAAAGAGGGACGTTTTGTCCAGGAGCCGCCGACCGGTGGTTTTGAGCTGGAGGCCTGGCTGATCGGACCCGATGCGGAACCGGCGCCACTGAATCAGGTGCTCCTGCAGCGCTTGAATAATCCCCTGGTGGTCTCCGAACTGGCCACTTTCAACCTGGAACTCAACAGTACACCTCTCCATCTGGAAGGCAGTGTCTTTACCCGCATGGCAGATGAGTTGGGGCAGCTTTGGACTGTGTGCAACCAGACTGCCGCCTCGCTTGAAACGCGGCTTGGGATGATCGGAATTCTACCCAGTCTGTGCCAGTCGCACCTGACCCTGGCCAATATGTCTCCCCTCAATCGCTACCGGGCGCTCAATGAGCAGGTCTTCAGGTTACGCGAAGGGCGGCCGGTTGAATTGGCTATCGAGGGTCGGGACAGACTGAAGTTGAGTCATGACGATGTCATGCTTGAGTCCGCCACTACCTCGTTTCAGATACATCTGCAGGTCGACCCGGCCAAAGCTGTCCGCGCCTATAACCTTTCAAAGATAGTCTCGGCCCCGATGGTGGCGGCAACCGCCAATTCCCCCTATCTCTTTGGTTATGATCTCTGGGATGAAACCCGCATACCCCTTTTTGAACAGGCGATCGCAGTCGGGGCTTCAGACCTGACCAAGCGCGTCAGCTTCGGCGTCCGTTATGTGCGGGAGTCGATGATGGAGAACTTCAGCGCCAACCTTGATCGTTATCCGGTACTGCTGCCCCGGCTGATGGATGAGCCGGTTGAGCAACTTGCACATCTGCGGTTGCACAACGGCACCATCTGGCGCTGGAACCGCCCATTGATCGCCTTCGATAAAACCGGTGGCCCCCATCTGCGTATTGAGCACCGGGTAGTGCCGGCTGGACCCAGCGTGCAGGACACCATCGCCAATGCCGCTTTCTACTTCGGTATGATAAGTGAATTGATTGAAAATGATGAGATGCTGGAGAATCTTCTGGGATTTATTCAGGCGCGCAGTAATTTTTATGCGGCGGCCCGTCTGGGTCTGGAGGCGGAAGTGCACTGGCTTGACCGGAAGCAATTGTCTATTGATCAACTGATTCTGCATCAGTTGCTGCCCAAGGCCCGCCGTGGGCTTGCGCTGCTCAGAGTGGATCGGGCCGAGATTGATCACTGGCTGGGTATCATAGAGGCCAGAGTCAGGACGAAGATGAATGGGGCAGCCTGGCAACGTGCCTGGGTGGCGCGCCATGGTTACGATATGGCGGCACTGAGCCTGGCCTATCTTGAACGGCAGGAGAGCGGTCTGCCGGTGCATGAATGGGGGCTTTAACGGGTACAATGTCGGGATGTTGCAGGAACTGACCTCTATTCCAGAAGGGCTGCTTGAACTTCCAGCGGACCAGCTTGAAACGGTGCTTGTCGGCCCGACACTGATTCATCTGCCGGGAAAACGCCCGGCGCCTCTTTTCCTCTCTGTGCTGATGCACGGCAACGAGACGGTGGGTTGGGAGGCGGTTCGCAGACTGCTCAAACGCTATGAAGGGGGCAGGGATCTACCGCGCGCGATCTCCCTCTTTATCGGCAATGTTTCCGCCGCGGCCCTGGGATTGCGTCGACTACCGGGACAGCCGGACTACAATCGGGTCTGGCCCGGCAGCGAGACAGATGGCACGCCGGAGCACACTATGATGCGCCAGGTGACTGAGACCATCGCCAGACTCAAGCCGTTTGCCAGCGTCGATGTGCACAACAACACGGGCCTCAATCCCCACTACGCGTGCGTCAACCGGCTGGATGCCAGTTTTCTCCATCTCGCCAATCTGTTTGGCCGCACCGTGGTCTACTTCCTGCGACCCAAAGGGGTGCAGTCGATGGCGCTGGCGGGGATCTGCCCCGCAGTCACGCTGGAGTGCGGTAAGGTTGGACAGGCCAGGGGAGTGGATCATGCGCTGGAGTATCTCGATGCCTGTCTGCATCTGTCGGAGCTTCCGCTCCATCCTGTTGCCGCTCAGGATATCGATCTCTTCCATACCGTGGCTCAGGTAAAGGTGCCGGAGACACTGAGTTTCAGTTTTGGCGATTGGGAGGCAGATATCCTTTTTGCACCGGACCTCGACCACATGAACTTCCGGGAGCTGCCCCGGGGTACCAGTCTGGGTCGGGTGCTTGTTGATCGCCGGCCGATTCTGGATGTGCGGGATGAGCGCGGCGAGGATGTGACGGCACGCTTCTTTGTCGTGGAGGAGGGGGAGTTGCGACTGCGCACCCCGGTGATGCCCTCCATGCTGACCACCAATAGAGCGGTGGTGCGTCAGGATTGCCTCTGTTATCTCATGGAGCGTTACGACACTCATCTGCATGAGCGGGATTGAAAATAAGGTTATAAAGACTTAAAGGTGGCTGTAACCTGGGCAGCCGCCCTTCTGGAGAGACTACTGAGATGCTACTGCTTGTTATCTATATCTCTATCGCCCTGGGATTCTCCTTTTTCTGTTCGGTTGCAGAGGCGGTGATTCTCAGTGTCACCACGCCCTATATTGCGCTGCTGGAGCAGGAGGGCAAAGCTTCCGGTACTATGCTGCGCAGACTCAAGGAGGATATCAACACGCCTTTGGCGGCGATCCTGACACTGAACACAACTGCACATACCATTGGCGCTGCCGGGGCGGGCGCCCAGGCGGCTGTGGTGTTTGGCAATGCCTATGTGGGTGTGGCCTCCGCAGTTTTGACGTTGTTGATTCTGGTGTTTTCCGAGATCGTGCCCAAGACACTTGGTGCCCATTACTGGCGGCAATTGGCGCCGCTGACCGCCCATGCGCTTAAATATCTGATATTCATACTCTACCCGTTCGTCAAGATGGCGGAGTGGTTGACCGGAAGAATAGCCACCGAACCCACCCTGCGGGGATTCAGCCGTGAAGAGTTCGCTGTCATGGCTGACCTTGGGGCCGAAGAGGGACAGCTGGGAGAGAAGGAGTCGTTGATACTGAAGAATCTGTTTCTGTTCCGGGATATGCAGGCAACGGATGTGATGACGCCACGCTCTGTGGTGTTTGCTTTAGATGAAACGATGAGCGTAGAGGATTTTTTTCTGAAGCATGACAGCGTTCGATTTTCCCGTATCCCCCTATATGAGAGAGATCGGGAGCATATTAGCGGTTTTGTCCTGCGTAGTGATTTGTTGTTGGCCCGAGCCAGGGGGAATTCCGAAAACAGGTTGGCCAACTATTGCCGCGAACTGCCGGTACTGCCCGATTCGACATCGCTGCTCCATGCCTTTGATAAGTTGCTCGACCGGCGTGCGCATATTCTGTTGATTGTGGATGAATATGGTGGCATGGAGGGCGTTCTCACCCTTGAGGATATTCTAGAAACCCTGCTTGGAATGGAGATCGTCGATGAAGGGGACAAGAATATCGATATGCGCAAACTCGCACGCCAGCTCTGGAAGCGGCGTGCAAAAGCGATGGGGCTGGATATTACTTAATCCCTGAATGCTTTAATTCAGACTATTCTTCAATTGCCTGGCCGTCTCTTCAGCTTGCTTTTTGACATCTTGAACAACCCCATCGCTCTGCATGGTTACCACAGCATTGATGGCATTTTTCAACGCTGAAGGGCGCACAGTCTCTCCGTTCAGGGTCACCTCGTAGGGTAGAGTCGCATAAGATGAGAAGGGGTCGCTGAGTCCCATGGCGTTATCTTCGACCGCATCGTATTTGTAGTAACATGCTGACTTTGTCAGCCCATCTGCAGATTCAGTCTGGATATTTACCACTGCATATTCAGGTCGTTTGAATTTGTGCTCTCCCTCGCTCCAGATGACATCCCCTTGTGAATAGAGCAGTGAAGAGGAGAGGTCCTTGCAGAATGTTACACGCACGTCCTCCTGTGAACCGGAACAGCCGGTAATTGCCAAGGTTGTTATGAATGCGGCTGCTGTGGGCCAGAAGATGACTGGAACGGTGATTTTCATTACAGATCCTCTTGAATTGGGGTGATGGCCTCTCTAAATGTGACACCCTACCAAATGAATTTAACGCTGCACATCATCTTTTCAGGATGGTTGAACTCCGAAAATTGAGTTAACAAAGTGCGCAGTGAGGGCGAATTGCAGGGATTCGTGAAAAAGAAATTCTCAGTATCTCTCTGAGATAAAAGAGAAGGCCCCACAAATTTCGTAGGGCCAGGTTGTTTCAGATTTTTCAGTTCAGACTTTTCGACGTCGTGCAAATGAAAGTCCTGCCAGCGCAATACCCATCAATGCAAGCGTTGCAGGTTCCGGTGCTCCTACGCCGCCGCGGCCAAAGAGCATGATGTTGGAAATTTCATGGTATGAACCATCGTAGTTCCAATCGTAATTAAGCACACCGTCCTCCAGGAGATAGGCAGACCATTTGATGGTTCTGTCGTTGTTTGGGCCAGTGGCACCATCCTTCAGGACAGCGATCAGATCCTCATAGTCATTCCAGATGTTGGCGACCAGGGAAAAATCGCCGTCCAGGCCGGTGAAGTCTCCACTCCAGTAGGTGGTATCGACAGGGTCACCAGGCTCCACCTTGTCCAGCTCTGCCCAGTCATCGAAGCCAAAAAACAGCCCGTCGTTCAGTTTGTCGGCGCTTGCGGCACCACCATCGCCATTGGCGCAGTCAGCAGCTGGGGTGATCCCGCCAAGATTGCAGGGGGTAGCATTGATCAAGCCGCTGAAGCCGATTCCCGCTAAAGCAATTATGCCAATTAGTAAACGTTTCATAAGCGCGTCCTCCGTATGTTGTTTTGATTACGCTGCTTATTAACCCGCTATTTTCGTGCCATAGAGGATTTTTTCTCTTTGATTCAGTAATTAAGGTCCTGTTGGTGGAGCGTTTAGCCTTTTTGTTACGGAAAAAACAATCGCGTGAAAATGTGAGCTGCGTCACAAATGCCTGTTTTTCCGGGAAGAATTTCTTAATGAGAGGGTGTTTGTTATTGCGCGAAGAAGCAGGAATAAAATGCGTGGGTTTTGTTTCAGCGGTTACTGCCCATATGGGATGGATTGGCCGGGTGATTAATGTGTAAGAAAGCCCGACATGAATTAGGATTGTTGTTCATTCTATCGTGCTTTATTAATGTGTTTATGGGTGGGGTATGGGGCTAACTACCCATTTTAATTAGCAAAAACAGTTCGTTATTAGGTTTTCTATGTTGCTGGCAGGGGTGTAAGGAAAGCCGACAGGTAGGGGAGAAGGGAAAAGCAGGTGCTTTTGGTGAAAGGGGGGGTATGGCGGGAAATGGCTATTTGAACCGATACCAGATCATGCCCACATACTCATGCATTGCCATTTCAGTTTGCCGGACTGCACGGCCATTGGGTAGGCCGTTAAGCCAGGAGGTTTTGCCGTCCGGTTTGTAGACGAAACCGGTGGGGGCGGCAATGGCATCGATGCCGTTGCGTGCAAAGGCATCCATTGAGCGGGGCATGTGTGAGGCCGTGGTCACCAGCAGGATGCGTTTGATGCCGAGCTTCTTGAGCAACTGGGCGGTGAAGCGGGCGTTCTCCCAAGTGGTATGGCTGCGGGGTTCGATATGTTCCACGGTGACGCCGAACTCGTCGCGCAGGATCTCGGCGGAAATCCTGGCTTCAGCAGTGCCGGAGTAGACTGCATTGCCGCCACTGGGGATCACCGGCAGGCCGGTTTTATGGGCGAGCCGGGCCGCGTAGCGCAGGCGGAAGAGTACCCGCTGATTGGCGGTGTCGCCGCCATACTCCGGCGCATCGAGATAGCGGCCGCCACCAAGTACCACGATCGCCTCTGCACCGCTGTTGGCGATCGCTTTGTCGGTCAGTGCAGGATAGCTCTCCAGTCCCGCTGTGAGCAGGCTGGCAGTGATCGGCAGACTCAACAGCCACTGCAGGAGCAGGGCAAGCACGAACAGTTTGCGGCCCCAGCCGAGGCGCCAGAAGAGCAGGCCGATAAAGCCGAGTAATATCGGCCCGCCCGGTGGCAGCAGCAGGTGTTCGATGGCCTTGGTGGTGACTACGTCCATAGTTGTGCCGCTATCTGTTCAGCAATGGGTTGGCGGCTTGCAGGTCCGCATGGTAGGAGGAGCGCACCAGCGGGCCGCTGGCGACATTGGTGAATCCCATGGCCTCTCCAGTCTTACGAAGTTCATCGAACTCTTCAGGGGTGACGTAACGCTCCACCGGCAGATGGTCCCGGCTGGGCTGCAGGTATTGTCCCAGGGTCAGCATCTCGCAGCCGTGGTCGCGCAGATCCTGCATGACGGCTTCCACTTCACCGGGTTTCTCCCCCAGACCGAGCATGATGCCGGATTTTGTCGGTACCTCGGGAGAGGCAGTCCTGAATGCCTGCAGCAGTTTCAGGGATCCGGCGTAATCGGCGCCGGGGCGGGCCTGGCGGTAGAGGCGGGGAACGGTCTCCAGGTTGTGGTTGAAGACGTCCGGCGGGACCTGGGTCAGTCTCTCCAGCGCGACTCCCATGCGCCCACGGAAGTCCGGCACCAGCACCTCGATACGGGTTTCAGGCATCCGCGCGCGTACCGCTTTTATGCAGTCGCGGTAGTGTCCTGCACCGCCATCACGCAGGTCGTCCCGGTCCACTGAGGTGATGACCACATACTTCAGGGCCATGGCTTCGATCGCCTCTGCCAGTTGGTCCGGTTCATCGGTGTTCAACGGCTGAGGTTTGCCGTGGGCCACATCGCAAAAGGGACAGCGCCGGGTGCAGATGTCCCCCATGATCATGAAGGTGGCTGTACCGTGTTCGAAGCACTCCCCCAGGTTGGGGCAGGCCGCCTCCTCGCAGACCGAGCTCAGGCCCCGTTCCCGCAGGATACGGCGGATCCTGCTGACTTGTCGGCCCAGCGGCGCTTTGGCGCGGATCCATTTCGGTTTGCGCAGCAGTTCGTCCCGCGATTCCACCTTGACGGGAATGCGGGCGAGCTTTGCCTCGCCGCGTTGGTGGCTGTCGGGTTTAGAGCGGGAGGGGGGCTGGTACCCTTTCTGGTCTCTCATCAGGATTGTGTTGGTTCGTAAAAATCCGCAGTGTAACCTAAACCTGACGCCAGATGTTTCGCCAAATCCCGGCCAAGGGTGGGGATGTCGGTGGTCCCGTTCAAGTCTGCCAGTTGAGTTACCGTCAGGCCGGGGTGGCCGCAGGGGTTGATGCGGCTGAACGGCTCCAGATCCATATCCACGTTGAGACTGAGCCCATGAAAGCTGCAGCCGTGCCTTACCCTCAGGCCAAGGGCGGCGATCTTGCTGTCATCGACGTAGACACCGGGGGCATCTGAGCGGGCGGCAGCATCTATCCCCTGGGTGGCCAGCAGATCGATAACGCCCTGTTCCAGCAGTGATACCAAGGCACGTACCCCGATCTTGGCGCGCCGCAGATCGAGCATCAGGTAGGCGATCAACTGACCGGGGGCGTGATAGGTAACCTGCCCTCCACGGTCGCTTTTGATGATGGGGATGGTGCCGGGGCGAAGCAGGTGCTCCGGTTTGCCGGCCTGGCCGAGGGTGAATACCGGCGGGTGTTGCAGTAACCAGAGTTCATCGCGGCTTTTTGCATCCCGGCTGTCGGTGTAGTCCTTCATGGCCTGCCAGGTGGTTTCGTAGGGCTGCAGGCCAAGTTGGCGGATCAGGAGGGATTTGCTCACAGGTTAGAGCGCCATCACGACCTTTTCATGGGCGCTGAGGTCGAGATAGATGGCATCCAGTTGATCCTTGCTGCTGGCCTGTATGGTGACGGTGACTGAAACCCACTTTCCCCCCTTGCTGGAACGTGATTTGACCGCACCCTCATGGAGGTTGGGGACGTGGTTCCTGATCATCTCAACCACCAGCAGGTCGAAGCCGGGTTCTGCCCGGCCCATAGTCTTGATGGAAAAATCACAGGGGAACTCCAGCAGCGTCTCTGTCTCTTGTTCGTTATTCATCATTCCAGCCATAACAGGGCGCTGTCTTTGGCTTGCTGCCAGAGACTGCCCTCCGGGATTTCGTCAAGTGCAATCAATGGAACATTGGCAACCTCTTCGTTATCCAACGTGATGCTGACCCGCCCAAGTTCCGCCCCCTTGTGGATCGGCGCCATAATCTTCGGATTCACCTCCATACGGGCGCTCAGGTTTTTGTACTGCTTGCGGGGAATAGTGACTTTCAGGTCGCTGCCCAGTCCCAAGGGCAATGATTCGCGATCGCCTTTCCAGATGCGTACCCGGTTGAGCACATCCCCCGTGCCATAAAGTTTATGTGTCTCATAGAAGCGAAAGCCGTAGTTGAGCAGGGACTGACTTTCACTGGCCCGGATTTTTATGCTGTTGGTACCCATTACCACCGAGACCAGGCGCATCTCTTCGCGTTTGGCCGATGCAACAAGACAATAACCGGCGGCTTTCGTGTAGCCGGTTTTCATGCCGTCCACACTCTTGTCCCGCCACAGCAGTTTGTTGCGATTGTGCTGCTTGATCTTATTGAAGAGAAAGGATTTCTCTCCATACCACTCATAGTATTCCGGAAACTCCCTGATCGTGGCAATGGCAACCTTGGCGATGTCCTCGGGGGTTGTGTAGTGATCATCGTCCGGCAGGCCCGTGCTATTGACAAAATGGCTGTCGAGCATGCCCAGGCGCTGGGCGTGATTGTTCATTACTTCAGCAAAGGTGGATTCACTGCCGGCGATGTGTTCCGCCAGCGACACGCAGGCATCGTTGCCGGACTGGATGATCATGCCCATGATCAAGTCCTCTAGACTGACTCGCTTGCCCACTTCAATGAACATCTTTGAACCGCCGGTGCGCCAGGCCTTTTCGCTGATCAATACTTCCTCGTCCAGGCGGATATTGCCCTCCTTGAGTTCGCGGAAAACAGCATAGGCTGTCATGATCTTGGTCAGACTGGCGGGTTCGAGTCGTTGCCCTGCGTTTTTGTTCGCCAATATTTTGCCGGAGTCAAAGTCGATCAGCAGATAGCCGCTGGCAGTGAGCTTCGGCGGTGTTGGGATCGGCTGCTTGGCAAGTGCGGCATTGGCCGGGATGAGCCAGCAGAGGATCAGGATATAGAACAGGGAGAGTCTTGAAAACTTCGCAGACATGGGGTTTCCGGGTTTGTGAATTGGGAGGGGTCGGAGTCAAATTTGATGGGTATTGCGGCGGTGAAACCTTGTTGCTTCAATCAAATTTGACTCCGACCCCTATGGAAAATTTGGCCAATAAATTGATCCGCTATTTTATAGACTGCGGAACAGGACGCAAACCAATGCGGGTGGATGTATCTACTGGATCACCACATGGGTGTCCCTGATGCCCAGCCCGTCGAGACGTCTGCTCAGGCTGTCGGCGCCATCCACGCCGGAAATCGGGCCAACCTGAACCCGGTAGACCAGTTGATCGGCGCTTCTGCCCTCCAGCACCCGTACATTGGTGTCGAGATCGTTTTGCAGTCGGGACTGCAGCCGGTTGGCATTATCCCGGCTGCCGAAGGCCCCGACCTGGAGATAGAGACGAGTTGCCTCTGATGCTACGGATTCGACCGGTGACGCCGGTGAAGTTTCCGGTTCGCCCGGCGTGAGCGCACGCACCTCCACCAGACCGGTGCCACTGCCAATGATGCCGAGCTTGTGGGCTACGGTGTAGGAGAGATCGATCAGCCGGTTGTCGTGAAAAGGACCCCGGTCGTTGATTTTGAGCACGACACTGCGGTTGTTACGCAGATTGGTGACACGGGCATAGGTTGGCAGCGGCAGGGTTTTGTGGGCTGCGGTCATGCCGTACATATTATAGGTTTCGCCGCTGCTGGTGAGCCGGCCATGGAATTTTTTGCCGTACCAGGAGGCGATGCCCCGTTCCTGATAGTTCTTGCTGCTCTGCTTGGTGTAGTAACGCTTGCCGCGTACTACATAGGAGCTGGGGTTGCCGTAGCGGCTGCGGCTTTCGAATTTCGGCACCGCGTCGGGAATGCTGTCGATATCCACCGGCGGGGCAGCCGACGGGCCGCTGTCGACGATATCCTGCTCGATAATGGAGGGGCCGATGGAGCAGCCGCCCAGCGCCGCGAGCAGGCTGAGGCCAGCGAGGTTGATGGTCGTGTGCTGAGTGCGCCTCATGATTCAATACCCATCCTGTCGTCTAAGTTGCTGGCGGGGGTGCGCCCATGGCAGCCTGACGGGCCGCCTTGATCTCCTGACTGAGCTGGTAGACTGCCATTGCATAGAGATTGCTGTGATTGTAGCGGGTAATGACGTAAAAGTTATGCAGCCCGAACCAATATTCGTCCCCGTGTTTGCCTTTTAGCAGGATCAGGCTCGCCAGCGCCTCCGGTTCAGGCAGCATCAAACCGTCTGGCCGCAGGCCGGATGCCATCAGTTCAGAGACCGCTATGCTGGGTTTCATCCCCGCCTGAACATATTTCTCATGGTGCTCCTCGCTCCTGGCCTGCTGGGTGACCATCTCGCCCCGCCGCCAGCCGTGGCGTTTGAAATAGTTGGCCACACTGCCGATCACGTCGGCATCGCTATTGTGCAGATCGCGCTTGCCGTCCCCGTCGAAGTCCACTGCGTAATTCCGATAGCTGCTGGAGATGAACTGGGGTTTACCCATTGCGCCTGCGTAGGAGCCCTTGGCGGTTGCCGGATCGATATCCTCCTCCCGGCTGAGCAGAAGAAACTCCACCAGTTCACTGCGAAAGAACTTGGCACGCTTGGGATAACCGAAGGCGAGGGTGGTGAGGGAGTCAATTACCCGGTAACGGCCGGTGTGCGCGCCGTAACGGGTCTCCACACCAATGATGGCAACCATGATCTCCGGCGGTACCCCATAGATCTTTTCTGCCCGTTCAAGCAGTGCTTGGTGTTCTTTCCAGAATTTCACCCCGCCATCGATGCGGCCTTTTTTTAGAAAGATGGGACGATAGTCGCGCCACTCCTTCGATTCCGCCGGACGGGTGATCGCCTTGATAATGTCTTCCCGAAAGCGGGTTCCGCCGAGCAGATCCTCCAGTTTCTCAGCGGAAAAACCGTGTTTCTCAGCCATCTCGGCAGCAAACGCCTTAAACGTTCCGCGAGGGATGCTGTCGGCGCCTTGGGCGCTGGAGACGGCGAGAGTAATCAGCAGGCTGGTACAGAGTATTCTGAGTGTCTGTTTCATGTGTCAGGTCGGCAAAAGTTTGCGATGAGTGTGGATGGACATGAGGATACCGAACCCGGCGAGAATGGTCACCAGTGAAGTCCCTCCATAGCTGATCAGTGGCAGCGGCACACCCACCACAGGAAGAACGCCGGATACCATGCCGATGTTGACGAAAAGATAGACGAAAAAGACCAGAGTCAATGCGCCGCCCAACAATCGGCTAAAGGTGTCCTGAGCCTGGGTGGCGATATAGAGTCCCCGCAGGATGATGAAAAAATAGAGGGCCAGCAGGGCGGCTACGCCGATCAGTCCGAACTCTTCGGAGATGACGGCGAAGACGAAATCTGTGTGGCGTTCGGGCAGGAACTCCAGGTGGGACTGGGTGCCGTTGAGCCAGCCCTTGCCTGTCAGTCCGCCGGAGCCTATGGCTATCTTCGACTGGATAATATGGTAACCCGCGCCTAGTGGATCGTTCTCCGGGTTGAGGAAGGTAAGCACCCGTCGTTTCTGATACTCGTGCATGAAAAACCAGATTACCGGCCCCAGCGCCGCCATGGAGACGGCAAACATGCTGATCAGCTGCCAGCCGATGCCGGCGAGGAAGAGGATGAAGACTCCCGCGCTGGCTACCAGCAGGGCCGTGCCCAAGTCGGGCTGCTTGGCTATCAGCAGGACCGGGATCAGGGTCATGATAGCGGCGGCCAGCAGGCGCCGCCGTTTCGGCGGCAGGCGTTTCTCCGCCAGATACCAGGCGATCATCATGGGCAGGGCCAGCTTCATCATCTCTGAGGGTTGAAAGCGGAAGAAGCCGAGATCGAGCCAGCGTTGAGCCCCCTTGCCGGTCTGGCCGAAGAAGATGACCGCCACCAGCATCAGTACCCCTGCGATATAGAGCCAGGGCGACCAGCGACGCAGGTGGGTGATGTGTATCTGGGCCAAAATGATCATGACACCAAAAGCGATGCCCAGGCGGACCAGTTGGCGTTGGATCAATGCCAACTCCTGATCCCCCGCGCTGTAGAGGATGAGTAGCCCCACTCCACTGAGCAGCATCAGGCCGGTAAGCAGTGGCAGATCCAGGTGAAGCCAGGCCAGCAGGCCTGTAGGCCGGGCGGGTTGCGACTCCTGGGTAAAGGATATGCCGGTCACGGTCTGGCCTCCTTGAGCAGGTAGCGATCCATTACCTTGCGGGCGATAGGGGCGGCCACAGAGCCGCCGTGGCCGCCGTTTTCGACGATCACCGCTACCGCAATTCTGGGCTCTTCCACCGGCGCGAAGGCGATGAAGAGGGCATGGTCACGTTTGCGTTTCTCCACTGTCTCTTCATCGTACTCTTCATCCTGCTTGACGGTGAAGACTTGTGCGGTACCGGTCTTGCCTGCGATGCCGTAGTGATCCGAGCGAATGCGCCGGGCGGTGCCGCGTTGACCCTCGATCACCTGCTGCATAGCTTGGATGACTTGCTCCCAATGTTCCGGATCCACCTGTGAGAGTTGGGTGCTCTCCATCCGGGTCGTTTCGCGGCTGCCGTCCGGAAGATCGATGCTCTCGACCATCCGCGGACGGATGCGTTGGCCGCGGTTGGCCAGACTTACGGTGGCGGCGGCAAGTTGCAGCGGGGTGGTGAGAAAGTAACCTTGCCCGATGCCGGTGATCAGCGTCTCGCCAGGGTACCAGGGTTCCCGTCGGGCTTTGCGTTTCCATTCGCGGCTGGGCAACAGTCCGGACCTTTCACCTGTCAGGTCGATGCCACTTCTGCTGCCAAAACCGAATGTGGTGAGAAAATCGTGCAGGCGGTCGATGCCGAGAGTTCTGGCAAGTTCATAATAGTAGACGTCGCAGGACTGGATAATGGCATCCTCCATCGCCATCTGGCCGTGGCCGGTTTTTTTCCAATCCCGGTACTTATGATCGTGCCCGGGTAGCTGGTAGAAGCCGGGGCAATAGGTCTGCTGATTGAAACTGACGACGCCTTTCTCCAGACCGGCCAGACCAATGAAGGGTTTTACCGTTGAGCCTGGAGGATATTGGCCGCGGATCGCCCGGTTGAAAAGGGGCTTGTCCAGCGAGTCACGCAGCGTCTTGTAGGCCCTGCTGCTGATGCCCTCGACGAAGAGATTGGGGTCGTAGCCGGGCTTGCTGACCAGCGCCAGCACCCCGCCGGTGCGGGTGTCGATAGCGGCCACCGCGCCGTTGTAGTCTTTCAGGGCCTCCATAGCCGCCGCCTGCAGATCCATATCGAGAAACAGGTGCAGGTTTTCACCGGGCTTGGGTGGCTGATTTTCCAGTACCCGAAGTACCCGCCCTTTGGCATTGACCTCCACCTGCTGCAGGCCGACGCTGCCGTGTAACTGGTTTTCATAGGTCTTCTCCACACCGTTTTTTCCGATGTGGGTGGTGCCGCTGTAGTTCGAGGCATCAATCTGCTGCAGTTCCTGCTTGTTGATGCGGCCCACATAACCCAATACATGCGCGGTCTGCTCTTGCAGCGGGTAGTCTCGTAGCAGTTTGGCATGCACAACGACCCCCGGAAATCTGTGCTGATTCACCGCAAATCGTGCCACCTCCTCATCACTCAGGCGCACCCGGATGGGAATGCTGTCGAAACGCCGCCGTTGCTGACGCAGTCGCTTGAAGCGTTTCCGGTCATCCTCGTTGATGGGAATGATCTCCGACAGTGCCTGGATCGTGGCTTCGATGTCCGGGGTCTTCTCTGGGGTGATATCGAGACTGTAGGCAGGCAGATTCTGTGCCAGGATGGTGCCATGGCTGTCGTAGATCAATCCTCGGGTAGGTGGACGAGGTTCCAGTTTGACCCGGTTATCCAGGGAGAGTGTGGTGAAATGCTCATGGTTCAACACCTGCAGATAGAGCATCCTGGTGAGCAACAACAACAGTGTCAGTGTGACGATTATCGCAGCCACAATGATCCGCCCCATGAAAAACTGGCTTTCGAAGAGGTGGTTTTTTATCGATAACTGGGGCACGGGCAGGGTCAGCGGATGCGGAAACGGCGGCGGATGTCGCGCAGGACGATGTAGATCCAGGGCCAGAGCAACATGCCCACCACCGGCGTCGCCCAGTACCAGAGAGTGGGCGCTGGATAACCCGCGGCTCCTGTGGCCCAGATCGCCAGAAGCCGCTCCACCAGCAGCAGCACAAAGATTGTGAATATCTGCTGGCGCAGAGGCAGCACCCGCACCCGACGGTGAAGTTTGAGGGTCAGATAGGCGACCAGCGCGAGTCCAAGGGCGTGCTGCCCCAGCAGGGTGCCGGTGAGGACGTCGAGGAGAATGCCGGTGAGCCAGCCGACACCCACGCCGAAACGTTCCGGCAGTGCCATGCACCAGTAGATCAGGATCAGCGTGACCCACTGAGGACGGTAATTGATTGCCCACTCAGGCAGGGGGATCACCGTAAGGACAAAACCGGCGGCGAGGGTGAGGTAGACGATATAACTTCGTCTCGGCTGCTGGGCGATCATTGCCTTGCCTCATCAGGATCAGCAGAGGATTCGGGACTCGTTGCGGCTTCCTGCAACAGGTCATCGGGATTCAGTGTCCAGACCAGCAGCACCTCCCGGATACGATCCAGATGGGCGGTTGGGCGGGCAGAGACCGTGGCGAAATGTTGTCCCGGTTCGTGATGGACATCGGTGATTTCAGCGACCGGATAACCCGGTGGAAAGCGTCCGCCCAATCCGGAGGTGACCAGCAGGTCTCCTGGCCGGATATCGGCATTGTTCGGTAGATGGGGCAGTTCGAGTTCGTTGATCAGCCCGGTGCCCAGGGCGATGGTGCGCAAGCCGTTGCGATTGACCTGTACCGGCAGGGCGTGCCGGGCATCGGTGATCAACAGCACAGTGGAGGTGATGGGATCGGTATGGATGACCTGGCCAACCACAGCATTGGCGTCCACCACCGGCTGGCCGTTGAAGGTGCCGGAGGTGTCGCCTTTGTCGATGATCACCTGCTGGCTGAATGGGTTCTGCTCCACTGCAACCAACTCGGCAATCAACACCCGTTCGCCGATCTTGAAGGTGGAGTCGAGCAGCCCACGCAGGCGCATGTTTTCCGCCTCCAGGGCCTCGAATTTCAATAGTCTGCCACGTAGCTCCAGGTTCTCCCGGGAGAGGCGCTCCCGATCCGTCTGGATCTGCCCCCTGGTTGAGAAGGCATCACCCATCTCTTCCACCAGGGAGGCTGGAAGGGTGGCGAGATACTGTATCGGATAGAGGGCGACCGCGAGCGCCGAGCGCAGGGTCTCCAAATGGTTCTGTCGATGGTCCAGTACCATCAGGACAATGGAGAGGATCGCCGCGCCGAACAGGCGGGAGGTGATCGATGGTCCCTGTGTGAATATCGGTTTGATTGCCGGTAAACCCTTTTCCAGATTAGTATCAATACTCAGTCAGCGCGCAGGAGCGGGGTCCCGGCGCGATCATGCCGAGGATTGCGGGCGGGTCGCCGCTCCTGCGGATGATAGAGACTGACTGGCTTCCCGCCGGGCGGCGGGAAACGGTCTATTCGACGGAGAAGACGTCTCCGCCACGTTCATCGATCAGCTCAAGGGCGCGTCCACCGCCACGTGCGACGCAGGTCAGCGGATCTTCCGCGACTATCACCGGCAGGCCGGTCTCCTCCTGCAGCAACCGATCGATATCCTTCAACAGTGCTCCGCCGCCGGTAAGCACTATGCCCCGTTCCGCCACGTCTGCGCCCAACTCGGGAGGGGTCTGTTCCAGGGCAGTGCGAACGGCGCCGACAATACCGGCAAGGGGTTCCTGCAGTGCTTCGAGTATCTCGTTGCTGTTGAGGGTGAAGCTGCGGGGAATGCCCTCAGCCAGATTGCGTCCCTTGACCTCAATCTCTTTCACATCGTTGCCGGGATAGGCAGAGCCGATCTCAATCTTGATCCTCTCGGAGGTGGCATCGCCGATGAGGGTGCCGTAGTTGCGCCGCACATAGCTGACGATCGCCTCGTCGAAACGGTCGCCGCCGACCCTCACCGAGTTGGCGTAGACGATGCCGTTGAGAGAGATGACGGCCACCTCTGAGGTGCCGCCACCGATATCCAGCACCATGGAGCCGCGCGCTTCATCCACCGGCAGGCCAGCGCCGATAGCTGCGGACATGGGTTCTTCAATGAGATAGACCTCGCGCGCTCCCGCTCCCGCTGCCGACTCCTTGATGGCTCGCCGTTCCACTTGAGTTGAACCGCAGGGCACACAGACCAGCACCCGTGGGCTGGGCCGGATGATGCGGGTTTCATGCACCTTGTGAATGAAGTACTGCAGCATCTTCTCTGTGACGGTAAAGTCGGCGATCACACCCTCTTTCATAGGGCGAATGGCGGTGATGTTGGACGGTGTGCGCCCCAGCATCTTTTTCGCGTCCTCACCGACAGCAACTACGGATTTTGCCCCTCCGGGACCGCGGTCCTGTCGGATGGCCACAACGGAGGGTTCATTGAGCACGATACCCTGGCCGCGAGCGTAGATCAGAGTATTGGCGGTACCCAGGTCGATGGAGAGATCGTTGGAAAACATTCCACGTATGCGTCGGAACAGCATAAATATTCTTCGTATGGCAGTGGGTTATGAGAAATCGGGCTATCGGAGGCGACAGGGTGGCAGGATGCCTGACCCTGATCCGAATGACCAGAAGAAACCGTAAAAACGGGTAATCTATCAATGGTACGGGTATTGAGCAAGAAAACCGGGTCGCAAAATTCACTTGGGATGCAAAAGTTGCAGTTGCTGGAAACGGTCTATACTTAATATAAATCCCAAGTAAAAAACTGGGGTATTAGGTTGGTGCATGCCGAAAATCATTTGCGGGAGGTTGTTATGACAATGCCTAAACCAACAAAAGTAGAGAAACTGAGCCAGGATATCTGCATGCGTGAGATTCCCCTTTCGGAGATGGGAGTGCCGGAAGCAGACGATTACATCCTGAACTATTGCGGTACAGAGTTTTATGCAAAACAGGCTGAAAATGAGGTGAAAAAGCAGAAAAAGTAGTGATTTGAGCAGATAAAGCATTTATCTGTCCGCTTTTTGCTGTGTGATCGCCTCCTGTCAGGCGGGGTACTCTACCCGGCTATGTTTGCACTTGGCTTGCAGGTTTTTTCATCAGTTTCAGTCAGGTTTTCTTCTCCCAACGATTTGCCAGTCCAAAATGGCATATATCGAGTAAAGCTCCATCGTCCTGGATGGTCTCCCCTTTTTTCAAGGTAATGGGTACCTCAAGTTTCGGAGTTCAAGCCATCCTGAAAAGATGAAGGGCGATGTTGAATTCATCTGGTAGGGTGCGCTATGCGCACCATGATTGCTTTGGCCGCAACGTCGTAGTGGCTGATGTGTGAATTCCCCAAGGCATTAAAGTTCCACCAACCAATGCCGATACCCAACCCATGTATATCCACTTTATCAGCCTGTTATCGCACCAATTTCGCAGCAGATCACAGGTTTTTGCTGGCAGACAATGCCGTACCCTCTCACGCTGCGAGGATGACTAGAGGTGATCTGTAAGCAGGATATTCAGACCGAATTTTATCCCTCACTACTGAGGCAGTGCATATCAACACGGACATTAATAATGGGTAGCTACGGCGTATTTGATAACCCATAGCTGGCACCCGCGCGCAAAGGAACAATAGGCAGTTGTCCGAAAAAAACCCATCCACTCCACCCATAGATCGGCTGCTGGCTGGCAAGCGGCTCAAGCAGTTGCAGCTGCGCGTGGTGCTGGGCATGCTGATCACCAGCATCCTGATTGGTACGGTTTCCACACTGCTGCTCTACCAGTCTCAGGCGGAACAGCTGGAAACTGCAATACTGTTCGAAGTGGCGCTGCAGAAGACAGCCATCAAATCAGAGATCACCCGCCTCAAAAATCTTGCCGCACAGATCACCAGCCGCAGCCGCATCCGTCAGGAATTGGAAAAATATCAAAATGGTCTGATCGGACTGGATGCACTGAATGCCTTTTCCCGTTCCAAGCTTGCGGATGCACTGCGTCTGGCGCCGGATATGGTTGGCATCAGTCGTCTGGGTAACGATGGCCGGTTGCTGATAGAGGTTGGAGAGGCCATCCCGAAATCACTCAGGCCGATGGATTTTCGCGCTGACTCCATCCATCTCGGGATGCCTGGGCTAGTCGACGGCCGCCAGCGGCTGGTTGTCAGTGCGCCCATCATCAATCCAAAAGGCAACAAAGTCGGGATAGATCTGGTGGCATTCGATACGCATCGTATCAGCGATGCCATCCAGGAATTTACCCGGCGCCAGCAAAGTCGTGGCAGTGTACAGATTGGTACGCTTGGTTCTGCGGGTGTGGAATATTATTTCGCTTCCGGCGAGGTCGAAAAATCAGATATCAGAGGCTTTCTTGATAGTGAAGTACATGAAGCTCTGGCTGGAACCGCAGAAGGCTTGCATGTCGTTGAGACTGCACGCGGGGGCAGCATCATCGTTCACCAGAAGATCGGCAATTCATCCTGGGTCTTGCTGTTTATTAATCAGGCGAATGATTTTTATGCGCCTGCGCGAACACACGCGGCCTATGTCGGTTTCTCCGTATCTATTCTGGTGTTGATCGGTATCTTCCTGACCCTGCGCCTGGTACGCCCTCTGGTGGATCACGTCTCGCTTGAAAACGACCGAAACAGGAAGCTGCTGGACAAGGTACAAGTCAGCGAAGAACGCCTGCAATCAATACTGGATAACACCTCTTCGGTTATCTATCTGAAAGATAGCGATGGAAAATACCAGCTGATCAACAGACGCTTTGAAGAGCTGTTTCAAATATCCCTCGAGGAAATCTCCGGCAAGACCGATTACGAAATCTTCCCCAAAGAAACTGCCGACGCTTTCAGGGCTGTTGATAATAAGGTACTTGAGACAGGGGAACTTCTGGAACTTGATGAACAGGCACCGCACGATGATGGTAACCATGATTACCTCTCGATCAAGTTTCCTCTCTATGACGCAGCAGGTAACACTCAGGGTCTATGCGGGATATCCACGGACATTACCGAACGTAAACAGGCCGAATTGTCCTTGGCAGAGAGCCAGGCACGCTACCGGGATCTGGTAGAAAATACCCATGACTGGATCTGGGAAGTGGATGAACTGGCCCGCTATACCTACGTCAGCCCCAGGGTCATAGACTTCCTCGGTTATGAGCCGGAAGAGATCCTCGGCCGCACCCCGTTTGAGCTGATGCCAGCCGAAGAGGCAGAACGCGTTAGCGAACTGTTCAGTAAAATTGCAGAGGCCCACCTCCCGTTCAATGCCATCGAAAACGTCAACCTTCATCGCGATGGTCGCCGTGTAGTGCTTGAGACCAGTGGCACCCCGATTTTCGGACCCGACGGAGAATTCAAGGGCTATCGTGGTACCGACCGGAATATCAGTGAGCGCAAGCAACTCGAACAGCGCGAGCGGTTGCGTCTGCAGATCCTGGAAAAGATGGCGCAGGACGAGCCACTGAAACAGGTGCTGGAGACACTGGTACAACTGGTTGAGTCTGAAATGCCGGGTGCTCTGTGCTCTGTCCTTCTGCTGGACAAATCAGGACAGCACCTGCTCAATGGCGCCGCCCCCAGTCTGCCGGATTTCTACAATGAGGCAATTCATGGCACCAAAATTGGCAGTGGTGTCGGCTCCTGCGGGACTGCCGCATACGAAAACCGCCAGGTGATTGTTGAGGATATCCAGCAGCATCCCTATTGGCAGCCCTATGCCGAACTGGCAGCACGGGCCAATCTGGCAGCCTGTTGGTCAGAGCCCATTCGTGATCGTCAGGGTAAAATATTGGGCACTTTTGCCCTCTACTACCATGAGCCGAGGGTACCACAAGCCTCTGAGATCGAGCTCATCACCCAGCTCGCACATCTGGCAGGTATTGCAATCGAACACCATGCCAATGAGAAGGCACTACGTGCCAGCGAAGAAGGCCTGCGCGCCGAAAGAGATTTTGTCGATGCGGTGGTGGAAGCGGCCGGTTCGATAATCGTTGTAATGGACAGGGATGGAAGAATCGTTCGTTTCAATCATGCCGCAGAAGAGATAACAGGTTATTCCTTTGGGGAGATGCAGAATCAGCCTATCTGGGAAAGCCTGATTCCCGATGAGATCCGTGAGGACGTTGAAGGTGTCTTCAATAATCTTACCGCCGGCAACATTGTCGGCAACTACGAAAACGAATGGCTGATGAAGGATGGTTCGCGCCGCCTGTTCCACTGGCGCAACACCGTGCTGCAAGAGGCAGATGGCAAGGTCACTCATGTGGTATCACAGGGTTACGACATTACCGATATACGCAAAACCCAGCAGGCACTTGCCCTGCATAAAGACAAACTTGAGCATCTGGTGAATGAGCGTACCGCCGAGCTGGAAGAGATTACTGCCTATAACCGCACGCTATTTGAAACCTCGCCCATTGGCCTGGTCCTGTGCGACATGGATGGCAGACTTGTGGACGTCAACCCTGCCTACCTGAGAATCATCGGCTATGACGAAAACGAGGCCAAAACGCTTTCGTATTGGGATATCACCCCGCATGATTTTGAGCAAGAGGAAGCCTTGCAACTTCAGACATTGCAGGAGAGCGGACGCTACGGTCCCTATGAAAAGGAGTACCTGCACAAGAGTGGAAAACGCGTTCCGGTACGCCTCAGTGGCCAGCTGATCGAGCAACATGGCAGGCAATACATCTGGTCTTCAGTGGAAGACATTTCACAACGCAAGCGAATGGAAAATGACCTGCGCGAGAGTGAGGCAAACCTTGCGCAGGCGCAGACCATTGCACACCTGGGCAGCTGGCATCTGGATATCCTTAACGACCAGCTGAACTGGTCAAAGGAAACCTACCGGGTCTTTGGCATGGAAGTGGATTCTCCGGTCAGTCTGGGGAATTTTGTGGCCGCCCTTCATCTTGAGGATACCGACCGGGTACTGGATGCATGGGACGCCGCGCAGCTGGGTGCCCCCTACGATATCGAACACCGTATTATTGCGGACGGCAAAGAAAAATGGGTGCGGGAACGGGCAGAGATCCACTTTAATGATCAGGGGAAGGCGATCTCTGCGCTAGGTACAGTGCAGGACATCAGCAGTCTCAAGCTGGCGGAGCACGCCACTCAGGCGGCGCTGGCCGAGGCACAACGCCTGGCAAAGGTTCGCAGTGATTTCGTGGCAAACATGAGTCACGAGATTCGCACCCCGTTGAATGGGGTGCTGGGTCTGGCGAAGATGGGTGAGCGGGGAGTTACCACTGAGAAAGCACAGGAGATATTTGCACGGATCACTCTCTCTGGCCGGCACCTTTTGCAGGTAGTCAACGACATTCTCGATTTCTCCAAGATAGAGGCCGGCAAGCTGGTGATTGAAAAACGCCCCTTAAAACTGATTGCCTCAGTGGATAGAGCGGCCGGCTTGGTAAAGAGCCAGATGCAGGAGAAGGGGTTGTCGTTTCATCTCGATTTTGCCGATGGATTACCATTATGGGTGAAAAGCGATGCGTTGCGGTTGGAGCAGGTCCTGCTCAATCTGCTCTCCAATGCCGTGAAGTTCACGCAGCAGGGTGAGATTAGACTGATTGTCGAGGCGCAGAATCAAACCCTGTTGTTTCGGGTGAGCGACACTGGGGTCGGGATGGCAGAAAGCCAGCTGGCCCAGTTGTTCCAGCCCTTTGAGCAGGCAGACAGTTCCACTACCCGGCGTTTTGGTGGAACCGGCCTGGGCCTGTCGATCAGTATCAATCTTGCCAGGATGATGGGGGGTGATATCCAGGTAAAAAGCCGTTTGGGCAGTGGCAGTGAATTTATTCTGAATCTCCCTCTGGAACCTGCCACAGCTGTACCCGATGCTGCAGCGCAGGCAGTGCCAGCAACTGGTCAACGTCTGAAGGGAATACGCCTGCTGGCCGCAGAGGATATCGAGGTCAATCGGCTGATACTGGCCGACCTGTTCGACCAGGAAGGTGCCCAGGTCGTATTTGCAGAACACGGACAGCAGGCGCTGGATCTGCTGCAGGAACAGGGGGAAAATGCCTTTGATGTTGTGCTGATGGATATTCAGATGCCGGTCATGGGCGGCTATGAGGCAACGCAGCGGATACGCGAATTGTCAGCGAAATTACCCGTAATCGGATTGACCGCACATGCGCTGGCTGAAGAAAAGGCCCGCTGCATGGCATGCGGGATGGTCGATCATGTGGCGAAACCCATAGATGCAGATGAATTAGTCAATGCCATCCTGCAGCATGTTTCAAGCAGTGTTTCAGATTTGCTTTCTCATACCGCAGCGGGGTATCCGTCGTTGAGTGAGAATCTCTCTGACCAACCCATATACCAGGATGAGAATCCCCCGGTCGATTGGGAGGCGCTGCGTAAACGCTATCGCGGGCGAGAAGGCTTCATCACGAAACTGGCGCAAACCGCGCTCAACAGCTGTAAGGAAACACCGGAAAAACTGCGCCAGGCGATGCATGCTCACGACAGCATGCAATTGAGTTTTCTCGCCCATGGCCTGAAAGGTGTCGCAGGCAACCTGGAAGCAAACAGATTGTATCAACTGGCTACCCAGGTCGAGACCAATGCGAAACAGGGCGGCACTGCGACAGATCCCGTTGCCAACGAACTGGCAGCGGCCCTGGAAAATGTGTTGGCTGCACTTGCCGAACAAGTCAAGGTGACTGCTGTATAAAAGCGCTCGCATCACAATGGCAATCTTTATAAACACTGTGACGCACAGGTTGAAATTTGGTTGGAATTCTGTCGGATGAAACCGTAAAAAATGAAATTAATCTATCAGTTCAAGAAGGGAAAGATAGCCATGCAAAGTCATGGCTGCGCATCAATAGTTAGACTAGTAAAATGAGCAGAATCCACCTGCTTTTTGCCCCCTGCGCGCGACTTTTTTGGATAAGCTTATCCAGAACGCTGGCTCTTTTCTTCCTATCTGTTTCTGTTGCTGCCGCAGAAGGGGTTCTGGTTGTAGCGCAGCAGGATGCGGAAGTAACCACATTGACCCGGGAGGAAGCGGCCAACCTCTTTCTGGGCCTGGGATCCACCAACTCCAGGCTGATCCCCATTGATCGGAGTGAACAGTCGCTGCGTGAGCGCTTTTATCGTGAGGTCACCGGCCTGTCGGCTGCCAGTGTCCGTGCTCACTGGGCCAAGCAGGTATTTACCGGTCGTGGCCGCCCCCCCGCTCGTATCTCAAAAACGGACGTAACACAGGTGCTCAATGATAAACCGGGCGCCGTTACCTATGTTGCAATCGACCAGCTGCCTGCTCACGGTAGGGTATTGCTGTCCACGGAACAGGAAGAGCAGGAATGAACAGACGATTGGTATGGATCAGGTTATCACTCATTACAATCCTGCTGACCTTGAGTCGTTCCGGTATTGCGATTGAAACCTATTTAGGCGGTTTCGGTACGGCAAGTCTCTCCTGCTTCAGCAGCGATAAGGCCGACTATGTCATCAATGATCAGCCTGAGGGACCAGGCCGAACCAGGCATTGTGATGCCGGAATCGACTCCACGTTGGGCGTGCAACTTGATCTGGGTTTGAGCGAATCGCTCGATTTCGGTCTGCAAATCGTTGCCGACCGCAACGTGGAGCGCAACTTCAAGCCAGATGTCACTTTGGCCCAGCTGCGATGGCGAGCTACAGATGCTTTGACTCTGCGACTCGGACGCATGCCCACCAACGCCTTCCTGCATGCCGAAAACCGCCAGGTGCGCTACGCAATGCCTTGGGTGCGACCCCCGCTGGAGGTCTATGGTCTGGTGCCGGCCTTTTCCCAGGATGGATTGGAGATCATAAACGAGGGCAGCTTCGGCCGCTGGCAGACAGAGTGGCACGGGGGTATCACCCGAATCGCCTTTGATGTGGCGGCATCCAACAGCAGTGAAATCTCTCCCATCGAGGCGGATGGCGCTTTCCTGAACCTGACGCTGCAGGATCGCAATACGCAGATAAAACTCGGCTATGGCTATAGTAAAACAAGCTTTGCAAGCGCTGATATCGAGGCGCTTCTCGGTGCGCTGAGTACCCTGGTGTTTCCGGACGGCGCGCAATTGGCCGATGATCTGGCTATCGACCAGGCCGCAACACATATGTTTGGTCTCGGTATGAGCCATGAGCGGAACGACTGGCTGGCCATGGCTGAATTCGGTTACCGCTCCATCGAAGGTTTCTTCCGCGATCAGTATGGCGCTTATGTCACCCTGGGCAGACGGTTCGGCCCCTGGATGCCCTATTCAACCCTCGCCCGGCGCTGGACCCGCGGCCCGGACAGTGACAGTCGCGCAGGATTCCTGCAGCCGCAGGTAGACGTGCTATTGGCCTCTAGCCGCTATGATGCAAACAGCCTGGCGCTGGGTCTGTCACGGGAAATCACCGAACAGACAACACTCAAGTTCCAGGCCGACTGGATCCAGCCGGATAAAAACAGCTGGGGCCTCTATTACAATCACGCACCGGACTACGATTATGCCAATCCGGATAGCGATTGGCTGTTCACCCTGAGTCTGGATTTCATCTTCTGAGGTATTAAGCTTTGTCTCTTTTCCGTTCCACATCTCTGCGCTACCAGATGATTGCCGGTGTCGCCCTGGTGCTATTGACCCTGGTCACGCTGGAGACTGTCAGTATTCGGCGCGCAATGGAGTCGGAGGCCGTGGAACATCTGCGTGATGAGCTGTGGAAGACCTCTAAGTTGCTGAACCTGGTCGTTGTTCCGCATACCACGCCTGAGGGCATGCAGACCCTGCGCGCTTACCTGAAAGAGCTGGTTACGGGCGATGGAGAGGGAATCGTCTATCTTGCCCTGTTGGACGAGAAAAATAGCGTCCTGCTGCAGACGCGTGATACGCCAGACCCCTTGTCCCCCGCTTGGGATGAATCCGGGCCGCTACCCGACGCACCCATTGTGCATGCGGTTCAGCCAATCCTGTTGGGAGGGAATAGGATCGGTGCACTGCATTTTGGTCTGGATATCTCGTCAATCAGGGAGACGCATGCCAATATTCAGAGGGATCAGTTGCTTTTACAGGCGGGAGGGTTGGGGATTGCCCTGATCCTGCTGATTTTATTCGAGAGGCGTATCAACACCCGGCTTAGGCGGCTGATGCAGACTAGCCAGGCCCTTGCGGTAGGAAATTACTCGGAGAGAGCACCCGAGTCCGGCCCGAAAGAGCTGTCCCAGCTCGCTCGCGATTTCAACAGCATGGCGGATGCCGTGGCTGAACGCACTGCGGCGTTACAGGATAGTGAGGCCAAGTTGAGCGCCATGCTCAATAATCCAGCCCTGCTTATTGGCATGGTAGATAATCAGGGCATTGTGTTGATAGCCAACGATGTGGTCATGGAGCTGAACAATACACGCCCCGAAGAGATTCTGGGCCGCCCCATGTGGGACGCCCCTGTATTTTCCCATGGCGAAAAACTCCAGGAGAAGATGCGCGAGGCGGTGCAACGTGCGGTAAAAGGAGAATCAATTCAATTTGAGACAACCTACAAAACACAGTGGGGAATACGCATCGCCGAGTTCTCCTTACAACCTGTTACCGATTCACAGGGTAAGGTAGCTTGGCTGGTACCCTTGGGTATAGATATAACCGAGCGCAAACAGGCTGAAACGGATCTGCTGAAGAGCCAGGCGCGCTATCGTGAACTGAATGAGCAGTTGGAAAAAAATGAGAGTAACTATCGTGGGATATTCAACGAATCTGTAGCTGCAATATATGTTTTTGACAGGGACAAAAACTTCATCGACACAAACGAGGCAGGTGTTGAACTGTTGGGGTATTCCAGAAACGAACTGCTTAACATGAGTATTCCAGAAGTTGATGCCGATCAGGGTGCGGTTCAGCCAGCTCAGGAGCACCTCCTTGCCGGGGGAAGGATTGTCAATTTCGAGCATAGACTGGTCCGTAAAGACGGGAGCATCATTACTGTACTAAACAACTCCAGGCCAGTGTTTGATTCAGACGGTGAGGTCACTGGCATGCAAAGCACGCTGATTGATGTTACCGAGCGCAAAAAAATAGAGCACTCGCTTCAGGATCGCGAACGGGAACTCGACACAATCATTGAAAACATTCCCAACATGCTTTTTGTCAAGGATGCGAAAGAACTTCGGTTTGTCCGTTTCAATCAGGCAGGTGAAACAATGATTGGGATGCCTCGCAAGGATCTTATCGGCAAGAATGACTACGACTTTTTTCCACAGGAACAAGCCGATTTCTTCACCGAAAAAGACCGGGAGGTGTTGGAATCCGGGAAGCAGCTGGATATATCCGAAGAGCCCATTGAAACACCCCACGGGGCACGGATTCTGCACACCCGCAAGACTGTCATTCGAGGTAAAAATGGTGAAGCAAAATATCTACTCGGAATCTCGGAAGACATCACAGAGCGTAAGCGAGCGGAGCAGGAGTTGGAGAACCACCGCCTGCACCTGGAAGATCTGGTGGCCGAGCGCTCAGCCAGTCTGGCACGCGCCGAGACAATTGCCCATGTGGGAAGCTGGCACGTGGATATGGCCGACAGTCAACTGACCTGGTCCAGCGAGACCTATCACATCTTCGGGGTTCCCGTCGGCACACAGGTGAGCCTGACGGATTTTGTCGGTTTTGTGCATCCGGATGATAGTGATCGCACTATGACCGCCTGGCATGATGCCTTGAAAGGCGCCCCCTACGACATCGAGCATCGCATTCTCGTGGATGGCAAAGTCAAGTGGGTGCGGGAACGTGCCGAAATGGTCTACGACGCGCAAGGACAGCCCATTACCGCCCATGGTGCCGTGCAGGACATCACCGAGCACAAGGCTGCCGAACAGGCGATGACTGATGCGAAAGAGAGGGCTGAAGCGGCTGCAGGGGCGAAATCGGAGTTTCTCGCCAACATGAGCCACGAGATCCGCACCCCACTGAATGCCGTACTGGGATTGGCCAGAATGGGGCAGCGTGATAGTAAGGAGTCAGAGAACTCGGAGAGATTTCATCATATCCTCAACTCGGGGCAGCACCTGCTTGGCATCCTCAACGACATCCTCGATCTCTCCAAGCTGGAGTCCGGTAAGGTCAACGTGGAGATCCAACCCTTCCAGCTGATTGCAACCGTGGAGGATGCTGTCAGTCTGGTGGCCGATCAGGCCGGGGAGAAGGGGCTGACCCTCTTTCTCCATATTGATCCTGTTCTGCCAGTCTGGGTGGCGGGCGATTCATTGCGATTGCGCCAGGTACTGCTGAACCTATTGAGCAATGCTGTCAAATTCACCGAGGAGGGTGAGGTGCAGTTGCAGGTTGGCCGCCAGGGTGAGCAGACCTGTTTCAACGTGATTGACACAGGCATAGGTATGAACAGCGAACAGATATCGCGCCTGTTTACGCCCTTCGACCAGGGTGACACATCCACCACGCGACGTTTTGGCGGCACAGGTCTTGGACTTGCCATCAGCCATAATCTGGCTAACCTGATGGATGGGCATATCAGCGTAAAAAGTGAGCCGAACAAGGGCAGTACCTTCACCCTTTGCATTCCATTGGTGGAGGCGGCTCCCGATACCGAACGTGAGATCCAGAATCCTGGGATAACAGGCGACCGTCTCAAGGGTATTCATTTGCTGGCGGCTGAAGATGTGGAGATGAACAGGCTCATCCTCAAGGATACCCTCGAATACGAAGGTGCCCATGTGGTTTTCGCCGAAAATGGCTATCAGGCGTTGGAGCGCCTGAAGGAGATGGGAGTCACCGCCTTTGATATCGTATTGATGGATGTGCAAATGCCCCTGATGGACGGTTACGAGGCGACTCGCCGCATCCATAAGCTCACCTCAGCACTACCGGTGATCGGGCTTACTGCCCACGCGCTGGGGGAGGAACGGCAGCACTGTCTTGCCGCCGGCATGGTGGAGCATGTGACCAAACCCTTCGATGCCGATGACCTGGTTGCCGCGATACTGCGACAGATGAAGCGGCCGAAACCAGCAACGCTATCAGATGCGCATTCAACACTCGAACAAAAGGCAGGACCTAAACAGGCAACCAAGCCTGCGGAGGAAGCACCGCCAGACTCTCTGCCTGGGATCGATTTGGCCGACGGCTTGCAGAGATTGCGTGGCAGATGGTCCTCCTATAAAAAGGTGCTCCTGATGTTCCAGCAGCAGCACAGTGCCAGTGCGGACAAGATGGCGTCATTGCTGGAGCAGGGGGAGTTTGAGGAGACCAGGCTGCTGGCTCACCGGCTCAAGGGTACTTGCGGAAATGTTGGTGCCAAACGGCTTTCTGAACAGGCTGCGGCCATAGAAGCGGCTTGCACTGCGAATGACCCGGAGACGGCTGTGGCTCAAACGGCCGCATTTCGTGCCAGTTTTGAAGAGATCATGGAGGGTCTGGCGATGTTGGATGAGGGATAGGAGAAGCCCCGGCTGGTCAGTTACCCTGCCAACAGCTTCGGCGGCACATTTATCGGTGCAGATGTCCGCTCGCAAAAAGGGGAATATCGAAACTGATCGGTTCGAATGCACCCGTTTCAGGTATATGTAGGGAACGGCAGGGCTAAGTCTGCTGCGCATTGAGAGACCAAATTACTATACTTTAATTATGTTTCAAGTTAACAAAAAAATAGTTCTCCAATTAACACTACTGGTGCTGCTGGTTTTGATTTCTGCCTTTGCTTATATGCACTACGAGGTTTCAGAAGAGATGCGCTATGTCACTTCTGAAAAATGTCAGGAGTGCCACAGCAGTGAATACAGTTCATGGCGTGACAATACGCTCCACCCCTATATGTTTCTTCCCGTCAGTTCTCCCGATGCCAAGATATTAGGTGACTTTGAAAGTGGGGATCCTGCCGTCACCTTTAAAAAAGAGGATATTGAGTTTGTTCTCGGCAGCAAATGGGAGCAGGTTTACGCTCGTATGATTGACGGTGAATATTACCCGTTTCCAGCCAAGTGGTATGTCATGCAGAATCGCTGGGTTCCTTACAAAGTCAATGACTGGCATGAAACGCCGATGTCATATAAATGCAATGGCTGTCACACCACGGGTTTTGACCCGAACACCCTTGAATTTGCAGAATTCGGCATTGGCTGTGAAGCCTGTCATGGCCCCGGAAGCCGCCATGTCCAGCATGAAACCACTGAACACACAAAGCCCTGCAATATCTGTCATGAGGAAGAGAGTTCTGAAAATGAGGACGAGGAGGCAGGGGATATTATCCGCTCTGTATCTGCATCCGTCTGCGGTCAATGCCATAATCGAGGCACTACTGCCAGTGGTGATGTCATCAAGGGCACCCAGTTCAACTTCCCTACCGGTTTCACTCCCGGTGATGACTTGAGTAAAACGACTTTTGATCCATCGACGCCCAAAAACGATAAAAAGGGCAAAAACTGGTGGGGTAACGGACTTTCGAAAAACCGTCATCAGGAATTCAGCGACTGGAATAAATCCAAACATTCCAAAGCCCTGACGAAATTACTGGAAAGTCACCAACATGAAGAGAGTAAGCGTGGCCCCCTGACAAAAGAGTGCCTGCAATGCCATTCCACAGATTATCGCCATGCCAGTGAGGGCGAAAAACCTGACCTGATCAGTGCCCGCTTTGGTGTTACCTGTGTTTCCTGCCATGAGCCGCATGGACACGATAAAAAACAGCCCGGCTTTGGAGACGGGGCTACGGTATGTGGTAATTGTCATGTAATGCAAATGGCACAAAG
Source organism: Gammaproteobacteria bacterium (ex Lamellibrachia satsuma) (assembly GCA_019623805.1). Lineage (NCBI taxonomy): Bacteria > Pseudomonadati > Pseudomonadota > Gammaproteobacteria > Gammaproteobacteria bacterium (ex Lamellibrachia satsuma). The sequence continues at coordinate 2,368,798 of CP053680.1, forward strand.
TGAAGAGCGTCATTTCCCCTGTCCTTCCGAACAGGTTGGCTGCCCCAGTTGCCATATGCCTCGTATGGTAAAAACCGGTGGCTTCTTCAGCTTACGCAGCCATGCTTTTAAAGTCGTCAAACCAGCATCATCAAAAGGGATCAAAATGCCCAACTCCTGCCAGAACGCAGGATGTCATTCAGACAGAACACTGGACTGGGCCATTAATGCCTATGATGATTATTATGGCAAAGTAAAATAAGCAACCCATGAGCACATGATAAACGTCCCATTTTACCGGCGGCTCGATTTTCGTATTGTCGTTCTGTTCTCAACAGTACTCTTCTTCGGTTTACTGGTGGGTCTTTTGGGTGCCCGATACGTTGCAGAGCAGGACTTTCGTGAGTTGCTGATCCGCCAGTTCCAGACTGCCGGTAACATGGCTGAAAATTCATTTACTCAAATCGGTCAAATGGGTCTAAATGGCGCCAATCACTTTTTACTGCACCCAGACCTGCATGCTGCCATCGATGCGCAGGACTCTATCTCTATCACAGCTGAGATGAATAAACTGGTAAATGAAACCAGTGCCGATATTGCCGTATTGCTGGATCCTCACGGGCGGGTTATCTACCATTCGGAAGACCCGTTACAGTTTGGTAAATCCCGTATGTCTCATCTTATAGTGCGTGAGGCCATTCTTGATGGGAATGTCAGTACCTCCATCCTGCAGGAGCTGGATAACTTTATAATCTATTCTTCAGGTCGATTATTATCAGACGTCGATAAAGGTCATCTCAAGGCTGTTATTCTGGTCGGTTATGCGATCAATGATCCTCTCATAAATAATCTTAGCGAAGATGCGGATGTTGGTCTGACCATGGTCAGGCGCAGAGCCATTATGGCTTCAACATTTAATCGTGAAGGCAGACGATTAAAGACTATTCCCATGCAGTGGACCGATTATCAATCCATGCTCCAGCGTCCTGATTCTATCGGTAAGCTGCTGTTTAATGATGTCTCCTATTTCACCTATGCGCGCAGACTAAAATTGATGGACCCGATTCAGGAGGGCTCAATTCTGTTCACCATTCCTGCGCGACAGCTGGATAAGGTACAGGATGAGCTTTTACACGAATTCGAGCTGCTGTTTGCGCTGTTATTTTTTCTTATCGCACTGTTTGGTTGGCGCTTTTCTCAACAGCTGCTTGAACCACTGCATCGACTGTTTCTGTTTACCAATGAGGCTCCAGAACAGCAAAATGAAGAACCTCTAAAGATAAAAACCAAAGATGAGGTGGGCGCATTGGCGTACCATTTCAATGACTTGATCAACGATATTAAAAAGAAAAACCGGGAGCTGGAAAATCGCGTAGAAGAACGTACGCGCGAGTTGAAAAATGCTAAAGAGGAGGCTGAGAAGGCGAATCGTTCACTGCAAAATGCCCAAACTCAGCTGGAACAACGGGTGGAACAACGAACCAGTGAACTAAAACAGAGTGAAGAACGCACGCGAGCCATCATCGACAGTGCCGCTGACGGCATCATTGTGATTGACAGTAAGGGCATTGTAGAGACTTTCAGTCCTTCTGCAGAGATTTTATTTGGTTACGATGCACCTGAGGTTATCGGCAATAACATCAATATGCTGATGCCCGAGCCTACGCGCTCAAAACATGACAGCTACCTGGCCCGTTATCTCCCCGGGAGAGAGTCAGGGGTTATAAGAACTAGAGTTGAGGTACAAGGTCTGCGGCAAGACGGCGATACCTTTCCAATGGAGCTATCGGTCAGCGAGCTATTGGTGGGAAGCAAGCAAATGTTTGTAGGCATCATTCGTGATACCACCGAGCGAAAACAGGCTGAACTGGCTATGGCTGAAGCGAAAGAGGCCGCCGAAGCTTCTGCACAGGCAAAGAGTGACTTCCTTGCCAATATGAGCCACGAAATTCGCACGCCGATGAATGCCATAATCGGCATGTCAAAACTGGCACTGGGAACTGATCTTAATCCAAAACAGCATAACTTCATTAGAAAAGTACACTACTCAGCCGAATTGCTGCTTGGCATCATCAACGATGTTCTCAATATCTCCAAGATAGAAGCTGGGAAGCTGGAAATAGAAAAAGTAAATTTTCAATTACAATCTGTGCTGGATAATGTTTCAAATCTTGTCGGGATCGATGAAGTCGAACAGAACCTGGAGTTAATCATAGAGGTCGCAGATGATATCCCGGATGAACTCATTGGAGATCCGTTACGGCTTGGGCAAATTTTGATTAATTTGGGTAACAACGCTGTTAAGTTTACTCAACAGGGACGTATATCCATTAGTGCAAAACTGGAGAACCAAAAGGACAGGCAACTTACACTGCATTTTTGTGTCAGTGACACCGGTATCGGTATTACGCCGGAGCATCAGAAAAAATTGTTTCAATCCTTTAACCAGGCTGACAGTTCAACCAGTCGCCGATACGGAGGTACGGGGCTTGGATTGACTATCAGTAAAAGGTTGACTGAATTGATGGGAGGTAAGATCTGGGTGGTGAGTCAACCCGATAAAGGCTCAGATTTTCACTTTACAGTGCAACTGGGAGCCGGTGACCCTGAGCAACAAAAGGAAATATATCTGGATACAAAGAACAAACAGATCGGTGACTTTTCCGGCGCCAGGGTTTTATTGGTAGAGGACAATGAGATCAATCAGGAGTTAGCAAAAGAGTTGCTCAGTGACAGGGGTTTTATTATCACCTCGGTCTGGAATGGCAAAGAGGCCGTTGAAATTTTACAGAAGGAGCATTTCGATGGCATATTAATGGATATACAGATGCCGGTTATGGACGGCTATACTGCTACTCGAATAATCCGTAATCAGGTTAAATTCAAAGAACTTCCCATCATCGCCATGACTGCCAACATCATGGAAAGTGACAGAGCCAAGGCGAAGGCTGCAGGGATGGATGACCACATAGGCAAGCCGCTGGATGTGAATGAGTTATTCACTGTTCTGACAAAATGGATATCTCCCAATAAACTACAAAAAATGAAAATTTCTTCTGAGAAAAAAGAGTATGAGAAAAACTATCCCTTTCATAAGCTTATAGGTATTGAAATAGATAAAGGTCTGGAAATTGCAAGAGACAGGCCCGAGTTCTACATAAAGCTACTGACCCTGTTTCGTGATAGCCAGCATGACTTCCTCAATGATTTCCTCATGGAACAGCAGAGCGATGATCCGAATGGGGCTATCCGAGCAGCTCATAGCTTAAAAGGTTCTGCAGCAAATATTGGCGCAACCACACTCAGGGATGCAGCTCAGGAGCTGGAAATGGCTTGTCGTGAATATAATTCAGACGATGGGATTTCTGATATATTGAAAAAGGTAGCCACTGAACTTGACCCTCTCATTGCCGGGCTGAATGACTTCTTTAACCATTCCTGAGTGACCATTGAATATCATCCTGCAACAGTCTTAGAGTCTGAAGGCACGTCTGCTTCTCCCTAATCTGTAGCGGAACACAAATCCTAATTCCAGTCCTATTGCTCTCCAGCGCACTCTAACACTCCCCTAAATACAGGCATGGGTTCCGCTGTGCTTTTATATCAAAACCTTGAAGTGTCTAAAGATATCAGGCAGCGAGCCGAAAATGATATAGGGCGTACGTTAGAGTGCTTCCAGCCTCCTATATGCCGGGACTTTGAATTGTAAACATGAAATTGTGGAGAAGTTACACACATGCCCCCAATTATCGACACTGAAGAGCTACGCAAAGCTCGCAAAATAATAAAAGGACTTTCAATACCCACACCACCCAACCTGTTGTTGGAGATCAGCGACGAACTGAGCCGTCTATGGCCGGACGACGATAAAGTGGCTGAATTGATCCGCAAAGATATTGGATTGGCCTCCAATATACTGAAGACAATCAACTCACCTGCATTCAATCTCAGGGCCGAGATAATGTCGATTGAGCATGCAATTCGACTCATGGGCCTGAAACAACTGAAGGACACGATTATCCGTGTGGCGCTGCGCAACGCCCTGGAATCAAGTATGTTAGAGTTTGAATATCTCTCCGAAGTCTCTCACTCGATTGGAACCAACACCAGCGTGATCGCGGGCCACTTTGACACCATAAACCCCGCAGAAGCCTATATGGCTGGACTTTTCCACGAGGCGGGCAGCATATTCCTGATGCAGCGGTTTCCTGAATATAAATCGTTCTATGAAGAAAACCGGTTGCATGTGATCTCTCTGCCGAATCTGGAGAGGGAGAGGTTTGGAGCATCTCATGCTGCGATCAGTTTTTTACTGGCCAAACACTGGAAGTTGCCGGAAAATGTATGTTCTGCCATCTACTTTCATCATACCGTAACTGAAGGGATCGGCCTGACGACGGAACAAGAGGGATTATGCAGTGCCCTTAAACTCGCTTCATATATCACCTTTACCCGGTATTTGGGGCTGGAGACAGAACAATCCGAGGAGAGCATGGCCTGTCGGGATAACTCCATTAAGGAACTGATGATCGACGAGGAGGCGCTGGAGGAATTTATGAATGAATGCGATGGACTCAATTCAATCCGGTAAACCTGCTTTTTACAAGCTCAAGTAATCATGGTGAGCACAGCGCACCCTACGTTCGCCCATTTCCTGTGCAACTAATCACCTTTTTCAATTAACTGTTATTTATGTGATCCAGTACGCATTGCATAGACGTATTAGCGACTCTTATTCAGGTTTATTTCAGTTTATCGGCATAAACTAATGCTGACGTAACGCTCCAGGTCTCTGGACCACGTGGCCAACTTGCAGGTGCCAATCATGAATACCAAACAGTCCATACTTACCGCCGCTATTGTTTCCTTGCTCGTTTCAGCGCCCATTCAGGCAGGCTGGAAGGCGCAGTCTCAGGTTGGAAATGATGCCCAGATTCAAGTGATTGAACAGCTGAGTGATGCGGAAGCAGCCAGTCTGTTGTTTATGCGGGAGGAGGAGAAGCTCGCCAGAGATGTCTACCGGACGCTTTCGAAGCAGTGGTCGCAACCGGTCTTTATCAATATTTCAACGGCGGAACAGCAGCATATGGATAGTCTGGCTGTTCTGCTGAACCGATATGCGTTACTCGATCCCGTTTTAGACGATTCTGTGGGGGCTTTTGTCAATCCTGAGCTCGCAGCGCTCTATACAGCTTTGACTGCCGAAGGGGCTGAGTCACTCATTGCCGCCCTCATTGTTGGGGCCAAGATTGAGGAGATCGATATCCTCGATCTGCAGAGGGCTATCGCTGAGTCGACCCACCCGGATTTGATCCAAGTCTATGAAAATCTCATGCGGGGTTCCCGTAACCACCTGCGGGCATTCGTACGGCAGATAGAGAGCCTGGGCATGGCCTATGAATCCCAAATTATGGAGCAGGATGATGTGGATATGATCCTCGATTCTCCCATGGAACGTGGACGGGACTCCCGCAAAGGTCGCCGTAGCCGGTAAGACGATATCGTCATGGGTAACAGATTCAACTGAAGCCCTAACCGCCTGGTGATGGAGCGGGATAGGGTTATGCATTAGGAGGGGGGCGGGAGCATGCACTGACCCCGTACATGCGGAGTTACTGAATAACACGGGCCCTGTGCCCGTGTTTTTTTTGTCTGAATTTTGTTGCTCAGATTCAGTTTGATTTCATTTTGCTGATCTAGGATCACCCTACAAGATGAGAATAGCTGAGGTTTGGAGATGAATGAACAGAAAAAAATAAAAGTTTGGGATCCGCTGATACGGTTGTTTCACTGGAGCCTGGTGGCAGCCTTTGTGATCGCATATTCAACTGAAGACGATTGGATGATGGTCCATTCCTGGGCTGGGTATCTGATTGGAGTTTTGCTCCTGTTTCGTTTGGCTTGGGGATTTATCGGTCCGCGTTTTGCGCGTTTTAGTGACTTTGTCAGGCCTGCGGCAGAGGTTAAGACCTATCTCAAGGAGATGTCCTTACTGAAGGCAAAGCGTCATATTGGACACAACCCAGCAGGTGGGGCAATGATCATTGCCCTGTTGTTGAGCCTCATGATAACCGTAATAACCGGCTTGGGTGCCTATGGTGTCGAAGGCGCAGGACCGATGGCGACCTGGTTTTCAGGAGTAGGTCAGTTTGGTTGGAAGATGCTGGAGGAGGTCCACGAGTTCTTCGCCAATTTCACCCTGTTGTTGGTGGTAGTGCATGTTGCGGGAGTAATGGTCGGTACGCTTATTCACAATGAAAACCTTGTGCGTGCGATGGTGACCGGCTGGAAGCGGGTGGAAGATGACACCATCGAAGAGTGGAAAACCGGCAATGCCGGACTGCACGGTGGGAGGCTGGAGAGATGAAGGGTTTTTCGATAGCAGTGATCGCTTCACTGGCCCTCTTGATGGTGCCCGCCGTAAAGGCTGATTCGGTGGAGACGCTAAAGGCGCTTTACAAGTCTCAAGGCGCTGAGGATTTCAATCTTGAGGTGGGTGAGGCGTTGTGGAATAAGATTTTGCAACACCGGCAAAGTGGCCAGCAACGCTCCTGTGTGGATTGCCATGGCAATAACCTGAAACTGCCGGGCAAACATATTCGCACCGGCAAGGTGATCGAGCCGCTGGCGCCATCGGTTAATCCAAAACGGTTCACCGATCAGCGCAAAGTGGAAAAGTGGTTCACAAGAAACTGCAAGTGGACGATGGGCCGTGAGTGCTCATCACAGGAGAAGGGCGATCTGCTCGTCTATTTATCGGGTCAATAGTACCTGAAGATGGAGCGTATTTTGGTGCGCACAGCGCACCCTACGTTCTATTTATCGAACCATTAGTACTCGAATATTGAGTGAGGAAAAACGATGAAAAATTTTTACAAGTTGAGTGCCATAGTCTTGGCTGCTGTTGCGGTGGGTGGCTGTGGGCAGGTAATGGGTGATGATGACGAGGGCTACTTTTCCCGCTGGTCCAATGAAGCCAGGTCGGGTGTGCCTTCAAAGGCATCAAAGCGATATGTGGAGGAGTGCGGGAGTTGCCACTTCCCCTATCAACCGGGCCTGTTGCCCGCCCAACCCTGGGAGGGCATTATGTCCGGACTGGCCGACCATTTTGGTGAGAGTGCTGAGCTGCCGAACGAGGATGCGATGTTCATTCGGAAATATCTCCTCGATAATGCTGCAGGACGAGTGCATGCCGGGTTGCCCAACAGAATTATGGGTTCGCAGGGAGATAGAGATTTTTCGTTGCGGATTACTGAGACACGCTTCTTTCGTCACGAGCATAATGAACTGCCGCAAAAACTGGTGCAGGAAAATCCACAGGTCCGCTCCTTCAGTAACTGCGACACCTGCCATGCCCGGGCGATGCAGGGTTCATACAATGAGCATGAGATAAAAATACCCGGTTACGGGCACTGGGATGACTGAGAGATTGCACCATGTTGAGTAGACGGGCCCTGGTTGTTGCTGTTTGTCTCGCTCTGCTGGTGAGCGGGGCCGGTGCCGATGATGACTACCGGGAGGCCCGTCGCCTTGTCCAGGGGGGGCAGATACAGCCGCTGGAGACGATTCTGCAAACTGTGCGGAGGCACTATTCCGGACGGGTTCTGGAAGTTGAGTTCGAGCATGAGGATGACCGCTATATCTACGAGATCGAGATGTTGGATGAGAAGGGCGTCGTCTGGGAACTCAAGGTCGACGCAGTGAGTGGGCAGCTCATTCAGTCTGAACAGGAGGATTGAGCCGTGCGTCTGTTGCTGGTCGAGGATGATGGGTTGCTGGTGGAGTCTCTGAAACCCGACCTGGAGCATCGAGGTTTTGCCGTGGACATTGCCGATAATGGCGTGGATGCGGAGTTCATGGGCAACGAAGTGCCCTACGATCTGGTGGTATTGGACCTTGGCCTTCCCCAGCGTCCAGGCCTGGAGGTGCTCTCCAACTGGCGGCGCAATGACAACCGGGTGCCTGTGATCGTCCTCACCGCAAGGGACGCATGGCACGAACGGGTGGATGGTTTTAAAGCCGGTGCGGATGACTATCTGGGCAAGCCATTTCATGTGGAAGAGCTGATCGTGCGAATTCTCGCGCTTTTGAGGCGCAGTCACGACATGGCCGGTGAATCGTTGCAGTGTGCAGGGCTGGAACTGGATGAGGAGCGTCAGCGTGTAACGCTGCCCGGTGGAGAGGCGTTGGATCTGACGGGTACGGAGTTCAGGTTGCTGCGATATTTCATGCTCAATCCGGGAAAGATTCTTTCCAAGACACGTCTTACCGAACATGTTTATGAGCAGGACTTCGACCGTGACAGTAACCTGATCGAGGTCTATGTGCGGCGCTTGCGCGATAAACTGGGCCGGGAGCGGATAGTCACCCGGCGTGGCCAGGGTTACATCTTCAAGGCGGTTGATGGATGAACTCTCTGGAACGCAGGCTGCAGATAGGTCTGGGACTCAGTCTCGTCCTGTTGATCGGGGCTTTGTGGGTCGTGGGCAATCAGTCTGTGCGCGGACTCACGGAAGATTTTGTCGCCTCCCGCCTTGAGCACGATGCAGAGAGTCTGTTGGCGGCGCTGGTGCTGGATTCAGACAGGACAAAGCTGCGCTGGCGGCGTTTGAATCAGGTCTATAGCCAACCGCTCTCCGGACACTACTATATTGTCCGTTTAGGTGAGGGGAATGTCTTTACATCCCGCTCTCTGTGGGACCATGTTCTGGATATTCCCACCCTATCTCCCGGCGATGCAGCGCGTCTTTACAAAGTGGGGCCTGCGGGGCAGAAACTGCTGATCCTGGTCAAGGGATTCCATAAGTACGGCATCGATATCACCCTGGCGGTGGCGGAGGATATGTCTCCGATACAGGCGCGGCGTGACCGATTCAAACTGGGTTTTGCCCTGTTGGCATTTGTCGGGCTGTTGCTGCTGTTACTGGTGCAGCGTCTGGTGGTGCGGCGCTCTTTCCACTCTCTCGAAGCGGTACGTGATGACGTCCGTAGTCTGGAGCAGGGCAAGACAGTAAAGCTCTCTGAAAATGTGCCGTTGGAGATACTGCCTCTGGTGCAGGAGTTCAACCATCTGTTGTCACTGTTGACTCAGCGCATGGAGCGTTCGCGCAATGCGGTCGGCAATCTTGCCCATGCGCTGAAGGGGCCGCTCAACCTGCTGACGCGGTATTTCGATGTGAGCGAAGGCCGTGAACAAACGCCGCAAAATGACCAGGCCTGGGCGCAGATCGAGCGTATCCGAAGCTTAATGGAACGGGAGCTGAAACGCGCGCGCCTGGCTGGAAAAGGGGTATCGGGACAGCACTTCAATCCCCATCTGGAACTGGCGGATCTGGCGAAGACTCTGCAACTGATTCATCAGGACCGGGCGCTCGATATCCAACTGCAGGCCGATGATGATATACCCGTGTTCGGTGATCGGGAGGATATGTTCGAGCTGCTGGGAAACCTGCTGGACAATGCCTGCAAGTGGGCAGAGTCCAGGGTGGTCTGCAGAATGACACTGGATGGAGGTGTGCACATGGTCATCGAGGATGATGGCCCGGGTTTAACGGAACAGGAGTTTGCCGGTCTGACTCGTCGTGGCGTACGCCTTGATGAGACGGTAGAGGGCCATGGTCTGGGCGTCTCGATCGCCAGGGATATCGTCAAGCTCTACGAAGGCACAATTCTTTTCAGGCGTTCTCCTGAACTGGGGGGGGTCAGGGTCGAGGTCGTCCTGCCACTGGAAACCTCGTGATGAGGTACTGGCCCTGGATAGTGTCCATCCGGAAACCCACATCTAACCATAAAGGACACGAAGGTAAAAAATTGATTAGCCATGAATTTTCTTCGTGCGCTTCGTGGTGAAAACAGCGTTTCCGGACGGGCACTAGATAGTCTCTCAAACTCTCCGAGCTGTTTGCGTGGATCGCGCAGTTTCGAAAATAGCCGGACTGCAACCAGGCTTGTCTATTTTGCCGGAATGGTGAAGAGTGACGCTAAAATCAACTGGTAATATTCGATGTCCCGTCTCAAGCAGATTCTATTTCCCCCTCAGTCACGTTATCTTCCAGGACACCGTTGGATCAATATCGGTCTGCGCACACTCCACCTGATCGGTATCGCCGGTGTGGGAGGCGGTTATCTTTATGCGGCGGCGGACGAAACCTGGCGTATCTATCTCGATCTTTGTCTGGCTAGCGGTCTGTTGTTGTCGCTGTTATTTTTCTACGCCAACGGTATCTGGCTGCTGCAGTTGCGCGGGCATGTGATCATGCTCAAACTGCTATTGCTCTATGCCATCACCCTGTGGCCAGATCTGTCTATGCCGCTACTGCTGATGATTATTGCGCTCTCGGGCTGGATCTCTCATGCACCGGGCAGTGTGCGCTACTACTCGATCTTTTACCGGCGGCGTATTGAAACTATCTAGGTCTCGTCCACTGCCAGCAATGTCTCCGATGCCACACTACATGGCTCCTGCTATGGATTTGGGGTGAGGGGAGACGGCAAAAGGGATGTTCAAGATTATGTCAGTTTGTCCGCTAACATGATTAGTTGGAAGTTCGGCTGATTTTCGGCTGCAACTGAAAGGGTTCTATATCGTGGAAGTGGGAAAATGAGGCGCATGATCAGGATTGTGCTCGGTATCATCAGCGCCTTTTTGTGGTTGAATTCGGCGGCAGTCCTGGCTGATATCGAGTTGAAGTTTGGCATCTACACTTCGGACAAGGCCACCGATATGGTGCGCCAGTTCCGGCCGGTGCTGAATTCCCTGGAACAGAAGCTAAGTGGTGAGCTGGGGGAACCAGTCACTATTCGGATGAAGGTTTCCAAGTCCTATGACGAGGGGATCGACAGGCTGGTTGATGGAGAGGTCGACTTTGCCCGCTTTGGACCCGCTTCATACGTGTTGGCTAAACAGCGGGAGCCGGGGATTTCCATCCTGGCAAACGAAAAAAATCGCAAGATAAAAGCATTCAGTGGTGTGATCTGCTCCTTGGAAGGCAGCGGCATCCGGCATCTGGCAGACCTGAAGGGAAAACGTTTTGCCTTCGGTAATCCCAACTCCACCACGGGACGTTACTTTTCCCAGCTCTATCTCCAACAGAATGGTATTCGAGCCAGGGATCTGGCCGGCTACGAATATCTGGGAAGGCACGACAAGGTGGCAGCCATGGTGGCTAATGGTGGATTTGACGCGGGGGCTTTCAAGGAGGGAACCTTGCGAAAAATGGAAAAGAAGGGGGTGAAATATCGGGTGCTCTCTACCTTCCCCAATATGGAAAAGCCCTGGCTGGCGCGGGCGGGTATGCCGGAAAATGTGCGGTTGGCCCTTCAGACATGCCTCCTCTCCCTTGATGATAAACAGGCGCTGAAAACCATGAAACGTGCCGGTTTCAAACCCGGAAGTGATGGGGATTACGACTATGCCCTAACTGCTATTTTGCGGAATCCGGAATTTTTTCAATAGTTGTTCATTATGACGGGGCCAGTACAGAATCTACCGTTGATGAAAACCGCCGGGGCTTACCGTTGGCCCCTGGTGTGGCAGATGGTGGTGGTCATTTCAGCGGTCATCATCCTGTTGGGTTTCGGTTCCCGGGAAATGATCCGATATTTTGAAACGCCCTACTTGATTGGTGTGCTGAAAGAGCAGGGTGCACGTACGGTATCGACGGTGGCTGCGGGTTCGCTAGAGGCTGTTATTTCCGAAGACATACCCCAGTTGGAGACCATAGTCCGCGAGACAGGGTTGAGTAATCCAGGGATCATCTGGATCTCGATCCGCAATCCAGAGGAGGAGATGGCCTCTTGGCGGCGCCAGGTTGAGGTGGCGGAAGATGACCTCCTGAGCTGGGAAGAGGATGTCATGCTGGAGGGAGAGGTGTTTGGCAGCGTCCACCTGGAGTGGCGAACGGATCTTCTGATAGAAGAGATAGAACGCCATGTGGAGAAGCTTAGCTGGATCGTGCTGCTGTCGGTGGTCGTGGTTGGCATGAGCGCTTTCCTACTGGTCCATTTTCTCGTGGTCAGGCCGATCCAGGGCATCAATCACAGTCTGGTCCACCTCTACGATGAGGTTGAGCGGCATCACTATCATCTGGACAGATTTGCAGCGGATGAACTCCATAATCTGAACGAATCAGCAGATGCATTGGCCAGGCTTTGGGATGCCCAATTGGATAAGGAGGTGCAGTTGGTGTCTGAGGTGCGGCTGCGGCAAAGAGCCGAGCACAAACTTCGGCAACACCGGGATACCCTGCAGTTGCAGGTTGATGAGCAGACGCGTGATCTACGATTGGCCAAAGAGTCGGCTGAAGCGGCAAACCAGGCAAAATCTGAGTTTCTCGCCAACATGTCTCACGAACTGCGAACCCCAATGCATGCCATACTCAGTTTCTCGAGCCTGGGTCTGAAAAAATGGGATGCCGCCCCCCGGGACAAACTGGCGCTGTTTTTCGATCGGATCAACGTCAGCGGCAATCGCCTTCTGAATCTGTTGAACGATCTGTTGGATCTGTCGAAGATGGAGGCGGGCAGGGTCTTGTTCGAAATGGGGCGGAGGAACCTGCTGGAAATTGTGCTGGGCTGTATCCATGAGCTGGAGGCCCAGTTGATGGAACAAGGGCTTATGCTGGAGGCGGACTTGCCCTGCGATCCCTGTATTGGGAATATGGACCCAGCCCTCATTCACCAGGTGGTCACCAATCTACTCTCCAATGCCATCAAATTTACTCCGGAAGGCGGCAGAATATTCGTAAGCCTTACCGACCAGGCAGTGTTGAGCCGGGAAGAGGGGGGGAGTGTGCCTGCTTTCGAGTTGACCATCAGGGACGAAGGAATCGGCATACCTGAGACGGAACTTGAATCGGTGTTCGACAAGTTTGTACAGAGCAGCAAGACCAAGACCAACGCAGGGGGTACCGGCCTTGGTTTGGCCATCTGCAGGGAGATTGTCAATGGTCATGGCGGCGATATCCGGGCCGAGAATGCGGCGGAGGGAGGGACGATCCTGAGGGTTTTTCTGCCAAAAAATACCTCAGTGGGATAACAAATTGTGCTCTGTGCATTCCGTCTGATAGGCACAGAAATTCATGCAATCAGGCGTTAGAAAATTGACCCCATTTCGTTCCCGCGCAGCACACTATCGATGCTGCTGGGAGGATTCTGTTTAGCACGCGGTTCAACCATCTCCTGATGTCAGTGCTAGAAGACGTTCGAATGCATATCTTGAGACCAGATGGTGCAACTGCTCCGACAACGCCTTGTGATGGGGGGCTATCTCTTCCAGCAGCGACTCCATCTCCTTCATCTGTCCCTGCTCGATGGCGGCATGAAAGCGTCTGCGCCATTCGCCGGAAAGCATGGTGAGGTCCGACGGTTCTAGTTTTCGCGGTACAACCTGTTTTTTCGAAGCCGCCCCCTCATAGAGGTAACGCACCCCTAAATGCTTTTCCAACAGGGCAAGGATATCGGATTCCCAAAAAGGTTTGCTCAGAAAATCATCACAGCCAGCGGCGAATAACCTCTCTTTTCCCTCCCTGAAAACGCTTGCGCTGACAGCTATCACTTTACACGCCTCTCCGGCTGGAGTCGCCTTGATGCTGCGGGTGGCTTCATAACCGTTCATAAGGGGCATGCGGATGTCCATCAGCACCAACTGGGGCAGCCATTCGAAAAACTCTTTCAGCCCCTGCTCACCGTCGACCGCCTCCCGTACCTGAAAGCCGACACGCTCCAGAATGCTGCGCAGAAGAAGACGATTCATTTTCTTGTCCTCGACGATCAATACTCGAAATTCCGTTTGGCCCGGCTCCAGCCCGATAACATTGCTGTAGTCGGTGCGTTTCGCTACCGTATCGATTTCACCCCGCGAAACAGAAAGTGACAGGGTAAAAATAGACCCTTTACCCAACTCACTTCGTAGATCTATTTCACCACCGAGGAGTTCAGCGTAGCTCTTGGAGATCGATAGCCCCAGTCCAATACCCTCTTTATGTCCCCGATTACGCTTGATCTGGGTGAATTTTTCGAAGATCCGCGCCTGCTCCTGCTCCGCGATCCCTCTGCCTGTATCCTCGATCTCAAACTCCAGGTGAACCGTATCAGGTCCAATTTCATGGGAGCGGGCACGAAAGATGATGCCCCCCTCATCGGTATATTTTGCCGCATTACCAAGCAGGTTGAGCAGGATCTGGCGCAGTTTGCCTGGATCGGTCTGAACATAGCGTTCAAATTCCGGATCCTGTTCGAGTTGTAACCAGAGCCCCTTCTCTTCCAGCTTTGGCCGAATCAACATGATCACATCTTCCAGCAACTCATGGAGATTGATGACTTCGTTCTCGACCGTTATCTTTCCGGCCTCGATCTGAGACATGTCCAGCACGTCGTTGATCAAGGTCAGCAGATGTTCGCTGCTGCGAAGGACAATACCCAGGTTTTCCTGTTGTGATGGGCATTGTCGACACTTCTTTTCCAGCACCTGGGAAAAACCGAGGATGGCATTGAGAGGCGTGCGCAACTCATGGCTCATGTTGGCAAGAAACTCAGTCTTTGCCTGGCTCGCAGCCTCTGCCGCCAGCTTGGCCTGTTCCGTGGACGTGAGAGCCTTCTTCAGATGCTCCCCCGTCTCGCGCTGTGCCACGTAGGCGCTCTCCAGGCGCTCGATCATTGAATTGAAAGTCCTACTCAGATGTGACACCTCATCGTAGCCATCCATCGGCAGACGGTTATGACGGGCTGTGTCGAAAGAGATCTCCCCAGTAGCCTTTTCCAGCAGCCGCAGTCGCCGGGTCAGTGAGTGAGCCAGTGCACGGCTGGCCAGGATCAGGATAAACAGGGTAACCAGTCCGGTTATCAGATAGATCCACAATAAACGGTCGATGCGCTCGGGAATATTTACCGGGTTCGAATAGACTTTGATTTCCATCTCGGCCGGTGCAAATATGCCCGATCTGCCAATCGCCGCAGTCGCGGTAATAAAATTGGGGCTGGCGTTTCCAAGAGTCTTTGTCTTTCGCTGCTTATCGATCGTATTGGTGAAGCCAATGGTTAAAGCATCTTCAAGGTAGCGGGAGTAGGAAGATGGCTGAAAGTCCGGTGCTCCAAACAACTCTTTGCCGGTGAACTGGATGACCAGCACCCCTTCCGGCCGGCCGGTGTTGGCAAAGATGACGGGAGCGGCCAATACGAAATAGCAGGACTCATGAGCGCCCACGATGGCAGTACGCTTCTCACCCGATTCGACGACCGCTGCCAGCCACTCTTTGGACACAACAAGTGCGGTCTCATTGTTTTGGGAAAAGGGTATTCCACGAAAGTCGGTCACCACAACAGTGACGGGAATATCGTTGATCTGGCGAAAATTGGCTAGAAAACTGCGCAGATAGATCTCCCGGCCAACGTTATCCACGAGTGCATTTCCGACCAGGGTATTTTCCGACAACGACGACAGGGTGCTGTTCATTGCAGCCAATTTATCATCCAGACGCTGAGAGATATCCTTGGCACTCTCTTTGATCTCGGCCTGCAAGGTTTCGATCATCTGTTGCCGCATGGCCAGATAGGATATCCCACCCAGAATGATGACGGTGACCAACGCCATCACCCCAGCACCCACTGCAATCTTTTGCGACAGGGTCCAGTGAATGGTGGAGAAGATTCCCTGCTTCATGACGGTCTATTCATGCACCGGGGAGAGTGGCACGATGACACCGTCTTCACGGTAGCGGGCCATGAATACCTGTTCCTGCTTAAGAGCATCATGTCTTTCTGGCGTGAAAGGGCGTGGGTAGGAACCGGTCAGACCCTGGTAGCCGTGTACCTGTTCAAGGGCTTCCCGCACCTTGGCCCGGTTTGTGGTACCGGCAATATCAACAGCGCGGGCCAGGATGTGCGTCAGGTCATAGGCGTGCCCAAAACCCACGGGCGATTCTATATCTTCGATCCTCTGGATGGCCAACAGCCGCTTGGCCCGGCTCATTACCCGATCACGGATCTGGGGATCAGCGGTAAACAGGCTGAAGGTCTGAACCACGGAAAAATCGAGTCTGTGCAGCATTGCGCCACTCTTTTCCACCATTTTGCCGCCGGTCACCCCCCAGTGACTGATAATCGGAAGAATCTCGTGGCCATCCAGCGCAGCCAGTTGATGGACCAGTCGGGATCCCTCAATATCGTTTGCCACCAGAATGACTACATCCGCCCCCGCCTCCAGCAGTAGGCGATAGTGGCGTAACATGTCTTTTTCACCCCAGTTGTACCAGACTGGTTTCAGGATCTTCGGCGCTGACTCATGCTCCTGATAACGCAGGGCTGCCTTGGCATTGCTTCGCCCCCAACCGGTATTCGGCACTATGATCCCGACCTGTTCGGCCCCTTTCTCCAGTGCATGCTGCAACATGGTTGGCATGGCGTACCGGTCACGTAGAGAGAGGCGAAAGGTATAGCTTGGGCGGTATTCATGCTCGGTAATGCCGTCAGCTGAACCCCAGGCGTCCAGTAATACAATCCCCAACTCGTGAACCAGGTCGAGTTCATCAAGAAGGACGGGGCTGAAGCGCCCACCCATTATGGCGACCAGATCCTCAACTTCGGCAAATCTCCGTATATTCTCCCGCCCTCGGGCCGGGACAGAGCGGTTGTCACGGATCAGCAGTTTCATCGGTCGGCCGTTCAGCACGCCGTCCGCTTCGTTGATCTCATCAAGTGCGACACGGATTCCCCGCTCGATCGCCTGGGCAGAGGTGCTGTTGAGCAGGCTGAATTCCCCATCCAGCCCTATATAGACGGGGCTACTCTCTTGCGCTGGAGCCGCGCCGGTGAAAACCACCATGAATAAGGAAAGAATGATTTTTTTCAGTCGCTGCATAATTGTCATCTCATACATCCTTGCCACCTATAAAATCCGACCATACGACTCGGTTACGTCCAGAGTTCTTGGCCTCATAGAGATTGGCGTCGGCCCGTTCAATTAGCTCGTCGCACACAATTCCAGATGAGGGCAAAGCTGTTGTGCCCCCGATGCTCACCGAAAGATGGTGTGTGACCGAGGCTATCGGATAAGTAAGCGCGAGTGCGTCCACCTCTTTGCGGATATGTTCTGCGATCATCTCTGCGCCTGCTTGATCCGTATCGGGGAGCAGGATGAAAAACTCTTCGCCACCAAAACGTGCCGCCAGATCGGCAGGACGACTGAGTATTCGCGTCATCGTCCTGGCGATCGCGATCAGTGCTTTATCCCCCATAGGATGCCCCATGCTGTCGTTGTATTTTTTAAAAAAATCCACGTCCAGAATGGCGACGGAAAGGGGCCGGGAACCAATACGCAGGGAACGGCTCCACTCTTTCTCAAGCTGTTCGTTTAAGAACCGCCGATTGGGGATCTCGGTTAAAGGATCGAGCTTTGCAAGTTGTTCCAGCAGATTGCGTTGATGTACGTATTTCAGATGAGTACGCAAGCGCGCCTTGATGATCTCAGCCTGGAAAGGCTTGGTGATATAGTCCACCGCCCCGAGTTTTAACCCCCGGCCCTCGTCCTCGGGATCACTCAGTGCAGTAAGAAAAATGATAGGGATATCCCTTGTGAGGTCGTTTGACTTGAGACGTTTACACACCTCAAAACCATCCAGTTCCGGCATATGGATATCGAGAAGGATCAGGTCGGGGGGGCTGGCCTCCATGGCACGCAGTGCAAATTCCCCATTCGGCGCCACTCGGATCTCGTAGGCTTCGTCAGCCAACAGGCGTTGCAACAGGTTCAGGTTGTCCGGCGCGTCATCGACGATCAGAATGCTGGGGCTGGTATCCTGAAGACCTGAAAACATTGCGTCAAATTCACCCTGTCACTTCAATGGGGAGAGGTCGTTGCCCCTGATGATGTTCTTGTTGCCGTACTTGATGCTCCAGAGGGTGTGTTTGCCGTTGCGGAAGCGATTGCCCTGCACCAGGTTGCTGTCCGACTTCACCAGTGAAAGGTTGTCCTGGGTGGTGCCGTCAAACAGATTGTTAACAATGTGGTTGTGGTCCGCCTGCTCGAAGAAAAGGCCTGTTTTGGAGCTGCCATTGGGATCGTGAGCGCCAATGAAGCGGCAGTTGATGATCTGGTTGTAATCAGCATCCCGCCCATAGAGCCAGCGCCAGGTAGGCGACCTGGTTGCCGTCACCACACTTGCGGGTTTCTGGGATGTAGTTTCGGCAGTGCTCATCATAAACGGATGCTCACAGGGTTGCCATGGGCGGGTAATGCGTCAGCACTATTTGTAAAATCCAGTGCTATTGGGGCGATTATTAGTTTGATTTCATCGGCGCACCTATCCTGAAGCTTTGGGAAGTGTTGATCGGAAGTTTCAGTCTGGTGGGGGAAGCGGCTCCCGTGTCGGATCTCGCCCAGGCAGCGATCGAGGCGAAGTATTCGGGCGCCGGGCTTGGCCGCAATAGCCTCGCCGAAGTCAGCAAGCAGATAGGCGTGGATGCCGGAGAGGCGGAGGCCTTCGAGCAGTTGTGGGAATGTTACGAGTTGAGTTCCATCGACCTGCTCAAGCTGATCCTTGTGGCTGAATAGATCAGCTGGTCGCAACCTGACGGTGTGTAGGAGCGGCGGTGCCCCGCCGCGATTTACCCGCTAACGGAGCAATCGCCGCGGGGCGCCGCTCCTACTTACTCCCGTTCCACCTTGGTGGCTGTCAGGACACCGCCATTATCGACATAGGTAACATCGACATTCTCGCCGGGATTCAGGCTGGCCAGGCTGAAGAATTGGTCGTTGTTCAATTCGTCGATGAAGATCGTCGAAGTGGTCGTTACGAATGTTTGCCCGCCCTGGACCATGAAACTGCTTGCGCCCGGATCCACGCTGGCGACGATATCTTCAATCTCCAGTTTATCGGCACTATCGGTGCCAAATTCGATTTCACTGGCCATCAGCACCGTACCTTCCATTGTTCCTTCAACTTCCAGAGGTGTTCCGGCCAGGATATCGCCGCTGTTTCCGTCTTCGAACTCAGTGGATGCGGTTATCTGAACCGTCTGGCCATTGAGGGTGAACTGATTCGTGACACCATCGAAATCGGTGGTGACGATCCCCTCGATCTCCAGCTCTTCGCCATCTTCGGCCCACTCCAGATCGCCGTCGCCTTCAGTCTCAACCTCGTCCGCTTCGAAGGTGGCGCCATTGAAGCTGTCGCCTTTGGCTTCGACGTACTTGCCTTCCTGGGGTATGCCGTCGGGCAGAAGTGCTGGAATAACGGCAAAATCGACAGTGAGGCTACCAAGCTCAAATGTGGTGGCGGTCAGATTCTGTACGATGCCTTTGACTTCGAGTTGATCTGTGCCGTTCCAGGCGGCGGACTTCACCTCGATGCGGGTGGCATAGATGACCCCAAGGCCATCGGAGAAGCCGCTGACCTCGATGACGGCATCGATAGCCAGGTCGGCGAGCAGGATGCCGGTGCCACCGTCGTCATAGATGGTGTCAAGATCGACGATCACCGTCTGACCCATCACAGTCAGGCTGCTGCTGCCTGCAATGTCATTGCCGCTGACGGTGCCTTCCAGCAGATCGGTGTACTCCACCGTCTCCGCTTCGCCGGTGACGCCGTCGTTGTTTCCGGTGATCCGCACCACCATGCCGACCTTAAGGTCCGACTGATCGACCCGTGTCGGCTCCTCGAACTGGTAACTTGTGGTTGTGGTTTCGTATTTGATGTCGTTCAGATAGATGGAACCAAAACCCGTGACGCGACCCCAGGCAACGCCGGTGCCGCCAATGCCGCCATCAGCGGTCTGGGTCTCGCCGCCGCCGCAGCCGGAAAGAATGAGGGTGGTAAAAAGGATCGGAAATATTTTCATGTCAGTCATCTGTAGCCATGTCCTGCTCGAAGTAGTAGATGCCGATACCGGCCTGTTTGCGACCATTGCCTTTTACCTCAGGGTTAAGGTCGCGGTCCTGGGCAGAGAGATGGCGGTCAAGCTCGATCAGCAGGGCCTGGGCCTTCTCTGCGCTCATTTCCCGGAAACGGGGTAGCGCCTCCTCTGGCAGGTTGTCATAGGCCACCTTGCGTTGGTAGCGGGGATCGGAATCGCCCAGCCGCAGATTGTGGTCGATGGTGGATAGCAGCAGGTAGATGTCGGTGCCCAATATATGCAGCTTGTCCTTTTCCCCGGTGCGGGGAACAAAGGCCTCCATCAGGAGATGGATGTTGCCGTTACTATCCTGCTCGACCGTTCCCACCCTGAGCAGTTCATCGAGGATGGCCCTGGGCGGGATGTCACCGCTGTGCTCTTTCGCCAGCGCAGTGAAGCTGTTGACCCCGGAATCGAAAGAGAGTTCAGCCGGGGTGCCTTCCGAAGTGTGGAAGCGGCTGTCCCGCAGCCAGCCGGCGATTACCCTCGCTGCCCGGTTGTACTGCTGGGCAATGGCGGAGTCGTCAGGTCTCTCTATCTTCTGCAGGCGGCTTACATCCTTGCGGGTGAGGCCGGTAATAACCGAGATGCGCGATACTGACTGCTTGCGCCCCGGGAGAGTGAACTCTTTTTCCGCCACATCCATAAATACCCATCTGCTGAGATCTGCAAAGTCACCGTAGCTCATGCCGTTACGTAACAGCAGGCGCACCAGTGGCCGCAGGAGTTTCAGGATGGCGGCGGTGAGTGTTTTCTGGATCTCGTTGGACATCGAACTGATTAAATCCACATTGGTAGCTGATCTCGTTAGTGCTCAGGTCCAGGCCAGCCTCTGTAAGGTTGGCTTGGAGACGGCCTTGTTGGGATTATAATCCCATTTTTGCCCAGGTCAAGTAATACTCATTAATTAAATCCTGCATCAGGGCCTCTCATGGCACAGCGCACAACTGACCTCAGTGCCCTTGACGAGGTGGATCGGGCCGTTATCGTCGGTTTGAAGGTCGCGGTCCGCTGCGGTACGGGAGAGTGCGGTGCCTTCCAGGTTCTGGCCGTGGCATGCGCGGCAACTCCCTGGATTCTGCTGGTAGAAGGACTCATGCCCCTCAGTCCAGGCAGGGTTGTTGACGTTGTGCATGCCGTGGGGGCCATCCAGGGTGAGACCCAGGGTGGTATGGCAACTACTGCATTCACTAATGGTTCCGGCATGCCCCTGCAGCTGTACGGCGGCTACATTGTCGTTGGATCCCTGCGCTGCATTGGGCCAGATGGCGTGAGTGGAGCCGTGGCAGCCTTCGCAGGCAACACCGCCATGTCCCAGGCTGTTGCGATAGAGCTTGGCCGGGTTTTCCGCAAAACGCTTGTTCTCTGCCCGGCGGGGAGTTGCCGATGGATCCCCTGATTCCCAGGCCTGACTGAGGCGAATGGTGCCGCCCAAGTGATCATTGGAATCACCGGTGTGGCAGGATTCGCAGCGTGGCTCGTCGATCCAGGGCTGGCGCGGAGTGGTGCCGTCATTGGCCCCGTCGAGACCGCCGCCGGCTGGAAGGTCGTGTACACCGCCCACTGCAAGCATACCGCCGTGGCAGTTCTGGCAGGTGATGCCGGCACCGCCCATGGCGCCGCGCAGGCACTTGGTAACCTTGCCGGGATGGCACTGGTAGCAGGTCTCTTCCAGAGTGCCGTTTTCCGGGAAGATAAGCTCATCTGTGGCGGGATCCCGCAGCTCACCATGGTGGCCGTGCATCACCTGGGACATCATGGCATGGCCCACCTGCTTGCCGACAGGCCCGCCGTTTCCAGCCAGGTCCAGCGCTGCCGAATAGTGGCAACCGGCGCAGAGCACCGGGCGCTGATTATCGATATTGGTGCCGTGCTTGTTGTCGTGGAGACGCAGGATATTGGCCTTTGCCGCCTGCAGTACATCGTTGGGGTCGTTGATATCATCA
This sequence comes from Gammaproteobacteria bacterium (ex Lamellibrachia satsuma), assembly GCA_019623805.1. Lineage (NCBI taxonomy): Bacteria > Pseudomonadati > Pseudomonadota > Gammaproteobacteria > Gammaproteobacteria bacterium (ex Lamellibrachia satsuma). Next base: position 2,390,610 of record CP053680.1, read on the forward strand.
GGGAAGATGAAATCGACATCTGGGCGACGGTTGCTGTCGGCGCCTATCTCCCCCAGGGCATGACAGTTCTGGCAGTCCGCCTCGGAGGCGACCGGCAAAACGACGTCCAGACTGGCGAGAGCCTGGCCACTGGCCTTGTCACTGGCGGTAACCTGCATCAGCGGATAGGAATTGGTCTGTCCGGCGTCATCCACCGGCAGGATCGGAACGCCGTCCGCGGAGAACCAGGCGAAGTCTGCGTCGTAGTGCCCGAAGGGTTGATCCTCATTGGCGGCATAGGGTGCGTTGACGCCGGGCATGCTCTGGCCCAGGAGTCCAACATCAGCCGGGGGGTTGCCTCCGAACAGATCGAAGACGTAGGTGTTGCCGCTAGCCGGGTTGATGTCCCAGAAGTTGGTTTTCTGCACGGATCCCGGCAGGTTCTGGCTGGTGGTGTTGATCGAGCCTGCTGCATCCATCTGCGCCTTGTAGGCGACGTCGACTTCCGCGCTGCTGAGGATGCGGGGGGTGGCGCCGCGCTCGATGACCTGGCTGCGGATTACATTGAAAGGCGGCAGGACTACGAAGGTGGTGTAGTCAAGGTCAGCACAGTGCATGCCGAGATCGTTGAAGGCGAGAACACGGTGGGTGTCGGTGATACCTGGGACGCCGGTGTTTCCGTCGTCATCTTCGTTCTCAGAGGAGCCCTCTTCGTCAGTATCATCTCCCTCTGCGCCTTCGTCCCCGCTGCCTTCAGCATGATCCTCATCATCGGTCTCACTCTCAGTCCCTGATTTTCTGACCAGTTTGACTGCAAACAGATTACCTGAAGCATCCTGTGTGACGTCTATCTCCAGTTCATCGCCGACCCTGATCTGCTGCAGGTTGAAACTGCGATCCTCGTTCCACTCGTCTATTACCAGTGTTTCACTGGAGTAGTGGACCAAACTATTGCCGATGGTCAAGGTGCTGTTATTGCTGTCGACCTGGCTTACTATGCCTTCGATTTCAGTGTATGTCTCGGAGCGAAACTCGATCTCATCTGCGCTGACCTGCCCCTGCTCGTTGAGATGTCCCCTGACTTTTATCAGTGCATTCTCAGTAAGCTGCTGCTGATCGCCATCTTCAAATTCGGTTTCCGGATTGACCAGAATCTCCAGGCCATTGAGAGTAAACAGGTCATCCGTGAGGAGTGTGTCGATTCTGCCTTCCAGTTTGATCTGTTCATCTGTGTCACTATCGATCTGTTCCGCTGCGTCTTCCGCCGCTTCGATCTCGTCAGCGATCAGGTCACCGTTGATGGGTGATGTGCCCTGACGGCTGCTGATCTCATAAAACCTGCCGACAATCAGTACGTCCTTGACCTCCGCCTGGCTGTAGTCGACCCCCATAGTTCCCAGGGTGAGTCGTTTTGCGTTTTCATCCAGGGTCTCGATCCGGCCTTTTACGCTGACCTCATCCCCTGGATCCAAGGCGAGTTTTTTCAGCTCAATGCGGGTGGCGAACAGTGCGCCATCCGCATCGCGATAACCACTGATCTCGACAATGGCGCCTTGGGGGATGGCTGCAATGGTGGTGATGCCGGCAACAGCTGACTCAAAAACGGTGAGAGGGTCGCTGTAAACGGTCTGCCCCATGACCTGAAGTGCGCCGCCGGTGCCGGTCAGATTCTCGTCGACAAAGCCGTGAATCTCATCGGAGAAATCTATATTGAAGGCCTCTCCATGGCTACCGTCGGAGTTGCCTTTCAGCAGCACCACCATGCCGAGTTTCAATGCGCTCTCATCGGCAGGAACGCCATTGATGGTAATTTGAGTGTTGTCTGTTTCGTACTCGACCCCATCGACATATACACTGCCAAAGCCGGTCACCCGGCCAAGGACGGTTTCGTCGCTGCGTGTTGCGGAAGAGCCTCCGAATGTCGCGTCATCTCCTCCGCCCCCACAGGCGCTGATCAGCAGCACCAGCAGTGTGGATATGGCTATTTGTTGTAATTTTTTCATATCGACTGTTTCCTTGTGATTGATGCGGGGGGCGTCTGCTTGCCTGTCTTGAGTGTCAGCTCTGACAGACTCCATAAGTGGGAATTATATCCCAATATTTTAAATCGTCAAATAAATTGCCTGGAATAGAAAACGCCGTTTCACGCAGTCGAGTGGCAAATGGTGCCTTACTGGGAGGATTTTCAGAGTGGTTTTCGTTTTTCGCCGTATATCGAAACGCCTAAATGTGGTAACTTTTTGCACGTTTTTCACCACAGGAATCAGACGGATGTCGTTGGATCGCTCTGACATAGAGAAAATTGCCCACCTTGCCAGAATGGCGGTGGACGAGGACCGGATCGAAGGTTATGCCACAGACCTCTCCAATATTCTGGGTTTGGTTGCACAGATGGATGACGTCGAAACCGATGATGTCACACCGATGGCCCACCCGCTGCATATGGCTCAGCGTCTGCGGGTGGACGAGGTGACTGAAGTGAACCGCCGGGAAGACTTCCAGGCCATTGCGCCCAAGGTTGAGAGTGATCTCTACCTGGTGCCCAAGGTGATCGAGTAGTGGATGAGTTCGACTTTGCAGGAATAACTGACTGACTATGCATAACAAAACTATCGCGGAACTGGGCGCGGGCCTGCGTGCCGGTGAATTTTCCAGTGTGGAACTGACTCGTCATTTCCTGGCGCGCATCGATTCGCTGGATGAGGGCTTGAACTGCTATATCACGGTAACCCCGGATGTCGCCCTTCAGGCTGCGGAAGCGGCTGATCAGCGGATCAGTGCGGGCAATGCCGGACCTCTCGCAGGCATTCCTATCGCGCAGAAGGATATTTTCTGCACCCAGGGTGTGAAAACCAGTTGCGGCTCCCGCATGCTCGACAGTTTCATCTCGCCCTACGACGCTACTGTTGTGGAGCGGCTCAATGCCGCCGGGGTGGTGATGCTCGGCAAGGCCAATATGGATGAGTTCGCCATGGGCTCCTCCAATGAGACCAGTTTCTACGGCCCGGTGCGCAATCCCTGGGACCGGGAGCGTGTGCCCGGCGGCTCATCCGGTGGTTCGGCTGCTCTCGTCGCGGCGCGTCTGGCGGTCGCGGCAACCGGCACCGATACCGGTGGTTCCATCCGCCAGCCCGCTGCGCTCTGTGGCATTACCGGACTGAAACCCACCTACGGCCGGGTCTCCCGTTACGGCATGATCGCCTTTGCGTCGAGTCTCGACCAGGGCGGTCCGATGACCCGTAGCGCCGAGGATGCGGCGCTGATGCTGCAGGCCATGGCCGGTTTCGATCCGAGAGATTCCACCAGTGCGGAGGAACCACTACCCGATTTTTCCGCTGGTCTGAACGACTCTCTGCAGGGGTTGAAGATTGGCCTGCCGAAGGAGTATTTCGGCGAAGGTCTGGATGCCGGGGTGGCGGCATCTGTTGAGGCTGCCATCGAGGAGTACCGCAAACTGGGCGCCGAGGTGGTGGAGATCAGCCTGCCCAACACGCATCTGGCGGTGCCCACCTACTACGTGGTCGCGCCTGCCGAGTGCTCTTCCAATCTCTCCCGTTTTGACGGCGTACGATATGGCTATCGCTGCGAAGACCCCAAGGATCTGGAGGACCTCTATAAACGTTCCAGAGGCGAGGGGTTTGGTGAAGAGGTAAAGCGGCGCATCATGATCGGAACCTATGCCCTTTCGGCCGGGTATTACGACGCCTACTATCTGAAGGCGCAGAAGATCCGTCACCTGATCTCCGATGATTTCAAGGCTGCCTTCGAGCAGGTCGATGTGATTTTGGGACCCTCCACACCCAGTACCGCCTTTGGCCTGGGGGAGAAGGCGGGTGATCCGGTGACCATGTACCTCAACGATATCTATACCATTGCGGCCAATCTGGCAGGGCTGCCCGGCATGTCGGTGCCGGTGGGACCGGTGGAGGGCATGCCGGTCGGATTGCAGCTCATCGGCAACTATTTTGCTGAGGCGAAGCTGCTGAACGTCGCCCATAAACTCCAGCAGGCAACGGACTGGCACAAGTTGGCGCCGGAAGGTTATTGAATTTTCCAAGTGGTGAACATGCAGGATGTGGTGAGCTTGCGAACCGCATCGGTAGTGAATGATGCGGTTCATTCTTCACCGCATCCTACAGTTTTTGAAATTTAAAGAGTAAAGACCATGCAGTGGGAAACCGTCATCGGGTTGGAAGTTCATACCCAATTGGCCACCAAATCGAAGATCTTCTCCGGGGCCTCCACGGCCTATGGTGCAGCGCCCAACACCCAGGCCTGCAATGTGGATCTGGCCTTCCCCGGCGTGTTGCCGGTGTTGAACCGGGAGGCGGTAAACTGCGCCCTCAAATTCGGTGTCGCAGTTGGCGCAGAAATAGGTAAGCGTTCAGTGTTTGCGCGAAAAAACTACTTCTATCCTGATTTGCCAAAGGGTTATCAGATCAGTCAGTTTGAATTGCCTATTGTGGGCAGGGGCGAATTGACCATCGAGCTGGAAAACGGCGAGTCGAAAGTGATCGGCATCACCCGTGCGCATCTGGAGGAGGATGCAGGCAAGTCTCTGCATGAGGACTTTCACGGTTTGAGCGGGATCGACCTCAACCGGGCCGGTACGCCGCTGCTGGAGATCGTCTCCGAGCCGGATATGCGCTCCATCAAGGAGGCGGTAGCCTATGCCCGCAAGATTCACCAACTGGTAGTCTATCTCGGCATCTGCGACGGCAATATGCAGGAGGGTTCTTTCCGGGTGGACGCGAACCTCTCCATTCGTCCCTATGGTCAGGAAGCGTTCGGTACCCGTACAGAGCTGAAGAACATCAACTCCTTCCGTTTTCTGGAACGCGCCCTCAACTATGAGTTGGAGCGCCAAATCGACGTGGTTGAAGGTGGCGGCAGGATCGTGCAGGAGACCCGTCTCTACGATGCCGACAGGGATGAGACCCGCTCCATGCGCAGCAAGGAGGAGGCGAACGACTACCGTTACTTCCCCGATCCTGATCTGCTGCCGGTGGAGATCGATGAGTCGCTGCTGGAGCAGATCCGGGATGGGATGCCGGAACTGCCTGCCGCCAAGCTGCAGCGTTTTATTCAGACCTATGCACTGGGCGAAAAAGAGGCGAAGGCACTGACTGCCAGCCGTCCCTTGGCGGACTATTTCGAAGTGGTGGTCGAGGCGGGTGGCGAAACCAAGATGGCTGCCAACTGGGTCACCATGGAACTGGGTGGTGCATTGAACAAGGCGGGGCTGAATCTCGCCGACTCCCCGGTGAGTCCTGAGCAGATGGGTGGGTTGCTGAAACGCATCGCCGACAAGACCATCTCAGGCAAGATCGCAAAGCAGGTCTTCGAGGCGATCTGGAACGGCGAGGGTGACGCGGATACGGTGATCGAGGCTAAAGGTCTCAAGCAGATTACCGATACAGGGGCGATGGAGCCGATTATCGACGACATCATTGCCAACAATCCAAAGCAGGTTGAACAGTTCCGCGCGGGCAAGGAGAAACTGTTGGGTTTCTTTGTCGGCCAGGTCATGAAAGCGACCAGAGGCAAGGCCAATCCTGAACAGGTCAACGAGCTTCTGCTGAAAAAACTCAAGGCCTGATTGTTCAGGAAAGGTTCAGGGGCTAAGAGCGAGAATAAACATAAGGAAGCTCTGAATAATTGTCATTCGAACGCAGTGAGAAATCTTATACCTCGAAACCTGGCTATGCGCTTTGTAGGTTGAGATCTCTCCCTGAGGTCGAGATGACAGTAACGCAATTAATCAGAGCTTCCCTGATATTGCAGGAGCGGTGCCCCGCCGCTCCTGCATACTCCTCGCAGCAGGCTGTGGGGAATCATGTTCAAAAGGATTAACTAACCGGAGACGGGTTGCATGCGTGCTGGAATATCCCCTTTATTATTTGTCGTTGCACTTTTTGGTTTGCCCTGCAGTGGATCGGCTGCCATCTGGAGTGATGTCCCGGCTGGGGATACCGCTGCCCGCGGGATGACTGCGGAACCACTCTACTATCGATCCCTGCAAGCGGATGATGGCGCCTTGCGGCAGGCGCTGGCGGCTGCCCCTCTGGAGTTTACCAGCAGTCAGGGCTCGGAACTCAGCTTGCCCATGCCCAACGGCACGATGCAGCGCTTTCGACTCGAACTCTCACCGATATTGGCGCCGGAACTGGCAGCGCGCTATCCGGAGATAACCACCTACCAGGTTCATGGTGTCGATGATCCCGGTGCCAGCGGTCGGCTGGATATGACCCCACAGGGGTTTCACGGCATGATCACCTCTACCGCCGGTACTGTCTTTATCGATCCGGATGGGAGTGGCGGTTACCGCGCCTACTACAAAGGTGACTACGTCCTGGCGCAGCGCGGCATGGGGGCTGAAAGCGGATTTGCCTGCGCCGTGGACGGGGATCAGCAGACGGCCTTGCGCAGCGATGGGGATACAGCCCAACGCACCAGTGGACAGCGTCGTAATTATCGGCTGGCCCTGGCGGCCACCGGCGAATACACCCAGTTTCACGGTGGCACCAAGATCAGTGCGCTCTCTGCCATGGTGACCGCCATCAACCGGGTCAATCAGATCTATGGGCGGGATATCGCGGTGCAGTTCATACTGGTTGCCGGAAATGACCGGATTATCTACACGGATGGTGCTTCCGATCCCTACCCCGATCCGAATAATGACCTCTCAGATTTTCTAACTCCGAATAGAACTAATCTTGATAACGTTATCGGTAGTGCAAACTACGATATCGGGCATGTGTTCAGTACTTGGATCGGTGGCGGTGTCGCTTTTTTGGATAGTGTCTGTGACAGCGATTTAAAAGGTGGTGGGGTGACTGGTGGTTCTGCGCCTATCGGTGACGCCTTCTATATCGATTTTGTCTCCCATGAAATCGGTCACCAGTTCGGTGCAGATCATACCTTCGACGGTACCGCGGGTGCTTGTGCCGGAAACAGGATACCTGTGACGGCGGTAGAGCCTGGCAGTGGCTCTACCATCATGAGTTATGCGGGTATCTGCAATCCGGAAAATCTGCAACTCAACTCGGATGCCACCTTTCATGGGGTGAGTATTGGACAGATGGTGGCTTTTTCCACTCTGGGTGGTGGTAGCAGTTGCGGGACACTCGCATCCAGCGGCAATACGGCTCCCACAGCAAATGCCGGGGCGGCTTTCACTATTCCAAAAAGTACGCCTTTTGCCCTGACCGGCTCTGCTCTTGACCCAGAACTGGACACCCTCTCCTATCAGTGGGACCAGATGGATCCAGGCTCCCCGTTGTTCCGCTCCTATCTGCCGAAAGATACACCGGTCCGAAACTTCCCCCGGCTCAGTTACCAGTTGACGTGGGCTCCAGGGGAGATCGGCGAAATCCTGCCGACGGTGAGCAGAACCATGAGATTTCGGCTTACCGCCCGAGACGGCAACTCCGGTGTGGATGAGGCCGATCTGGTGGTGACTGTGGATGGGGGTACCGGCCCTTTTGATGTAAATGGTGGCGTGCTGAATATCGCGGGCAACTATCCAGGCGGATTCGCCCAGACTATCAACTGGGCAGTGGGCGGTACCGGGGGCAGCTGTCCTCAGGTTGAAATCTCGCTTCTCTCATTCAGTGCCGATGGTTCAACCTATTGCGACCACAATGACGATGCGGTTTTGAATCTTGGGACATTTCCCAATACCGGTTCGGCGTCGCCAATCCTGCCCAACAGTCTGGTTGCCAGAGGCCGGGTGCGGGTGGCCTGCAGCAACAATATCTTTTTCAGCCTCTCGGATGCGGATATCGGCGTTACAGGCACCACTGCCGCCGGAACGGCCTGCAAGGCCACAGACGGTACCGCCCTTGAACACGGCACCATCTTCGTGGATGCCGGTGGCAATGTGACTATTCCGGATGGGGGGGGTGGCGGAGCGGCACTCTGGCTGCCGCTACTGCTCGGTTTGGGCGGTATAGGTTACACGCTACGAAGAAGATGCAACGCCTGACCTGGTACACGGGAAGCCGCTGTTTGCTGACTATTTGGAACGGTCCAGGCAGCGCTTCAGCATGACGTGGTTATACTGCTCGGCATACTTCTGAGCCTCTTGCAGCAGCTTCAGATGCAGATCACTGACGACCGCATCGGTGGATCCCTCAAGATAGCGAATGCCGCATACCGATTTCGCCTTTGATGAGGACTCCACCGGCACACCCGGCAGGGTCGGACTGCGGGTCGCCATCGCGATCAGTCGGTGGTCTCCCCGTTTGATCGCCGTATCCGCGTCTTTTGTCGCATCGGCATTTTTCAGCCAGGCGAGGGAAGTGACCGCTTCTCGTTCTTCCGGTGACATCTGGGAAACATCTATCTCCTGACAGCCAAAAAGTCCAAACAGCAAAATTGACAAGAGTGCAATAGGTTTCACTCAGGATCCTCATTTCTAAATCGGAGAGCCACTCTCTCCAGCCCCCATATTACTGCCCCGGAGATGGCGCCGTAAAGGTGTGCGTCGACGATCACGCTGCCCTGGGTCAGGGAGACACTGCCCGGTAGCGGTCCCTGGTGTTGTTCCCACAAGAGCTTACCCGCCAGTAGAACCAACATGATCACGGAAGACTGGGGAGATGTCAGCGCCCTGTCCAGCAGCGCCAGTGCCAGCAGGCCGTGCAGGGCGCCGGAGAAACCGGCATACCAGCCTACATCCGGGCTGAAGAGCAGAAGTCCCAGCGAGGTTCCCAGGGTGAGCAGCAGCAATCTCAGCCGGATGTCCGGTAGGAAGAAAAGTTCCAGGATGAGCCAGAAGGCCAATAGATTGAGTAGCAGATGGGGCCAGCCCAGGTGTACCAGGTGGGCAGTGATCAGACGCCAGAGTTGCCCGTTTCCGATGGCTGCATTTTCGTAACGCAGCACCTGTTGCCAGCTATCAGGCAGCAGCAGGATCAGGAAACAGAGCGAGGAGAGCAGGAGCGGGGTGATCCTGCATTGAAGCAACGAAGGCACTAGTCGTCCTTCATTTAGGATGTGCAGGGTGCGCCATGCGCACCAAAACAAGCCGTAATCACGCTATTCACGCAAATCATGGTGCGCACAGCGCACTCTACCTCCTGGTTGAACCCGCAATCATCACATTGAAGTAGCACTAGCTGCAAACCGGGCAGTGCGGGTCTGCCTTGAGCTTGAGACTGCGCCACTGCATGTGCAGCGCATCCAGAATCAACAGTTGTCCCTCGAGTGTCGATCCGGCGCCGGTAAGGCACTTGATGGCCTCCGTGGCCTGGATGCTGCCGATGATGCCGACCACCGGCGCGAGCACGCCGTTGGCGGTGCAGGTGTCCTCCACCTGGCCGTTTTCGGGGTAGAGGCAGCGGTAGCAGGGGCTGCCGGGTTTACCGGGAAAGACGCTGACCTGTCCCTCCATGCGGATTGCCGCGCCGGATACCAGGGGGGTGCTGTTCTCGTGGCAGGCGGCATTGATGGCGAAGCGGGTAGCGAAGTTGTCGCAGGCGTCGACCACGAGGTCTGCCCGCTGGATCTGTGCGGAGAGCTCATCCCCTTCAAGCTGATGTCCGATGCACTCGATTTCGATCTCGGGATTGAGTGCGGCAAGCGCCTGCTTTGCAGATTCAACCTTTGGTGTGCCGATACGGTCGGTGGTGTGGATGATCTGGCGTTGCAGGTTGCTCAGGTCGACCTGGTCGAAATCGACAAGTGTCAGCCGTCCGATCCCGGCGGCTGCAAGATACATCGCCACCGGCGCGCCCAGTCCACCAAGACCGATGAGCAGTACGCTGGCATCGAGTAGCCGTTGCTGTCCCTCGATGCCGATGGAGGGCAGCATGATCTGGCGGCTGTAGCGCAGCAGTTGTTCGTCGTTCATTGGAGTTGGAATCCCGTCAGGTCTGACAGGCAACCATAATAAATTAGAGATATTTGCGCCAGTGCTCGGGGCGGTGATCCCGGCAATGATGGTCGATGCTCTGATAGCGTTTGGCGAAGATGTTGCGGGTGCAGTTGGGATTGCCCTTGGTGCAACCCCGAACGGCGCGCTGGTTCTCTTCGGTGTAGTAGTGCAGCGCGCGTATCAGCCGGTACAGCAGGCGGTTGTCGATGTGCAGTCCCATACTGGTCAGGCCCACCTCGATCTGCTCCAGGGTGATATCCATGATGTGATAAGTCACCTGCAGATGATGAGCGTCGATGGGATCGACCCGCATTACGCCTTCCACATCGGCAAGCAGCAGCGCAGCGGTCTGAGCCTGATTCGGATCCGGGTGAAACTCAACGAAGTGAATACTTCGATGTTTGATGAATTCGTGACCATCAATATCCATAGTCGACAATCCTAGCTAATGTAGGGGAATTTTCAAGTGGCAGAACCCATGGAATTGTCTGTTCTGCGATAAATTCGGGTTTTTCAGGCAGAGGTTATTTCATGTGGCATACGGCCCTCAGTGATCCTTTCATGTCCGGCCAGGTCGCGATGGGATTGAACCCCTGTCAGTCCGGCCTCCAGCAAAAGCGCCTGCACGGCTGCTGCCTGGTCAAAACCGTGTTCCAGCAACAGCCAGCCACCGGGTAACAGATGGTTGTGGGCTGCAGTGGTGATTTCGCGGATATCATCCAGCCCGTCATGGCCTGCGGCCAGCGCCTCTCTGGGCTCGCTGGAGAGATCTCCTTGGGCGAGGTGAGGGTCATCACTGGGGATATAGGGCGGATTGCTCAGGATGAGTCTGAAGCGGCCGTGGCCAGGCAGTGCTTCAAACCAACTGCCCAAGTGGAAGTGCACGTTATTGAACCCCAGCTTGTCACCATTTTTCCGGGCAACGGTAAGGGCTGCGGATGAGCGGTCAGTGGCGTGGATCTCGCAGTCAGGGCGTTCGCTGGCGATTGCCAGGGCGATGGCACCGCTGCCGGTGCCCAGATCGGCAATGCGGCAATGATTCTCCTGCGGCAAATGGGCCAGCGCCTGCTCAACCAGCAGTTCTGTGTCGGGACGGGGGATCAGTGTGTCCGGTGTGACCTCCAGCTCCAGGGACCAGAACTCCCGCCGTCCGGTGATATAGGCGATGGGTTCACCCTTGCGGCGCCTTTGAAGCAGTGCCTGATAGGCCTGATACAGGGCGATGTCGAGCATTTTTTCAGGCCAGGCGTAGAGATGGCTGCAGGGTTTTTGGAGCAGATGGCAGAGCAGTACTGCCGCTTCCAGTTGGGATGAACCGTCAGGTTGCGCCCCCAGGATAGATGCCGCTTCCTCCAGGGTCTGTTTGATGTTTTTCTGCATTGGAATAGCTTTGAACGGGGTAGGAACGGCGCCTCGCCGCGATGACTCCGCAGGTAGGTTAATCCGGCGAGGCCCCGCTCCTACAGCCTATTCACCCATCGCCGCCAGCGCCTCGGCTTGATGTTCGCGCAGTAACGGATCCACCACCTGGTCGAGCGTCCCGGTCATCACCTCGTCCAGTTTGTAGAGGGTCAGGTTGATACGGTGATCGGTAAGCCGGTTCTGGGGAAAATTGTAGGTGCGGATACGCTCGGAGCGATCCCCGCTGCCGACCTGCAGCTTGCGGGCGCTGGCCTGCTCGCTGGCGGCGACATCCTGGATCTGGGAGAGCAGTTTTGCCGACAGCAGAGACATGGCTCGGGCCTTGTTTTTGTGCTGTGAGCGTTCATCCTGGCACTCGACTACTATGCCTGTGGGAAGATGGGTGAGACGCACCGCCGAATCCGTCTTGTTGACGTGCTGGCCCCCGGCACCCGAGGCGCGGTAGGTGTCGATGCGCAGATCGCCGCTGTTGATCTCCACTTCGTCGACTGCCTCCGCCTCCGGCAGGATGGCCACGGTGCAGGCGGAGGTGTGGACCCGCCCCTGGGATTCGGTTTCAGGCACCCGTTGCACCCGGTGTGCGCCGGATTCAAACTTCAGCCGGGAGTAGACTGCATTGCCGCTGATGCGGCAGATGATCTCCTTGAAGCCACCGTGTTCGCCGGGACTCTCGCTGATGGTCTCCACCTGCCAGCGCTGTGTCTCGGCGTAGCGAAGATACATGCGGTGCAGGTCGCCCGCAAACAGTGCCGCCTCGGCACCGCCGGTGCCGGCGCGGATCTCCAGAAAGACATTGCGGCCGTCATTTGGATCCGCAGGTATCAGCAGCAGCTGCAATTCGGGTTCCAGTGAATTGCGGGCCTGCTCAGCACCCTCCAGCTCCTCCTTGGCCAGTTCCGCCATCTCGGGATCGTTCAACATCTCCCGGGCGACTTCAATATCCTCTTCTGCTGTTGTGTAGCTGCGATAGGTTTCGACTACCGGCTCCAATTGGGCGTACTCCCGGCTCAGATCTCGGAATAGATTCTGGTTGCCTTGAGTATCCGGTTCGGCCAGTAGGGCGGTGATCTCTTCAAAACGTTCGGCGATCTGATCCAGCTTGCCGCGCAGTGAAGGTTTCATGATGTGCTGTCGAGTTGTTTCAGCTGAAACAGGGTATTGGCGGCCTCAAGCAGCTCAGTCTGGCCGTCGAAACCGGCTTGGCGTAACTGGGAGCTGGGGGTGTGGAGCAGTTTGTTGGTGAGCGTTCTGGCCAGGAACTGCAGTGTCTCTTCCGGAGATTTGCCCTTGTTGAGCTGCTGCAGTGCCTTCTTCAGCACTTCGTCCCGCAGCAGTTCCCCTTGATTGCGGTAGTCCTGGATCAGCTCAACCGCGTCGAGGGAACGCAGCCAGCCGATAAATTCGTCTACGTAGCGTTCAATGATCTCTTCCGCCTGCTCTGCTGCTTCCTGGCGGGAACGCATATTCTCCTGAATGACCTCATCCAGGTCATCGACCGTGTAGAGGTAGATGTCGCTCAGATCCGATACTTCTGGCTCGATATCACGGGGTACCGCGATGTCCACCATGAAGATGGGTCTGTGCTTGCGCTCCTTGAGCGCACTCTCCACGGTGCCTTTGCCCAGCACCGGCAGGGGGCTGGCAGTTGATGAGATAACGATGTCCGCCTCAGCAAGATGTCCGCTGAGTTCTGTCAGTGCGATGGCATAACCTTCGAACTGGGCCGCCAGATTGTGCGCTTTCTCCACGGTTCGGTTGGCGACGATCATGTGGCCGATGCCGTTCTGGTGCAGGTGCCGGGCGGCAAGCTCAATGGTTTCGCCGGCGCCGATGAGCAGGGCTGTCTGCTCCGAAAGATCGCTGAATATCTGTTTTGCCAGACTGACGGCTGCGAAGGCGACCGAGACCGGGCTGTTGCCGATGGCAGTGTCGGTGCGGATCTGTTTGGCGACGGAGAAGGCGTGCTGAAACAAACGGCAGAGCAGTTTGCGGGTGGTGCCGGTTGCGTTTGCGGTCTGGAAGGCGGATTTTACCTGTCCCAGGATTTGCGGTTCGCCGAGTACCAGGGAGTCGAGTCCGCAGGAGACCCGCAACAGATGTTGTACTGCTGCATCGCCGAGGTGGCTGTAGAGGTAGGGGCTGACCCGTCCCTGCTCCAGACCGTGAAAATCGCTGATCCAGTCTGCTACGGAGGCCTGGGCATCGTCGTCGATGGTGCAGTAGAGTTCGGTGCGGTTACAGGTCGAAAGGATCACCGCTTCGTCCACCGCAGGATGCTCGCTCAGGTTGCGCAGGGCGCCGACGATGATGTCTGGCCCGAAGGTGAGCCGCTCCCGGATCTCCACCGGAGCGGTCTTATGGTTGAGTCCCAGAGCGAGTATTGTCATTGAATTGTGAGCAGGTCTTGATTATAGGGCCAATGCGAAATTTTGTTATATCAAGGGGTTAAATTCAAGTTTGTCTTGCAGAAAAGGCTTTTTCGGGGCTTTTGGCAGCGGCCCGGAAATGATCAAAGTAACAATATTCAGTGAAAATGTGGGAATTTGGTGCTTGTCGGTGCAACATTTGGTTCAAGTTTGGTAGCATGCCGACCGATATCTGGCAGTAAGCAAAATGACAGGCATGGCTCCCTGCGGGGTTGCCGGTGCCGAACAAATGGATAAATGGAGTCTTAAGGTAGATGAAAGTCACGATCTTTGGGAGTGGATATGTCGGTCTGGTGACCGGAGCCTGTCTGGCTGAGGTGGGTAACGATGTCGTGTGCGTGGATGTGGATCCCGCCAAGATCGATCTGCTCAATAGTGGCGGTATCCCGATCTATGAGCCTGGGCTCGAGGCCATGGTGCAGCGCAACCGGGAGGCGGGCCGCCTCACATTTACACTGGATCCGAAAGTGGGCGTCGAACACGGTCTGTTCCAGTTCATCGCCGTCGGTACGCCGCCGGACGAGGATGGTTCCGCCGATCTGCAGTACGTCACCGCCGTTGCGCGCAGCATCGCCGAGCACATGACCGAGTACCGGGTCATCATCGATAAATCCACCGTTCCCGTGGGGACCGGTGACAAGGTGGCGGCCGCCGTGCGCGAGGTGCAGGCCGGGCGGGGTGTGGAGATCGAGTTCGACGTGGTCTCCAATCCGGAATTTCTCAAGGAGGGGGCGGCGATCGATGACTTCATGCGTCCCGACCGTATCGTGGTGGGTACCGACAATCCCCGTACCGGAGAATTGCTGCGTGCGCTCTACGCACCTTTCAATCGCAACCACGAACGGGTGATGGTGATGGATATCCGCTCTGCGGAGTTGACCAAGTATGCGGCAAATTCACTCTTGGCCACCAAGATCAGTTTTATGAATGAACTCTCCAACATCGCTGATGCCCTGGGTGCGGATATCGAGCATGTGCGGGTGGGCATAGGTTCCGATCCGCGTATCGGTTACCAGTTCATCTACCCCGGTTGTGGTTATGGCGGCTCCTGCTTTCCCAAGGATGTTCAAGCGTTGGAGAAGACCGCGCTCAGCGTTGGTTACACACCGCGCATTCTGAATGCGGTTGAGGCGACTAACCATGCCCAGAAACGCGTGGTGTTCGACAAGGTCAACAGCTACTTCGACGGGAACCTCAAGGGCAAAACCTTTGCGGTTTGGGGGTTGGCGTTCAAGCCCAATACCGACGATATGCGTGCAGCTTCCAGCCGGGTGATGATGGAACTGCTCTGGGATGCCGGTGCGAGAGTGCAGGCATTCGATCCGGTGGCAGTCGAAGAGTCGCAGCGCATCTACGGTGAGCGCGACGACCTTGTCTATGCTGAGGACGCCATGGGCGCGCTCGAAGGTGCCGATGCCCTGGTGATCATGACGGAGTGGACCCAGTTCCGCAGTCCCGACTTCGATACCGTCAAATCGATGCTGAAGAGCCCTGTCATCTTCGATGGCCGCAACCTGTTCGAGCCGGAGATCGTCACTCAGGCGGGATTGAGTTATCTGGCTATAGGGCGCCCTCCGGCGCTTCCGGCTGACTGACTTTTTGGCGCTGACCTGGCTGAAAACGGCCTGCAGTCGGAAGATTGCAGGCCGTTTTTTTTGCTGCGCACCATGATTGCTGTGGAAGTGCGTAGCGGAAAAAGGATGAAAATTCCTGCCTTTCTCTTTCTCCCCCGGTGCAATGGCGTAGAATGATCCGCCATGAAAATCCACCTCATCTCTGTCGGAAACCGTATGCCACGCTGGGTGGTCGAAGGGTACGAGGAGTATGCGCGGCGCATGCCGGCGGAGTGTGGGCTGAAACTGGTGGAGATAACTCCAGGTCATCGCGGGAAAAATGCGGACATACAGCGCACCTTGCGTGATGAGGGTGAGCGGATGATGAAGGCGATTCCGAAGGGTTGTCATGTGATTGCGCTTGATGTGCAGGGCAATTGTTGGAGCACAGAGAAACTGTCCCAAAAGCTGGGTGCCTGGATGGGCAATGGTCGGGATATGGCGCTGCTGGTGGGTGGTCCCGAGGGGCTGGCGCCTGATTGCCTGGCGTGCGCAGAAGGGCGCTGGTCGCTTTCACCCCTGACCATGCCGCACCCGCTGGTGCGGGTGGTTGTGGCGGAGCAGATCTACCGGGCCTGGAGCCTGCTGCGCAACCATCCCTATCATCGGGCCTGATAAAATGTCGGAACCGATGGTCTTTCTCGCTTCCCGCTCACCCCGCCGCGCTGAACTGCTGGCGCAGATTGGGGTCTCTTATTCAGTAGTGGATATCGAAGTGGATGAGACGCCCCGTGATCAGGAGAGTCCTGAGGCGTATGTATTGCGTCTGGCCGTTGAGAAGGCGCAGGCGGGCCGTACTCGGTTGGCGGAAGGTTGTCCGCTGCCGGTGCTCGCCGCAGATACTGCGGTCGTGGTGGATGAGCGGATTTTGGGTAAACCACGGGATCGGCAGGATTCATTGGAGATGATGGCACTGCTCTCCGGGCGCACCCATCATGTCTATACCGGCGTGGCACTGGCCGGGAATCGCAAAGATGCCAGATTGAGCCGGAGCGAAGTCGTTTTCCGGCAGATTGCACCGCAGGAGGCGACAGCTTATTGGGCCAGTGGTGAGCCTCGGGATAAGGCGGGTGGTTACGGCATTCAGGGATTGGGCGCCATGTTTGTTTGCGAACTGCACGGCAGCTATTCCGGAGTGATGGGGCTACCTTTGTATGAGACGGCGGGTTTGCTGCAGGATGCCGGTATCGAGTTGTTGGCACCACGACATAAATGACAGAGAACAAAAGAATCCATGAGTGAAGAGATCCTGATTAATGTCACCCCGCCCGAGACACGGGTCGCAGTGGTTGAAAACGGTGTCGTACAGGAGATTGTCATCGAACGGAGCGGCAATCGAGGCCTAGTGGGGAATATCTATCGGGGCAAGGTCTGCCGGGTGCTGCCTGGCATGCAGGCAGCTTTTGTGGATGTGGGGCTGGGACGGGCCGCCTTTCTTCACGCCTCGGATATCGGTTCCCCCAGCCCGAATGGTGAGGAGCGCAACGACAATATCAGTGAACTCCTGCGTGAGGGACAGATGGTTACCGTGCAGGTGTTCAAAGACCCGCTGGGGACCAAGGGCGCGCGTCTGACGACCAACATATCCATTCCTTCGCGCTATCTCGTTTTCATGCCAGGGCTTGGCAATGTGGGCATCTCGCAGAAGATCGAGGATGAGGATGAGCGTCAGCGCCTGCGGGATCTGCTGGGCGGCTTTCTGGAGCAGTCTGACATCGGTGGCGGTTATATCGCCCGGACAGCAGCGGAAGGGGTGCCGAATGAACCGATGAAGACCGATATGCATTTTCTGGCACGCCTGTGGGAATCGATTCTGGAGCGCAGTAAGGGCGCCGGCAAGATTGAATTGGTACACGAAGATCTGCCGTTGGCGTTGCGTGCCTTGAGAGATCTGGTGGGACCGGATGTGGAGAAGGTGCGGGTCGACTCCCGTTCCACCCACCAGCGCGCTATCGAGTTTGCCCAGCGTTATATCCCTGAGATCAAGAAATGTATCGAATACTATCCCGGTGAGCGTCCGATTTTTGATCTGTATGGCGTGGAGGATGAGATTCAGAAATCCCTTGAGCGTAAGGTTCAGCTCAAGTCCGGCGGCCACCTGGTGATCGATCAGACCGAGGCGATGACCACCATCGACGTGAATACCGGGGCTTTTGTCGGACATCGCAATCTGGACGAGACCATCTTCAAGACCAACCTGGAAGCCGCACAGGCGATCTGCCGTCATCTGAAACTGCGTAATCTGGGCGGTATCATTATTATCGATTTTATCGATATGAGCGTTGTGGAGCATCGGCGCCAAGTGTTGCGTGCGCTGGAGAAGTGCCTGGCCAAGGATCATGCGCGAACCCATATATCCGAAGTCTCTTCTCTGGGGCTGGTGGAGATGACCCGCAAAAGAATACGTGAGTCCCTGGAGCATATACTCTGTGAAACCTGTCCCTGTTGTGGTGGCCGGGGGTCATTGAAGACTGCCGAGACCATCTGCTACGAGATTTTCCGGGAGATTTTGCGCGAAGCCCGTCAGTTCGATGTCGAGTCGCTGTTGGTACTCGCCTCACAGGAGGTGATCGACCGTCTGCTGGACGAGGAAGCCACGAATCTCGCCGAACTCGAACAGTTCATCAAACGCCCCATCCGCCTGCAGGCGGAGTCGCTCTATAGCCAAGAGTACTATGACGTGGTGCTGATCTGACGCCCAAGCATAACGCGAAGCACTATTTTTTATGTGGCACCTCACCAAATCGCTGGCTGCAAGACTGCACCGCCTGACCAACAGAGCGATCATCATTATCGCAGTGTTGATAACTGCGGTGCGGCTGCTGATGCCCATGATGGACCTGGATGAATACCGGGAGACCATCGCGGAGCTTATCAGCGAGACGGCGGGAATGCCGATCCATATCGGGCGCCTGAATGCTGATCTGCACGGGGCACACCTGGCGCTTGTATTGCACGATGTAACCTTGAAGGATCCCGAGACGGGGGGTGTCAAACTTCATCTCCGCAAGGCACATGTCGATATCGAAATTATTCATAGCCTCTGGGATGGCGCCCTGCGGTTGGGGGCGGGAGAGCTGCATGGGACGCAGCTGTTGCTTCTACACCGCCAGGATGGTTCGGTCTCTCTGGAGGGATTTGAGACCCAGCACCAGGAGGGAGGCTCCTCCATCGCCTCACTCTTCCTTCGCCGCAGTCGTCTGCGATTGGTCGATAGTGAAATCTATTGGCGGGATGAGGGCGACAAAGGGCCACCGTTGCGACTGCTCAACGTGGATGTCACGCTGCAGAATGACGGCAACCATCACCAGATAACCGCGAATGCGAGCATAGATGGTACCGACTCGGGGCGTTTTAGGCTGCAGGCAGATCTGCAGGAGCGGGCCGGGGATAAACCCGACTGGTTTGGTCAGATCTACCTGAAAGCCGATGGATTGGTGCTGCAGCATCTATTGTCCAGTCGCCTGCCCAGCCCCTCCAAACTGGACTCAGGATTGCTCGACTTGGAACTATGGGTCGATCTTGGCAAGGGGCGATTGGCGCGACTGCAGGGTGGGCTGAGTCTGCAGAATCTGCAGCTTAGGGATGAAAAGACAGCCAGAGAACTGAGCATCGAAAACCTCAGTACCCGTTTCGACTGGTCCTGGCGTGAAGGGGGGGGGCGTCTCGACCTGCATCAGCTGGTGCTGCTGGATAAGAATCAGCTTTGGCCGCCGGGACGTGTCAGTGTTGAATGGATCAGTGCAGCAGATGGCCCGGCTCAACTGGGTATAGGCGCCGATTACCTGTCGTTGCAGAGGCTGGTTCAGTTATTCGCCTTGACCCCTTTTGCCGAGAGCGACGAGGGAAAGGCGATTTTGACGCTCGCACCCAAGGGGCATCTGACCAATTTTCGACTGGCGCTGGAGTTGCCGCCGGAAGCGGAGCCTCGCTGGCGGGTCAGTGGGCGGCTGACACGATTTGAGAACCGCCCCTGGCAGGCGATTCCAGGCCTGGAAGGGCTCAGGATCGACTTCAATGGCGACCAGGATGGTGGTTCGTTAGTGCTGGATTCGGATGCATTTACCGCCGAATTCCCCGTGCTGTTTCGTGACCCCTTGAGCGCCGACCACCTTCAAGGATATTTTGACTGGCGGTGGACTCCAGGTCAGGAGGTGCGGCTGAGTACACAAGACTTGTACGTCTCAAACTCCCATGTAAGTACCCTGAGCCGTCTGGATCTACGCGTGCCGGTGGATGGCTCAACTCCAGTCACCGATATCCAGACCGATTTCTGGGAGGGCGACGGTGCCCACAAGAGCCGCTACCTTCCCGTTGGCGTGATGCCGGCTCCCCTGGTGGATTGGCTCGATAGGTCGCTGGTTTCCGGACATGTAACAGCCGGTTCATTTCTTCTTTATGGACCCGTGGAACAATTCCCGTTCGAGCAGCAGGACGGACGTTTTGAGGTGGTGTTCGGTGTCGAGGATATGGTGCTGGACTATATGCCGGACTGGCCCCGGATAGAGGAGGGAGTGGCGGAGGTCCACTTTATCAACAACAGCCTGGATATCACTGTATTCGACGGCCTGTTGCTGGAGAGCCGTGTCAAACGTGCGCAAGCAAAGATCCGCAATCTCTCCGGTGCCTCCCCGGTAGAGATCAAAGGAGAGATGCGCGGAGATTTCAGCGATGCGCTGCGTATCCTTGGCGAGACGCCGTTGCGGGCGCAGTTTGGGCGCTTTGTTTCGCTCATGGAGGGGCAGGGCGAGAGTGATGTTGTGATCGATTTCAATGTGCCCCTGCTGGACAAAGATCCCTTCCGTCTCGATGGCCATGTCGGCTGGCAGGATGCCAGGCTGCAGATTCCCTCATGGGATGTCGCCCTCGAAGGATTGCAGGGACAACTGGATTTTGATCATCGGAGTATCCGGGCCAAAGCGCTCACTGCAACCCTGCTGGGCGAGCCGGTGAAAATTGACTTGGCGACCGGCGGACAGGGCGGTGCCACGGAGACATCCATCACCGTGGCTGGTGCGGCCTCTGTTGAAGACCTTGATCGCCGTTATCCCGGCCTGGGTTTGGGGATGTTTGATGGGGCACTCAAAGGTACCATGCAACTCGATGTCGCCCATGACGCAGGCGCCGAGGCGCCACTGCGACTACGGGTGACATCGGATCTGCAGGGTGTGTCGATTCCGCTTCCCTCCCCGCTGGGAAAAACTGCCGATGTCGCCCGCGACTTCGAGTTGAAGATCGATTTTCTCCAGGACGACCGGCAAGCGGTGTATCTGGCCTATGCCGGGCTGTTCAGCGCATTGTTGCAGCAATCGAGCCGGGGTTTTGAACGGGGTGATCTTCTGTTGGGTGGCGGCGCACTTGCACTTCCCCAATATGAGGGCTTCAGGTTGCGTGGCACGTTGGATGCGCTGGATGCGGATGCCTGGATGCGTTGGGCGGAGAGTCTGGGGTTTGAGGGAACGGGAGAGGATCCGCATCTCAAGTCACTGGACCTCACGGTTGAACAGATGCAGCTGGCGGGAAATGTCTGTCCGAATGCCAGGATAACGGCAACCCCACTTTTTGGCGGTTGGCGCTTGACCATCGATTCCGACACGGTCAAGGGTGCGCTCCTGATCCCGCAAGCTGGGAAGAATCTGCCGTTGCGAGGGGAGTTCGATCGTGTGGTGCTGGAGATGGAGGCTACCCACTCTGCGGCGACAGCTAGCGCAAAAGGGTTGGATATCGACCCCCGCAATCTGCCGCCTCTGGAGCTCTCCATCGAGTCGTTGGAGGTCAATGGCCAGCCCTTGGGGACAGCGCTATTGCATTGGGATCATGTGCCCCGTGGCGTCAGGATCAGCCAGCTATCCTTGAACGGTGATGCACTCAGTCTCGAAGGCAGTGGCTACTGGTACCGCATAGGGTCTGAGGACAGCACGGCGCTGGAATTGCGGGGCCATCTGAAGAGCCTGGGGGAGGTATTGCGTGATCTTGGGTTCAAAACCGCCGTGCAGAAGGCCGCTGTGGATGCAGAGATCGATCTGAACTGGCCGGAGAGCCCCATGAATTTCTCTTTGGACCGGTTGAATGGATATCTCTCCCTGCAGATTGGGGAAGGCGCGGTGCCGGATGTGGGGCTTGGTGTCGGAAAGGTGATCTCTCTCTTCAGCCTCAATACGCTGAGCAAACGTCTCTCGTCTGATTTTAGCGGGGTTTTCAGCAAAGGGCTCTATTTTGACAGTATCACCGGCACCTTCACTCTGCGGGATGGCAACGCCTATACCGATAATTTCATGCTAAAGGGGCCGGAGGCAACAATCGAGATGCACGGACGTACAGGCCTCAGGGCTCAGGACTACGAGCAGACGGTAAAAGTGATTCCCAGGCTCTCTGCCAGTCTGCCGCTGGTGGGCGCATTGGCGATCAACCCAACGGTCGGAGTGGCGCTTGTGTTTGCGCAGCAACTGTTTGGCAGTGAGATGGATCGCATCGCCCAGGTCGAGTACAAGGTGTCGGGCGGTTGGGACAACCCCACAATGCAGCGGATTCCACGCAAATTGGCTGCGGATGGATCAGTGGAAGAGGGCGCCGCGCCAAAAGAGGGGTTGGAGCTGTTCGAGCAGTAGCCAAGGGTCTGGGCTAGCTCAAATACTGTTATTGATGCTATTCTGCACCTCATTTTTCAAGGGTAGGCAGGTGCGCTGCTCGTTTGCAGTTAAAGGGAAAAGATGTCGGAAGAGAAGACAAAAGTCGCTGCCATTCAGATGGCAACCAGTCCTAACGTCAGTGCCAATCTGTTAGAGGCGGAGCGGCATATCAGCGAGGCGGCCGAAAGTGGCGCCGAATTGGTCGTGCTACCGGAGAATTTCGCCTTCATGGGCGAGCGCGACCCGGATATGTGTACGCTGTGCGAAGATGTGGGCGACGGACCCCTGCAGAACTTCATATCCCAGATGTCGCGTCGCTATGGTGTCTGGCTCGTTGGGGGCACCATCCCCATGCGGGCGGTTGATGGCGCGAAGGTGAAGTCGGCTGCACTGGTCTATGATGATCAGGGTGAACAGGCGGCCCGTTACGACAAGATTCACCTGTTCGATGTGCATCTGGTGGAAGCGGATGAACGTTACGTTGAGTCCAATACCATTGAGCCGGGTGAGCAGGCGGTGGTGATCGACAGCCCTTTCGGGCGTCTCGGTGTGGCTGTCTGCTACGATCTCCGCTTTCCCGAACTTTTCCGCAAGATGCTCGACATGGGAGCGGAGGTCTTTGTGGTGCCCTCTGCTTTCACTGCAATTACCGGCAAGGCGCACTGGGAGACACTGGTACGCGCCCGCGCTATTGAAAATCTGGCCTTCGTGGTGGCGGCAGCCCAGGGTGGCTATCACGTCAATGGACGCGAAACCCACGGTCACAGTATGATCGTCGACCCTTGGGGAAGTGTCCTGGTACAGGTACCCAGGGGAACCGGTTTTGTCAGCTGCGAGTTGGACCGGGAGTACCAACGAACCATTCGCCGCACTTTTCCCACCATCGACCATCGTCGGATAAAACTCGATTGATCGCCAGATACGCCATCAACACAATCTTGAAAGTGGCGAACGTAGGGTGTGCCGTGCGCACCGGAACAAGCAATCATGGTGCGCACGACACACCCTACAATATGTCTCCCCTTCATCTTTGCAGGATGGCTTGAACTTCGAAACTTGAGGTACTGACTATCCAATTTTCACTCATCCTATTGCCAAGCCTGAATCTTGCGGGATTGGCCGAGTCGCTATGTCCGATCTGATACAAATAGCCCATGAAACCCTGCTGGATCCAACCGGTTTGGGAGAGTCCGATCTGGACCGGATGTTGGGAGAACTCCTGGGAGGTGGTATCGACGCCGCAGATATCTATTTCCAGTCCAGTCGGCTGGAGTCCTGGGTGCTGGAAGACGGCATCATCAAGGAGGGTTCTCACAGCATTGAACAGGGTGCCGGAATTCGCGCCATCAGCGGGGAGAAGACCGGATTTGCCTATTCGGATGAGTTACATCTCACCTCCCTGATCGATGCCGCCCGTGCAGCCCGCGCCATCACGCGCAGTGGTGGTGCCGGAACGGTGAAAGTGGTGGGGTTGACACCGGTCCGCCAACTCTACCAGCCGATCAACCCGTTGATCAGTCTCACTGAGTCGGAAAAGGTGGAACTGCTGCGGCGGGTGGATGCGGAGGCGCGAAAACAGGATAGCCGAGTGAAGCAGGTTATGGTCAGTCTGGTGGGCACCCATGATGTAATGATGGTCGCGGCAACAGACGGCACCCTGAGTGCGGATGTAAGGCCTCTGGTGCGGCTGAACGTCCATGTCATCGTCGAACAGGGTGAGCGGCGGGAACAAGGCAGCAGCGGAGGCGGTGCCAGAGACAGTTTTCAGTTTCTGCTCGATGAGGAGCGGGCGCTGGGTTTTGCCCGTGAGGCGGTGCGCCAGGCACTCGTCAACCTGGAGGCTGTGGATGCACCGGCAGGTACCATGCCGGTGGTGCTGGGCCCCGGCTGGCCCGGTGTTCTGCTGCACGAGGCGGTTGGGCATGGACTCGAAGGGGACTTTAATCGCAAGGGCACTTCTGCTTTCAGCGGACGTATCAGTGAGAAGGTGGCATCTTCCTGCTGCACGGTGGTTGATGACGGCACCCTGCCGGGTCGCCGCGGCTCACTCAGTGTCGATGATGAGGGGACCGAGAGCCAGAACACGGTGCTGATCGAGGATGGCGTGCTCAAGGGGTACCTGCAGGACAAACACAACGCACGTTTGATGGGCGTCGAGTCCACCGGCAACGGGCGGCGTGAATCCTATGCCCATCTGCCGTTGCCGCGGATGACCAACACCTACATGTTGCCCGGCAGCTACGACCCGCAAGAGATCATCGCCTCAGTGGACAAGGGGATATATGCCGTCAATTTTGGTGGTGGTCAGGTGGATATCACCTCCGGCCGCTTTGTCTTCTCCGCCAGCGAGGCCTACCTGATAGAGAACGGCAAGGTCACTACGCCGGTAAAGGGGGCGACACTGATAGGCAACGGCCCTGAAGCCATGATGCAGATCAGTATGGTGGGCAACGACCTGGCGCTAGACCAAGGAGTTGGCGTCTGCGGCAAGGAGGGACAGAGTGTGCCGGTGGGCGTTGGGCAACCGACCCTGCGTATCGATGAACTGACCGTC
This sequence comes from Gammaproteobacteria bacterium (ex Lamellibrachia satsuma), assembly GCA_019623805.1. Classification (NCBI taxonomy): domain Bacteria; kingdom Pseudomonadati; phylum Pseudomonadota; class Gammaproteobacteria; species Gammaproteobacteria bacterium (ex Lamellibrachia satsuma). Next base: position 2,415,113 of record CP053680.1, read on the forward strand.
GGCGGCACCGGGGTCTAAGCGAGATTATGAACGATATAAAAGAGCGCAAGGCGCGGCTGCAACAGCTGGTTGCCGACATATTGCAGGAGGCGAAAGCTCAGGGTGCCAGCGCGGCAGAGGCTGGGGTGAGCAGTGACGCCGGACTCAGCCTGAACGTGCGTATGGGTGAGCCGGAAACCATCGAGCACACCAGGGACAGTGGTCTTGGCGTGACGGTCTATTTTGGGCAGCGCAAGGGCTCCGCCAACACCTCAGACCTGAGTCCCGAGGCGGTGCGGGAGACGGTGCGGGCGGCCTGTAATTTCGCCCGCTATACATCGGAAGATGATTGCTCTGGTCTGGCTGACGCGGGTCTTATGGCAACTGACCTGCCGGATCTTGACCTCTATCACCCCTGGAATCAGAGTGTCGATGAAGCCATCGAATTGGCTCAGACCTGTGAAGCGGTGGCACGTGATCAGGATTCGCGCATCGTCAATTCCGAGGGAGCCAGCGTCGACAGCCATGCAGGGCTGCATGTCTATGGCAACAGCCACGGCTTCATCAGCGGCTACCCCTCCTCCCGCCACAGCATGAGCTGTGCCGTGGTGGGACAGGATGGTGACAGCATGCAGCGGGACTACTGGTACAGTCAGTCGCGCCGTCATGTAGACCTGGAAACACCGGAGACGGTGGGCCGGATTGCGGCAGAGCGAACGGTCTCCCGTCTGGGTGCGCGTCGGATCGCCACCGGTGAGGCGCCGGTACTGTTCCAGGCCGATGTGGCGGTTGGTTTGCTGCGCAGTTTCCTGGGTGCGATCCGTGGGTCGGCGCTCTATCGCAAAGCCAGCTTTCTGCTGGACCATCTGGATCAGCGGGTCTTTCCGGAATTCGTCAGAATTCATGAGATGCCTTATCTGCCCCGCGGCTTGGGCAGCGCCGCTTTCGACAGTGAAGGTGTGGCGACCCGTGAGCAGGATTTTGTCAGCGACGGTATCCTGCGCAGTTATCTGCTGGATAGTTATGCTGCTCGAAAGATGGGCATGCAGAGCACAGGCAATGCCGGCGGTGTACGTAATCTGCGCACTAGCAGCGGAAGTCTGGATCGTCAGGGGCTGCTGAATAATATGGGCCGTGGTTTGCTGGTGACCGAGCTGATGGGAAAGGGTGTCAACACGGTAACCGGTGACTACTCCCGTGGCGCCGCCGGTTTTTGGGTGGAGGGTGGAGAGATCCAATATCCGGTGGAGGAGATCACTATCGCCGGCAACTTGAAGGAGATGATGCTGGGACTCCAGGATATTGGTTGTGATGTGGAGACCCGTACCAGCGTACAGACCGGTTCCTGGCTGATCGACCACATGATGATTGCGGGACAATAGCAATCATGGTGCGCATGGCGCACCCTACGCTCGTCACATTTAGCGAAGCCCTACCCCACCATGCCAAGCATCACCACAGTCTCCTAGCTAAACAGTTCTTCGAATAGCGTCAGTGGTGCCTCGTGATCCAGACGCTCTATGAAACTGGCAGCGCGCTTTGAGAGTTCCGGCAGATGACTGTTGCGCACCACCTCACGGCTCTCAAGCAGGGCGCCGGGCTGCATGCTCAGCTCAGTCAGCCCCATACCCAACAGCAGCCGGGTAAAAAGCGGGTCGCCAGCCATTTCGCCGCACATGCTGACCGGGATATTGTTTTGCTTGGCAGCGCTGATAGTGAGGGCAATCAGTTGCAGTACAGCAGGGTGTAGTGGGTCGAACAGGTAGTTGACCTCCTCGTCCATGCGGTCGACGGCAAGCGTGTATTGAATCAGATCGTTGGTGCCTATAGAGAGGAAGTCCAGTTTGCGGGCGAATGCCTGGGCAGAGATAGCTGCGGCCGGGATTTCGATCATGCCGCCGACCGGTATCTCCGGGTCGAAGGCCAGCTCCTCCTTTTGCAGGGTCTGTTTTGTCTGTTCGATGATTGTTAGAACTTCATTCACCTCAGCAAGACTTGAGAGCATAGGGATCATGAGGCGCACGGGTCCTTCGGCGGAAGCACGCAGGATGGCCCGCAGCTGGGGCAGGAAGAGTCCCGGCTCTTTCAGGCAGAGTCTGACCGCACGCAGACCCAGGGCCGGGTTTGCTGCGGGCAGGTAGCCGATGCCGTTGCATTCCAGAGTCTTGTCTGCTCCCAGATCAAAGGTGCGAATAGTGAGAAGTCTGCCCTGAAGTCCTCTCACTGCGTCGAGATAAGCATCGAGCTGCTCCTCCTCTTCCGGCGGAGCGGTGCGGTTCATGTAGAGAAATTCTGTACGGAAAAGCCCGACCCCATCTGCCCGATTTTCAAGCGTGGTGACGATGTCGTCAGGCAGTTCAATATTTGCCAGCAGACTGATCTGTGTGCCGTCGAGGGTGACCGCCGGAAGGTCGATGCCACGTCTTAACTCTGCTTCACGCGCTTCCCGCTGGCTGATGCGTTGATGGAAATGTTGCAGAATGGGACCGGTAGGATCGGCTAAGACAATGCCCTGGCTACCGTCCACCACCAACATCTCATCCTGTTGAAGCAGTTGACTGGCGTGGCGTATGCCCAGTATGGCGGGAATACCCAAACTGCGGGCCAGAATGGCCGTATGGGAGAGTGGTCCGCCGTATTCGGTGACGAAGGCAGCGACGCCTTGGTGTTTCAGCATGATGATGTCGGAAGGTGTAAGATCCCGGGAGACGATGATTCGCCCCCGCAGACTTTGCTTGTCTGGATGGCCGGCGCCCTGCAGGGCTCGCTGAATCTGCCCCACGACGTGGTCCACATCGTCCTTGCGCGTGCGCAGGTAGGGGTCATCCATCTCATCGAAGACCCGCACCAGTTCGTCCCGGCGCACCTGTAGCGCCCACTCGGCGGCAAAGTATTTTTGCTGGATCAGTGCGATCGGCGCCTTGCTGATTGCCGAATCCTCCATCATCAGGAGGTGTGTTTCGATGAAGGAGCTTATGTCTTGGGCAGTGTCGGACGGGATGTGTTGATGGACTCGCTGCAGCTCCTCTTTGGCATGCGCCAGTGCATGATTGAAGCGGGCTGTCTCATTTTCGACCTCGGAAGCCGGGATGGTGCGGGGAACGACCTCCAGAAAACTTTGCTGCAGTAGGAAGGCCTGGCCGATGGCCACCTCCCGAGAGGCTGCGATGCCGATCCCGTGGCAGGAGAGGGTCACTCATCCTCTCCAAAGCGGTTGTTTATCAGCGCCTCGATGGCATCAAATGCTTCGTTCTCATCATCTCCTGAGATGGTTAAGCTCAGTGTAGAACCCTGGCTCGCCGCCAGCATCATGACGCCCATGATACTTTTTCCATTGACCTGCTGACCGTTGCGTTTCAGGTGGACTTCGCTGCCGTAGCGGCTGGCGCATTTTACCAGTTTGGCGGCTGCCCTGGCGTGCAGGCCCAGCTTGTTGATGATGGTGACTTCTTTAAGGATCATGGCCAGTGAGTTATCGAAAATACTGAAGTAGGCCGGTTCAAGCGTAGCGGAACCGGCAACGTTATTTGTGTTCTATCAAGCCTGGATCGCCCGATCCGCTACGCCTGATCGGGCCTACGCCTGCAACAGTAACAAGCCCAGCTTCACAGTCGAGCTGAATGGTGATGTCTATTCAGGATCTATGCCGTTTCCGGTATGCGGCAACAGACAATGCCGTCCTTGCCGCCACTGATCGCCTTGCTGGTGAGCTCTTTCAGGTCGAGCGGTGCATAGTTCAGTACCCGTACCAGCATCGGAAGATTGATGCCTGCCACCACGTTGATTCGTCCCTCATCCAGCAGATCGTAAGCGATATTACTCGGGGTGGAGCCGTACATGTCGGTGAGTACCAGTACACCATCTCCCTGATCCAGCTGGGCGATCAGCTTCTGGGTCGTGGTGCGCAATTCATCCGGATCGCAGTCGGTGGTGACCGCCAGTGCCTCGGTGGAGAGTGGACAGACGCCCATCATGTTGACGGCTGTCTGCAGCAGGGTGTGTCCGACCTGGTTATGGGTGATGATCAGCAGGCCGATACTCATGACAGCTCCCGGTGACGGCTCAGTATCTTGTGGCCCTGGGATTTGAAATGGCGAAAGAGTTGGTCGGTAATGAAAACCGATCGATGCTGACCGCCGGTGCAGCCGATGGCGATGGTGAGATAGCTGCGCCCGTCCGCCTCGAAACGGGGTATCCACTCCTCCAGAAAACGGATCAGGTCATCTCGCATCTGCCTGGTGTCTTCGCTGTTTTCCAGAAATTGTGCTACCGGTCCGTCGAGACCTGTGAAGGGCCTCAGCTCTGCTTGCCAATGCGGGTTGGGCAGGCAACGCACGTCGAAGACGAAGTCGATATCACGAGGCACGCCATGTTTGAAGCCGAAGGACTCAACCAGCAGTGACACCTGCTGTTTGTCTCCGCTCACCCGGCCACGAATCAGGTCCCGCAGTTCATGTAGATTGGTGTGGGTGGTGTCTATACAGAGGTCGGCGTTGCTGATCAGGGGCTCGAGCAGAACCCGTTCACGCTTGATGGCCTCATCCAGGGAGATGTCCGCAGTGGAGAGCGGGTGTTTCCGGCGTGTCTCACTGAAGCGTTTGATCAGGGTGTCGCTCTGCGCCTCGAGAAATATCATCTCGCAGTTGATGCCTTGCTCACGCATCTTGGCGACCATCTTGGGCAGTCTGCCCAGTTTATCGGGTTGGCTGCGGGCGTCGATACCGACTGCGGAGGATTGAAATGCCGCTTCCGGTGCTTCGATCAGATGCTTGGAGAAAGCCTCAAAGAGGCAGACCGGCAGGTTGTCGATGCAGTAGTAACCCAGGTCTTCCAGGGTGTGCAAGGCGATGGATTTTCCTGAACCCGAGAGTCCGGTAAGGATGAGAAGTTTGGTGCCAGCTGTCATGGTTTACTGCACGTTGGTATTATTTTGGAGGCTGCAATATGGGTAGGGTAGCGCAATCTGTCGCCAGATAAAAAACTGGAGTGACATATTACAAATTAAAAGCCTATCCCGCAGCAGATATTTTGCACTGAAATTTGGGTTAATCCTGCTGCTGGTCGATGAAACGGCGTTGCCGCTGGGCAAAATCCTCAGCCGCATTGTAACCATCGATACGTAGCAGGTGTTGTCTGACCGCGGTTTCCACCAAAATCGCCAGATTGCGCCCTGCCGCCACCGGCAGCATTGTCTGGTGGATGTCGACGCCGAGCAGATTTTTCAATGAATGGTTGCCCTGGAGTCTGTCCATCTCCGCTACCTCATCGTCGTCGAGACACTGCAGATCAATGATCAGATGCAGGTTCTTTCGGGGTTTGACGGCGCAGTTTCCGAACATGACGCGGATATTGAGGATGCCGAGGCCCCGGACCTCCAGAAAATCCTTCAATACCGGAGGGCAGCTGCCGCTTAGCGTTTTGTTGTCGATGCGGGTGATCTCGGTGGCATCGTCGGCTACCAGACGATGTCCCCTGGAGATCAGTGCCAGGGCCAGCTCACTTTTACCTGCCGCTGCATCGCCGCTCAGCAGGACACCTTTGCCCAGTACTTCCAGGAAAACACCATGTACCAGAGTGGTTTCGGATTTGCGTTGATTGAGCAGGTGCTGCAACCGAGTGATGATCTCATGGTCTTCCGTCGGCGTGATCAGGAGGGGGATGCCGTTTTTTGTGGCGAGTTGGAAGCAATCTTTGCTGGGAGTACAGCCGTTGGAAAAGATGATGGCTGCTGGATTGGCGTCGAATAGTCGTTTGAGGCTTTTTCGGTGGTGGGCCTCGTCAAGCGACTGCAGGTGCCGCTGCTCCTGTGGGCCTATGACCTGTATCCGATTGGGCCGGATCATGTTCATCGGACCCACCGGGGGCTGGGTATCATCCTGCGCATCCACCGGGTGAATATGGCGATCAACAGACTGCCGGCCGCGGAACCAGCTGAGCGCCAGCTCTGTACCGTACTGGCTGATCAGATCATAAAGGGTGACGGGTGGGTTCATTGACCGGTGCTGGCACCATCCCGCAGACGGATGAGTTCGAAAATATCCTCTGCCGTTTCAGTTTTCCGTAGTTTGTCACAGAAACCGGCGTCGCTGAACATGGCAGCCAATTTGGCCAGAAGCTGCAGGTGCACTTCAGTCGCCTCTTCCGGCACCAGCATGGCAAAGGCCAGGTCGACCGGCTGCCCATCCACAGCGTCGAAATCGACTCCCCCCTGGAGCTGGATGAAAGCGCCGATCGCGTTTCTTACCTGTGGCATGCGGGCGTGGGGCAGGGCGATGCCCCGGCCCAGCCCGGTACTGCCCAGACGCTCACGCTGCAGCAGGCTGTCGAAGACCATGTCCTGAGTCAGCGCTGGAATCTCACCGGCCAGACGTTGGCCGAGTTCCTCCAGCACTCGCTTCTTGCTGCTGGCTTCGATCTGACAACCGATGCGTTCCTCAACAATAAAGCCGTCGGGAAACATGCAGACCTCGCTTCGCGTCTATTCTTCGGTAGCGTATTTGAGATCCACGCCACTGCCACGATGATTTTTCTGTTTCTCCTTGTGTTTGATTACCTGGCGGTCGAGTTTGTCGATCAAGGAATCGATGGCTGCATACATATCCTCCTGCACGGAGTCCGCGAAAACATGCGCGCCGTTGATGTGCAGTGTCGCCTCCGCCTTCTGACGCAGTTTCTCCACACTGAGGATGACATGCACATTGGTGACGTTGTCGAAGTGACGTTCCAGTTTTTCTAGTTTGATGTCGACGTAGTCTTTCAGAGAGTCAGTAATATCGATGTGATGACCGGTCAGGCTAATTTGCATAGTTAACTCCTGTTTCCGATGGGATTTTCCATCATTCTGCCTGTATTCATACCAGGCGTTTACGCTCGTTCGATGGCGGAATCGTCATCGACTCGCGGTATTTTGCCACTGTCCTGCGGGCAACATTGATGCCCTGTTCTGACAGTATAGTGGCGATTTTATTGTCGCTGAGCGGCTTTGTCTGCTTTTCGGCGGCAATCAGTTTTTTGATCAAAGCGCGGATTGCAGTGGCTGAGCACTCGCCGCCGGCGCTGGTGCTGACATGGCTGGAGAAGAAGTATTTAAACTCCAGGGTGCCACGGGGTGTGTGCATATATTTCTGCGTGGTGACCCGTGAAATGGTCGACTCATGCATCTCCAGCGCTTCGGCGATATCTCGCAGCACCAGGGGTTTCATCGCCTCGGCGCCGTGTTCGAAGTAGCCCTGTTGGACCTCGACGATTCTGGAGGCAACCCGCAGGATCGTGTCGTTGCGGCTCAGCAGGCTCTTGATGAACCAGCGGGCCTCCTGCAGGTGATTTTTCAGGAAGGTGTTGTCTTTACCCGAGTCGGCGCGGCGGATCAGCTTGGCATAGTCTGTATTGACCCGCAGGCGGGGGGCAGCTTCCGGGTTTAGTGCCACACGCCAGGTACCGTTGTGCCGGGTGACAAAGACGTCGGGAATGACATATTGAGGTTCCGACTCGGCGATCTGGCTGCCGGGATGGGGGTGCAGGGTACGAATCAGTTGGGTCATGCTGCTGAGCTCGTCGTCCGTAACCTTCATGCGGCGTTTGATCTGAGCCTGGTCCTGAGCGGCGAGCAGTTTGAAGAAGTCCTCGCAGAGGCGGATGGTCGGCTGCCGGTATGGCGTATCTTCTGGCAGCTGCCGCAGCTGAATCAGCAGGCACTCACGGGGGTCCTGCGCGGCCACCCCGGGTGGATCGAATGCCTGAATTCGATGGAGCACCGCTTCCACATCCTCCAGAGTCATCTCCTCGTCCTCCAGCGCATCGAGGATCTCTTCGGGGCTGGTGGCGAGATAGCCGTCTTCATTGATGCCATCGATGATCATGGTGGCGATGACGCGATCGGTAGGACAGAAAGGGGTGAGGTTCAACTGCCAGAGCAGATGGTCCTGCAGAGTTTGTGCCTGCCCTCGCTGAGCCAGGAAATCGCTGTCCATACTCTCGGCAGAGCTGTTGTTGGAGGGTGGCGTATAGCTATCGTAGACATCGGTCCATTCGCTGTCCACGGGCAGTTCTTCCGGCATCTCCGGGGATTCTGTCTGAACCTCGCGTTCGTTGTTTGTGTCATTGAGCTGTTCGGCGGTGGATTCCTGTTTTTCAGGTTTCTGCGCCGTTTCGTCACTATTCTGGCTGAATCGCTCAAACTCCTCTTCCGTCTCCAGAAGCGGATTTGTCTCCAGGGCCTCCTGTACCTCCTGGGAGAGGTCGAGCGTGGACAGCTGTAACAGGCGGATAGCCTGTTGCAGCTGTGGTGTCATTGTGAGGTGCTGTCCGAGTCGGAGCTGAAGGGTTTGCTTCATCTGCAGGTGATTAGGTCCATAAAACCTGGTACGTTATTTGTATGTATTTCCTGATTTCATTCTAGCCAAAAACAGAAGGTGCGGAAAACTTTATCGCAGCTTTCAGTTGTTCTGGATCATGAAATCGTTATTGAACTTGTCGGCAGCTGGCGTGATATCTGAATCGAGACGAGTAACCGCTTGAATTTTGTGGAAAAATTCCTCTCTTCATTACATGGAAAAATGCTCTCCCAGGTAGACAGAGCGAACTTCAGGGTTTGCCAGGAGATCCTGGGGCGTCCCCTCTGCCAGCACACTGCCTGCGTTTATGATGTAGGCGCGATCACAGATGTCGAGGGTCTCCCGCACATTATGGTCGGTGATCAGTACGCCAATGCCACGCTCTTTCAGATGCAGAATGATCTTTTTGATCTCCAGCACCGCGATGGGATCAACCCCGGCGAAGGGCTCGTCCAGTAGCACGAAACGGGGTTCGATGGAGAGTGCCCGGGCGATCTCAAGTCTCCGTCGTTCGCCGCCGGAGAGGCTCATGGCCATATTATCCCGCAGATGGGCGATACCGAACTCATCGAGCAGTCTGTCGCAGATCTCCTGGCGTCCCGCTTTTTTCAACGATTTGCGGGTCTCCAGGATGGCCAGGATGTTGTTTTCCACAGAGAGCCGCCGAAAGATCGAAGGCTCTTGGGCAAGATAGCCGATACCGAGCCGGGCGCGGCTGTGCATCGGCAGGTCGGTGACCTCACGTCCGTCTACCATGACGCTACCGTCGTCCGCCGGGATCAGACCCACGATCATGTAAAAACTGGTGGTCTTGCCTGCCCCGTTGGGACCGAGCAGTCCGACCACCTCGCCCTTGTCGACCTCCAGGGAAATCCGGTCAACCACCTTGCGGCCGCGGTACTGCTTCTCCAGGTTGGTGGCGAGCAACTGGGTCATGGTTTATCTTTTTTGGGTTCTATGACCACACGGACCCGCTTTTTGCCTTCGGCGCTGGCGCCTGCCTTGACCTGGGATTTTCCGCGCAGGTAGGTGATGCGGTCGCTGCGAAACTGATCCTTGCCCTGTTCCAGCAGCGCCTCCCCGATCAGGTAGATCTCATCCTTCCTGGCATAGTATTCGGTCCGTAGCGCCTGTCCGCGAGCCGTCTCGTCGCTGTCGTCCATGCGCTGCTGAAAGCGTACCGGCTTGCCGATGGCGAAGACCTTTTCTGTTTCGCCGTCAACACGATAGACCCATATTTTGTCGGCCCACAGTTTGGTGCTGCCTTGGGTGATGACCACGTTGCCCTCGTAGATGCTGACGCCTTTGGCGTCATCGATGTCCACGCTGTCTGCCTCCAGATACATCGGCTGATCTTTATCTGTACTGAGTGCGAGGCTGATGGCCGGCATGGACAGGGAGAGAACGAGCAGCAGACTCAAGAGCCGGTTATTGGGTTTCATAACGGCTTCGTACCTCGGATAGTAGTTTGATTCTGGCGGGTTCTTTGAACCAGCCCCGCATGCCGATGGAGGTGACCCAGTCCTGGCGACTATCGAGACGGAATGCGCCATCGGTTTCGGCGTAGGAGAGTTTGGGTTGCACCTTCAGGTCGAAGGTGATGATGTGATAGGGGCGGTTTTTCCCCTGCCCCTCCCGGTCAATGGATACCTTGCCGGGAAGGAAGATGTCTTCGCCATTGTTGGTGATACGAGCCTGCTCAGCGCGCAGCTTCCAAGGCGGGGTGACTGGATCGAACATCCACAGATGCGGATGTTCCAATTCTGCGCTGTCATCGTCCATGAAGTGGACCAGGTGCTCCGTTACCAGACGGTGTTTTGGGCTGCCTGTCTCACTATAGGTGGTGATCGTGAGATCTTCGGCGTAGTAGTCGGGGTGGTGTCCCGCGACCTGCTGGCGCTGCTGTTTCGGTTCTGTTATCTCGGCCAGCCACCAACTCAATCCTGCGATGGCGGCAGTGAACAGGACGATGGAGAGCGTATGACGATTCACCAGTGTAACGGCTTAAAGGTAGCTTTCCAGCGCAGACTGAAGATTGCCCTGGGCGTCCATCAGTAGTTCGCAGACATCCCGTCCGGCGCTGCGACCCCCCGCATGCGGGGTTTGCCAGTGGGCATGCTGGAGCACGAAGGGGTGTGCGTCATTGACCGCAATGGCGAGACCGACGCGGCGCATGATGGGCAGATCGACCACGTCGTCCCCCACATAGGCGACCTCTTCGTCTCTCAGGCCGAGCCGATCCCGCAACTGGAGATAGGTGGGTAGTTTATCCAGCTTGCCCTGGTGGACGTGTTTGATCCCCAGGCTATCCATGCGGATGCGCACCACTTCCGAGGAGCGGCCGGTGATGATGCCGATCTCTACACCGCTGGCCTGCAGCATCTTCATGCCGTGGCCATCCTGGGAGTTGAACGCCTTGTACTCCTGCCCGTCATCGCCGAGGAACAGACTGCCGTCGGTGAGTACACCGTCGACATCGAATATGACCAGCTTGATGTTGCGAGCCTTTTCCTGGATGTCCTGCACTTTCTCTCTCCGGTTTGTTAGGGCCGAGGTTAATAGGGCCAAGGGCCAAGGGCCAAGGACCAAGGGTAAGTTGTACCTCTTATCCCTTCCTAGGCCCTCGGCCCTATTAACCTAGGCCCTGTTCTACATAACGCCTGCGCGCAGCAGGTCGTGCATGTTGAATGCGCCGACCAGTTCACCTCGTCCGTTTACCACCAGCAGGCCGCTGATCTTGTTCTCTTCCATCAACTGCAGGGCTTCGGCAGCGAGCATCTCCGGCACCACCGTTTTACAGTTCACGGTCATCACCTCCGACACGCCCGCTTCGTGAATGTTCACTCTGTGGTCGAGGGTGCGGCGCAGATCCCCATCGGTATAGATTCCTGCCAAATCTCCTTGCCCGTCGACGACTGCAGTCATGCCGAGGCTTTTGGAAGACATCTCGATCAGTGCTGCGTTTAGGCTGGCATCGGTGGAGACCTTTGGAATCGCATCCCCGGTGTGCATGATATCACCGATATGCAGCAGCAGACGCCGTCCTAGACTGCCACCAGGATGGGAGAGGGCGAAGTCCTCGGCGGTAAAACCCCGCGTCTCAAGCAGGGCGATCGCCATGGCGTCACCCATTACCAGTGCAGCGGTTGTACTGGAGGTGGGGGCGAGACCCAACGGACAGGCTTCCTTCTCCACGCTGACATCGATGCTGACTTCCGCTTCGCATGCCAGTGTGGATTTCGGGTTGCCGGTCATGCTGATGAGCGGCACACCGAGGCGCTTTATCAATGGCAGGATGGTCAGCAGTTCGCCGGTCTCCCCTGAATTCGAGAGTGCAAGCACCACATCGCCGCTGGTGATCATGCCGAGATCGCCATGGCTGGCTTCACCTGGATGGACGAAAAAAGCGGGGCTGCCGGTGCTGGCGAGGGTAGCGGCGATCTTGCTGCCGATGTGCCCTGATTTTCCCATGCCGATTACCACTATGCGGCCGGGACACTCGATCATATAGCTGCAGGCGCGGGCGAAATCGTCGTCGATGCGTGCAGCCAGCGATGAGATGGCGGCAGCCTCGGTTTCGATCACTGCAAGTCCCAGGCTCCGGAGTCTGCCGGCCTCTTCCAGGGTGATCGGTTTGCCTTGTCTCATTGATCTCTCTTGATTTAACGTGAAAAACAGCCGTTCGCAGGCATGATCAAGCGTAGCGGATCAGACAGCAGGCTGTATTTGTCGGTTACGCGAGTTCGAACCGGTCTTCAGCGAACCTCTGTGTCCATGCGCTAGCTTAACGTAAAAAACAGCAGTGTCTGATAGCCGATAAAAGCGAGCAGCAGCAAAAAGCCTTCAATGCGGTTGATCTGCCCCTTTAGTTTCCCAAAACCATAGCCCATGGCAAAGAGCGCAAGGGTCAGTCCGATCATCATGGGTTGGTCCCGGTAGAGTGCGGCTTCGGAAAAGACTCCCGGCGCAATCAGTCCCGGCAGGCTCAGGACCGCCAACAGATTATAGAGGTTGGAACCGATGATGTTGCCGATGGCAAGGTCCTCCTCCCCCTTGAGGGCGCTGGCAATGCTTGCCGCCAGCTCGGGCAGACTGGTGCCCAGGGCGACGATGGTCAGGCCGATCACCAGATCGCTGATGCCGAAAGTGGTGGCGATATTGACTGCCCCCCAGACCAGCATGCGCGAACTTACCAGCAGGCAGATAAGCCCGAGTACCAGCCAGAAGATCGCGCGACGGGTGGGCATGTCGTGAGGGATTTCGGCATCGAACTCGTCGGCTATCGGGTCGGTTGGAGAGCCGGTTTTTGCGATGCGGATCATCCAACCGAGCACGGCGATCAGGACGACAATCAGGATGAGACCGTCGAGTCGGCTCAGATCTCCGTCCAGCATGAGCAGCAGGCTGAGGCCGGTCACGCCCAGCAGCAGGGGGTACTCCCTCTTTAATACGCTGGAGTGGACGGTAAGAGGCACGATAAGCGCGGTAGTGCCAAGGATCAGGCCGATGTTGGCGATATTCGAACCCAGTGCGTTACCGATTGCGAGGCCGGGATTGCCATCGAGCGATGAGACGACCGAGACCAGAATCTCCGGTGCGGATGTGCCGAAGCCGACAATGGTGAGTCCGATCAGCATCGCAGACACACCCAGGTTGCTGGCCAGAGCGGCGGCGCCGATGACAAAGCGATCGGCACCCCAAACCAGGATGGCAAGTCCAACGAGAATGGCAAGTGAGTCGATCAGCATCTCTTTTCTTATAAGGTTTATTGTGTTGTCGGGAAAGGGCGCAATTTTTTCAGACCCGGAGGGGAAAGTCCAAAGAGATGTTGGCCAGGTTGCTCGCTGAGCTTGACATGTCGATAATAATATCAGATAATTCTAACATACTGATTACCTGCTGATGGCAAGTGTCAGTACTCCTCCATCCTCCTAAAATGGTGGCTATATTTAAGCGCAACGTCCTCCGCTGCGCTTTTTTTTTGCCGGCGGCGAATGAGGTCTTGTTTCCTGTCTGATCATCCGGTACTATTCGCCGTCTTTTTCGGACGATAATAGTTCTCCATTGGAGCGACTCGGTATGACAACCGTTAGTGCAAAACCGGCTGAGGTACGCCGCACCTGGTACCTCGTGGACGCAACCGACAAGACGCTCGGTCGCCTCTCCACTGAAATTGCTCGCCGCCTGCGCGGTAAGCATAAGCCTGAATATACCCCTCATGTGGACACCGGGGATTACGTCGTTGTAATCAACGCGGAGAAGATCCATGTGACCGGCAACAAGATGTCGGGCAAGATATATCACCATCACACCGGTTATATAGGCAACCTTAAGTCGATCAGCCTGGAAAAGCTGCTGGACAAGGCGCCGGAGCGGGTGATTCAGCATGCCGTCAAGGGCATGATGCCTAAGAATCCTCTGGGCCGCGCCATGTTCAAGAAGCTGCGCGTCTTTGTAGGTCCCGAACACACTCATCAGGCCCAGCAGCCACAGCCGCTGGACATCTGATCACCATTTTCATCAGGTAAAACCGATGGCAGATATTCATTACAGCACCGGCCGCCGCAAAAGTTCAGCAGCCCGGGTCTTCCTGACCTCCGGCAGCGGCAGCATCGTTGTCAATAGTCGTCCCCTGGACGAATATTTTGGTCGTGAAACAGCGCGTATGGTCGTGCGTCAACCTCTGGACGTCACCGCAACACTCGACAAGGTTGATATCATGGTCACCGTAAAAGGCGGTGGCACTACTGGCCAGGCGGGCGCCATTCGTCATGGCATAGCGCGTGCACTTGATCTATTCGACGAGTCGCTTCATGTTGGTCTGCGCAAAGCCGGATTCCTGACGCGTGATGCCCGTGAGGTCGAGCGTAAGAAAGTCGGTCTGCACAAGGCGCGCAAGCGTCCTCAGTTCTCCAAGCGCTGATCCGACTCTGTTCAGGCATATCGCCGGAACGCCAGTTTACTGGGGATTCGTCTAATGGCAGGACAACGGACTCTGACTCCGTTTGTAGAGGTTCGAGTCCTCTATCCCCAGCCAATAAAATAAACCCGCTTTGGCGGGTTTTTTTATTTTAGGGCCAAGGGCCAAGGGCCAAGGGCCAAGGGCCAAGGGCCAAGGGCCAAGGGCCAAGGTGGCGATCCTCGGCCCTATTTTTCCCATTTGCAATTTAGGTCACAAGGCTTGTTTTTAGCGTGCCTGAGGAAAAAGTGAGCATGATGCCGGAAAGATGTTGTTGGATAAATTATATTGGGAATTCGAGGAAATGATGGTAACTCACGGAATCATTGGATTTTAATTGCTTGTCTTAGGTGTGATGTGTTTATTTTACAACAAAATTACCACATGTGATTTTTTTACAAAAAAGACTTGCAATACAGAGCGGGCTTATCTAATATTGTCAGCGAACGTACAGAATTTATTCCTAACTCATCTTGGAGTTTTTTAAAAATGAAGAAAATCCTTTCTTTCGCAATTGCTGCTGCTCTGGTTGCCCCCGCGGTTGCCATGGCTGATTCCACCATCTACGGTAAGGTTCGTGTTGCTTCTGACAAGTGGACTCACGATTCTGATATCGATGCATGGGGCATGCAGGACCAGGCTTCCCGTCTCGGCATCAAGGGTTCCGAAGATCTGGGCAACGGTCTGAAGGCCATCTACCAGATGGAGTTCGGCATGGCTGCAGGTTCTGCATTCAACTGGAGCGGCCGTAACGCTTTCGTTGGTCTGGCTGGTGGTTTCGGTACCGCTGTTGCCGGTCGTCACGACACCCCTCTGAAGATGTCCACCGGCAAGCTGGATCTGTTCGCAGATACCGCAGCTGACTACGATCAGGGCGGCAACCACACCAACCTGTTCATGGATCGTCGCGTTGACGGCGCCATCGCATACATCTCTCCCTCTTTCTCTGGTTTCACCGTTGCCGGTGCAGTCGTACAGACTCTGGCTACCGAAGACTTCCAGGATGCTTACTCCATCGCTGGTATGTACAGCAATGGCCCCTTCTACGGTGCCATCGCTTACGAGCAGCTTGATGAAGATAACTTCGGCGCACCTGCTGAGAACGAGACTCAGTTCCGCATCGGCGGCGGCGTTTTGGGTTGGAACAACATCAGCGTGACTGGTGTTTACGAGACGCGTTCCGACATCGGTGGTAGCGCCAATGAGGACAAGAAGACCTACCAGCTGTCTGGCGCGTACGACATGGGCATGCACCGCATCAAGGGCATGTACGGTTCTGCTGACTTCGACAACACTGCAGGTACCGACTTCGATACTTATGCTATCGGCTACCAGTTCAGCTTCAGCAAGCGTACCGATGCACAGGTTCTCTACAATGCTCGTGACGTAGACGACGCAGCTGGTGCACCCAGCACCGACAGCAGCGTTCTTTCTCTGCAGCTGAACCACAACTTCTAAGTCTTACTTAGTGAGTGGTTGAAGACGGGGCCTTCGGGCCCCGTTTTTTTTGCCCCAAGAAAAAAGGGCCGAGGATCAAGATTCCGATCCTCGGCCCTTGGCCCTATCAACCTCGGCCCTCTTATTTGGGCAGCACTGTCTTGACGCCGTCCCCGGTGCCAAGGATCAATACGTCTGCACCGCGCATGGCAAAGAGACCGGTGGTGACTACGCCGGCGATGGCGTTGATGCGGTTCTCCATCTCGATGGGTTTCATGATCTCCAGATTGTGAACATCCAGGATGACATTTCCGTTGTCGGTGGTGAAATCTTCGCGCCAGACCGGGGTGCCGCCAAGCTTGACCAGTTGGCGGGCCACATGACTGCGGGCCATGGGGATGACCTCCACCGGCAGGGGGAACTTGCCCAGTATGTCCACAAGTTTGCTACCGTCTGCGATGCAGACAAACTTTCTGCTGGCGCCCGCGACGATCTTCTCGCGGGTCAACGCGCCACCACCGCCCTTGATGAGGGCCAGATTGTGATCGGATTCATCTGCGCCATCCACATAGATATCGAGTTCTCCTGCAGCGTTAAGATCCATTACCGGAATGCCGTGTCCCTTCATGCGCTCGGTCGAAACTTCGGAGCTTGAAACTGCGCCATCAATTTTATGCTTGATGGTGGCAAGGTAGTCGATGAAATGGTTGACTGTTGAACCGGTACCTACCCCGACGATGCCGCCATCGACATACTCCAATGCGGCCTCTGCGGCCATTTTTTTCATGTCGTCTGCATTCATGCGCTAACTCCTTAACTAACGACTGCAAGTTGTGGGATTCGGATTGGAAGCCCGGCTGACTGCTTTGTCGATATTATCTAACGTTTATCGGATTTTGGGGGTTATCATACCGATGCACCTCATTGATGTCAGGGTAACTATTCAGCTTGGTCCTGAAAATGTGCTTTTTTGTAGGTTGGGTTAGATGCGCATTGCTGCAAACTATCATTTTGTTGCCAAACTTCGCGCGCAATCTGCAGTGCCGTATTTGGACCCTGTGCGAACGTGCGACTAACCCGAGCTACATTGAGTTGTGCTGAACAGTTACATGTCAGGTGCGGCAATCTCACACTGGAATAGAATAATGCCTCAACGATATATAGAAAAAATCCTCCGTGCGCGGGTCTACGATGTGGCACATGAGACGCCTCTGGATCTTGCTCCGCTGCTCTCTGCGAGGATGGAGAACCGGGTCTTTTTGAAGCGGGAGGATCTGCAGCCGGTCTTCTCATTCAAATTGAGAGGCGCCTATAACAAGATCCAGAGCCTTTCGCCGGAGGCGAGGGGGAAAGGGATCATTGCTGCATCGGCTGGAAATCATGCCCAGGGTGTTGCTCTGTCGGCCCGCAAGCTGAAAATTCAGGCGCTTATTGTCATGCCGCGTACGACGCCGCCCATCAAAGTGCAGTCAGTACGTAACCTTGGAGCAAAAATCGTATTGGCCGGGGATTCCTATGATGAAGCCTATGCCCACTCCCAGAAGTTAGCGGAGGAGAAGGGATTGACCTACATTCACCCCTTTGATGATCCGGAGGTGATTGCGGGTCAGGGCACGATCGGGATGGAGTTGTTGCGGCAGCATCCGGAGCCGCCGATGGCAATCTTTGTTCCGGTGGGCGGTGGGGGGTTGATTGCCGGGATTGCATCCTATGTCAAATATGTACGGCCCGAGGTGAAGATTATCGGAGTTGAGCCGGATGATGCGCCGACACTTTATCGGGCGATGGAGGCTGGGCGCAGGGTCAAACTTAAGCAGGTGGGAATATTTGCGGATGGCGTGGCGGTCAGGCAGATAGGAAAAGAGAGTTTTCGTGTGGCCCGCAAGCTTGTGGATGAGGTGATTTTGGTCAATGCAGATGAGATATGTGCTGCGATAAAGGACGTTTTTGACGACACGAGAACTATAGCTGAGCCTGCTGGTGCGCTGTCGGTTGCGGGGTTGAAAAAATATGTGAAGCGCGAAGGCATCAAAGGGACTGACCTGATCGCCATAGAGAGCGGTGCCAACATCAATTTTGATCGTCTGCGCCATGTTGCCGAGCGAGCGGAATTCGGCGAACGCAGAGAGGCGCTTTTTGCGGTGCAGATTCCTGAGCAGCCGGGAAGCTTTCATCGGTTTTGCAAAGTAATAGGCAAACGCAGTATCACTGAGTTCAACTATCGTTATGCCAGTGACCGAACCGCACAGATATTCGTCGGTGTGGAATTGAGCGACGGGGATCGGGAGAGGGAGGAGTTGGTTGCCAGGTTTGAGAAGAAATCCTATCCCATTGTCGACATGACCGACAATGAAACTGCAAAACTACACATCCGCTACATGGTGGGTGGACATGCCAAGGGTGTTGAAAACGAGATGCTGGTGCGGTTTGAATTTCCTGAGCGCCCTGGTGCCTTACTCTATTTTCTTGCCAACCTTGGCAAACGCTGGAACATAAGTTTGTTTCACTATCGAAATCACGGTTCAGCCTATGGACGTGTACTAATGGGTATACAGATTCCATCGGGTGAAAAAGGTGATTTCAGGAAAATGCTGAAAGACCTGGGTTACACTTTTTGGGAAGAGAGTGATAATCCAGCATATCAACTATTTGCGGGTGTTGATTGACGCGTTTTTTTGCAGGGATGTAAAAAACGCCCCATGAATCATGGGGCGTTTTTTTAGGTGGTGATCAGATCGACCCTATTTATTGGTGGTTTTTTTGCGCGGTGTGACCTTGCGCGGCCGAGCTGCTCTCTTTTTCACTGTCTTCTTTTTGGCTGCAACCTTTTTCTTGGCGGCTCGCTTTTTCACCGTTTTCTTTTTGGCTGCAACCTTTTTCTTGGCGGCTCGCTTTTTCACCGTTTTCTTTTTGGCTGCAACCTTTTTCTTAGCGGCTCGCTTTTTCACCGTTTTCTTTTTGGCTGCAACCTTTTTCTTGGCGGCTCGCTTTTTCACCGTCTTCTTTTTGGCAGCAACTTTTTTCTTGGCGGCTCGCTTCTTCACCGTCTTCTTTTTGGCAGCAACCTTTTTCTTGGCGGTTCTCTTTTTCACTGTCTTCTTTTTGGCAGCAACCTTCTTCTTAGTGACTGCCTTTTTCTTTGAGGCGCTCTTTTTGGCTACCGACTTTTTCCTGGTAGATGCTTTTTTCTTGGCTGCTACTCTTTTGGTGGTGGAAACTTTCCGCTTTACAGCGGTCTTCTTTTTGGCGGTTTTTTTCTTCGCCATAATGTGTCCTCCAGAGACATCTACCCCATATGATGCACTGAGTATAAGTCAGCTTGAAAAAAAATCCAGAATAAATACGTTTTTTCTTATTTAATACAGTCTGTTGCTTGAGTTTAAGTTGAGGATGAGAGTGAAATCACACGCTTTAGCGTTAATTAAAGATGACTGTTATAAGTGGTGGTGAATGTTGTTTGTGACTTAGCACTGAAGACAAGAGTGAGTTGGATATGATGTTTATGAAGTCGAGTGCTTAAAGCAGGTCTTATTGTTTTGTTGGATGATTTAGCATAGTTGATTGTACTTAGTGTGCATTCAGTGAAAATATTCTTGCTATCGAAACGAATAAACTTTCTGCTCGGTAATGATCGCATCCAGCTGTATGTCCCACGGTTTCGCTTGAAGGCCATCGACCCTTTGACACTCATGGGCAAGTCCAACCAGTTTTGGTCCGGGCCAGTGATGACGATTTTTTCTGAATGCGAGTGTGCGGTCATAGAAGCCGCCCCCCATTCCAAGCCGGTTACCTTGGGTGTCAAAAGCAACCAGTGGAACGAAGATCAGGTCAAGCCCCCAGGGCATGGAAATATGTTTATGGTGTGATGCTGGTTCGGGGATTCCGAATCGATTGTTTTTCAGTCGGCCTTCTATTTTATGTTCCGCGAACCAAAGGGAGCTCGATGGGCGGTTGCGCAGGACGGGGAAGAAGCAACGCTTACCGGAATGGCGTGCGTGCTTCACCAGAGGAGCTGGGTCCATCTCTCCGTCAGCAGCAAAATAGAAAGCGATGCGGTGGCTGTGTCTGAATGCTGTATATGCAGAAGCCAGGCGATTCAGCTGCAGGCTGTGGGCTTTGCGTGTCTGATTGCTCAATTGGCGCCGTCGGGTGCGGGCCAGGTGGCGCAGCGCTTTCGTGTTCATCGGAGCAGGGGAGTGATTTGAAAGAGACAACCCCCACATGTGCCGTCGCAAACCATTGTTCTTGAACCGGTAGGTTCAAGTGGGAACAGCAGGGATGCTTCAGGCTTCCCGCTACGAGGCGGACATGCACACCGGCATCGGCATTTTGTTCCCAGGGCACTAATTAGGCTCAAGAAAATACCCGGGTCACTAACGAACACGGCAGGGGTCATCTACCTATAGGCTAAACCTAAATGGGTCAAAGTTCCAGTTGGTTGCTTGAATTCAGCGCGATCTCTATCTTCTCCTGCAAATTTTGAATGCGGCGGGAGATATTCTGCACATCGCTGGATTTGCTGTTGCGCTGCTCCAGTAGTTCGTGGGCAATATTGAGCGCGGCCATGACAGCGATGCGTTCGGTGCCGATGACCCGTCCCGCTTTACGGATGTCTCGCATCTTGTCATCGAGAAAGCGTGCGGTGTCGATCAGAGACTCACGTTCCACTGGCTCGCAGGTGACGCGATACTCCTTATCCAAAATCAGGACGGTGACGGGGATCTGTGTCTCACTCACTGGGGGGCTTCCATGGACTTCAGGCGGGTGATCATCGCCTCGACTCGAGTGCGGGCGAGTTCAGTCTTCTCGATCAGAGAGGCGCGTTCCGCCACCAGGCTATCCTGGCGGGCGCGCAGGGATTTATTCTCATCTTTCAGATAGGCGCAGGCCCGGATGAGTTCTTCAATCTGAAGCTCAAGCTTTCTGAGGTCGAGTTCTGTGCTCTCTTTCATCTCATCTTCGATCATGCTGCCCAATATAGAGGGCGCTCAGGGAACGGTCAATCTTTACAGCTCATGTTATGATTCTTCTTCAATATTAGGTTAAGTAAAGAAAATCTGCATGAACGATACTCCGGCAATGCCCCAATTCGAACGCTTTGATCAGGTTCTGCAATCCATCGGCCTGGATGTTGGCGCGAGTGAGATTCATGGGGTGATCAGCGGCATACTCTGTGCCGGTCATTCTGATGCCCATGCCGCTTGGTTTGTCGAACTGTTCAAAGATCGCTCGGATGATGATCTTCTGGTGGTTGAAGCCAGGCAGTTGCTGGGCCAGCTCTATCAGTCGACCCAGGGTTACATCGAAGGGGAAGAGCTGAATTTCACACCGTTTCTGCCGGATGACGAACTGGAGATCGAGGTGCGCGCCAAGGCATTGAGTGAATGGTGTCAGGGCTATCTCTATGGATTGGGGCTGGCGGGTATCACTGAAGCCCAGTTGAAAGATGAGGCAGGAGAAGCGATTCGGGATCTCACTGAATTTACCCGCCTCGACCATGAAGATATTGAACCGGGTGAGGAGGCTGAACTGGCCTATGTCGAGCTGGAGGAGTTTCTGCGGGTGGCGGTGTTACTGATCCGGGAGGCACTGACCGGCAAGCGGGAGAAGGGTAATGATAGCGAGTGAGTTCAAGCGGCGTCGTCGTGAATTAATGCGCATCATGGGTCCGGGCAGTATCGCAATCCTGCCGACCTCACCGCTACAGGTGCGCAACCGTGATGTGCACTACCATTACCGTCCCGACAGTGATTTTTTCTATCTCACCGGTTTTCCTGAACCGGAAGCAGTTGCGGTTCTGATTCCCGGTAGAAAGCAGGCTGAGTATATCCTCTTCAATCGCGAACGTGATCCCAAGATGGAACAGTGGGATGGTCCGCGGGCCGGCCAGGAGGGCGCCTGCGACAATTACGATGCAGACGACTCTTTCCCTATCGGCGATCTCGATGACATCCTGCCGCGCATGCTGGAGCAGACCGACCGTGTTTTTTATGCCATGGGTTGCAGTCCGGATCTGGACAAGCGCCTGCTGGAGTGGATCAATCAGATTCGAAGCGAATCCCGCAGTGGTGGCCAGGGGCCGATGGAGATCATCGCCCTCGATCACTATCTGCATGAGATGCGGCTCTATAAAAGCCGTTCCGAGATCAAGGTGATGCGGCAGGCGGCGAAGATATCCGCCAAGGCGCACAAACGGGTGATGAAGAGTTGTCGTGCGGGTGCCTGGGAGTATCAGCTGGAGGCGGAGTTCCTTGCCGAGTGTGGCCGTCTCGGCACACGTGAACAGGCATATACGCCTATCGTTGGCAGCGGTGGCAACGCCTGTGTATTGCACTATATCGATAACCGGGACCGATTGAGCGACGGCGACATGCTGTTGATCGACGCTGGTTGTGAGCTGGAGTGTTACGCCTCCGACATCACCCGCACCTATCCGGTGAATGGCGTTTTTACAGAACCCCAACGGCAACTCTATGAACTGGTGTTAGCAGCGCAGGAGGCAGCCATCGCCAAGGTGAAGCCGGGTAACCACTGGAACGATCCCCACATGGCTGCAGTGCGCACCATGACCCGGGGCCTGGCCAAGCTGGGCATTCTTAAAGGTTCAGTACCCAAGCTGATCCGTGAAGAGAAGTACAAGAAATTCTATCCGCACCGCACCGGTCACTGGATCGGTATGGATGTGCACGATGTGGGGGATTACAAGGTCGATGGAGCCTGGCGGCTGCTCGAACCGGGTATGGTCCTGACTATCGAGCCGGGATTGTATATCCCATCCGGCACCAAAGGCGTGGCGAAGAAGTGGTGGAACATCGGCATCAGGATTGAAGACGATGTGTTGGTGACGAAGGACGGTTGTGATCTGCTGACAAAGGATACGCCCAAGACGGTGGCCGAACTCGAAACCCTGATG
The DNA here is from genome assembly GCA_019623805.1 of Gammaproteobacteria bacterium (ex Lamellibrachia satsuma). Lineage (NCBI taxonomy): Bacteria > Pseudomonadati > Pseudomonadota > Gammaproteobacteria > Gammaproteobacteria bacterium (ex Lamellibrachia satsuma). The sequence goes on from CP053680.1 coordinate 2,437,734, forward strand.
GCATCTTGAATGGCTGACGACTACGATATTCTTATTATCGGTGGCGGAATGGTGGGCGCCAGTCTTGCCCGTTCCATTAATGGGCTGGGGTTGAAGATCGGTGTGGTAGAGGCCTGGCCCTTCAACTCCGATCTCCAGCCGAGCTATGACGACCGGGTAATCGCCCTCTCCTGGGGGACCCGATTGATACTTCAGGGTATGGGGGTCTGGGAAGGTCTCTCCGGTGAGGCGGAACCGATTTCCGATATCCATATCTCTGATCGTGGCCACTTCGGTTTTGCCCGGCTCAACAATCGCGGTGAGGCTGTGGAGGCGCTGGGTTATGTCGCCACTGCCCGCGCTTTGGGACAGGCCCTGCTCAAGGATCTGGAACGGGAGCCTGATGTCGATCTGCTCTGTCCTGCGAGTCTGAAAAGCTTTTCCGTTTCTGATGATTTCGTAGAGGTGAATCTGGAGGAGGCAGGCGAGGTGAGGCGCGTGAGGACAGCGCTGTTGGTCGCAGCGGATGGCGGCGATTCAGCGGTAAGAGGTCGCCTGGCGATTTCATCCAAAGAGCAGGCCTATGGCCAGACTGCCATCATTGCCAATATTACCACCGAACGGCCTCACCAGGGTGTCGCCTATGAACGGTTTACCGATACCGGCCCCCTGGCGATGTTGCCTATGACTGAAGGGCGTAGCTCTCTGGTGTGGACGGCAAAAGATGATCAGGTCACTGAGCTGATGGCGCTGGACGAAACCGCTTTCCTGGAACGTTTGCAGGCTCGCTTTGGTTATCGTCTGGGACATCTGACAAAGTGTGGCAAACGCTTTGCCTATCCTCTGAAGCTGCGACAGGCCAATGAGCATGTGCGTCCCCGTATAGCATTGATCGGCAATGCCGCGCATACGGTGCACCCGGTTACCGGCCAGGGTTTCAATCTTGGGATTCGCGACGTTGCTGTCCTTGCCGATCTTCTGGCTGACGTGTCCGCAGAGCAGGGTGATCCCGGCGGCATGGATCTGTTGCAGCGTTATGTCGACTGGCGGCGGCGGGATCAGAATGCGGTGGCTATGATTACCGATACTCTGGCCCGCCTGTTTGCCAATCCTCTGACCCCGTTACGTCTGGCGCGCAATGTCGCGCTGCTTGGGCTGGATAGCGCCCCAGGGTTGAAACATCTGGTGGCGCGTCAGTTCATGGGGTTAAACGGGCGGCTGCCGCGACTGGCGCGAGGTATACCCCTTGTCTGAACAACGAGACAGCTTTGATCTGATTGTCGTGGGTGGTGGCATGGTGGGCAGCGCCCTTGGTTGCGCCATGGCCGATGCCGGTTTCGATGTCTGCGTGCTGGAGTTGCGTGAGCCGCAAACCGACTGGCCGGATGATGAGGTTGATCTGCGGGTCTCCGCCCTTACGCGAGCCTCCCAGCAGGTGCTGGAAAACCTGGGCGCCTGGGATCGCATGTGCGAAAAACGCGTCTCCCCCTATACCGACATGCATGTCTGGGACGCGGGGGGCAACGGCAGCATCCACTTCAGCTGTCACGACGTCGGGGAGTCCAATCTCGGCCATATCGTGGAGAACAGGGTCACCCAGCGGGCGCTCTGGGAACGGCTGGCAACCTATGACAATGTCACCCGGCTCTGTCCGGCTGAAGTGGCTGACCTCGAAATGGGACCGAGGCCTTCAGTGAGACTGAAGGACGGCACCTCTCTGCAGGTAAAATTGGTTGTGGGCGCGGACGGGCGGGAGTCCCTGATCCGCAGGATGGCGGCGATCGGCACCCGTGGCTGGGACTATGATCAGCACGCCATTGTCGCCACCGTGCGCCCCGTCTTGCATCATCAGAACACCGCCTGGCAGCGTTTCATGCCCACCGGCCCTCTGGCGTTTCTGCCCATCGATGACGGCCGTTGCTCCATCGTCTGGTCGACCTCACCCCTGCTGGCAAGGGAGTTGATGGCGCTGGACGACGCGGACTTCTGCCGGGAGCTGACCCAGGCAAGTGAGAGAATGCTGGGTGATGTGCTTGAGGTGGGGCCAAGAGCGGCATTCCCCCTGCGCCTGGGGCATGCGGAGACCTATATTCGTGAAGGGCTGGCCCTGGTGGGGGATGCCGCACACGCTATCCATCCTCTGGCTGGACAGGGTGTGAATCTCGGCTTTCTCGATGCGGCACAATTGGCGGAGGTGTTGATTGAGGCCAGGCAGGCTGGACGTCAAATCGGCTCGCTGGCTACCCTGCGACGTTATGAGCGGGCGCGTAAAGGGGCGAACATGGGCATGCTCGGCGCCATGGATTTTTTCAAACGTTTCTTCAGCAACGAAGTATCGCCCCTCAAGTTGGCTCGCAACCTGGGGTTGAGTCTGGTGGATAACTCAGGTCCGCTCAAACAGCTCGTAGTGCGGCGGGCGATGGGGATGGTGGGGGAGTTGCCAAAGCTGGCACAGCGCGATTGGGACAGATCAACAGAACGTAGGTCGGGTTAATCGCGCAGCGGTACAAAGCTTCAATCCGGTATTACATTCTGTGCGCGATGTAACCCGACGACAATTTGTCGGGTTACGATGCGCGCAAAGTCTGGTGGTAAAATCCAGGTTCGAAGCAACGCGCATCTAACCCGACCTGCAGCAGTCGATCCGCATGAATCAGGGAATAGGATGCAGTGTCTCAGCGCCTGCGGTGACGTTGACGTCAGCAGTGCCGACAAAGGTAACCTCGAGATTGGCCTGCTGATTGCCCGGTTGATTGTCCAGTTCCGGGTCGTCCTGGTCAGCCGCACAGGTTGCAGCCACCGTGTATGTCCCCCCGTTCAGGTAGGCGGCAGTGTAGGTGAAGTTGCCGTCGTCGGAGATGGCAGCGGTGGTAACCGGGTTGTTTATTGTCTGATCGTTGACGTTGACATCAACGGGGTTTTCACCGGCGCCGCTAAAGACATACACAGCGTAACCCACTGTGTTGCCGTTACAGGCCTCATCCGCAAAGACGACGGGATCGACAGTGCCTGAAATGGTGCCGGTGGTAGCTGTTTTCACCAGGCGTAGGGTGGGGCGAAGGAAATAGACCGGTCCCAAAGGCCCCACCTGCCCATTGGGCTGATGCACTGATTTGCGCAGGTCGAAATCGATGGTGTGATCGTTGGTATCACCCTCTAAAATCTCGAAGCCGGTGTTTATCTTAAGCCCTGTCTGAGATCCACTGGGTACCTGGAGTTCATACTGCAATGGGCCGGGAAGTTCGATATAGGAATCAAGTACACCGTCGGCTTCAGCGTTGACCATGAGACGGATCCAGCTGTATTGGCCTGCGGGAAGCTCATAACCGTCCAACAGCATATCCCGTACCCCACCCTGCAGGTCGAGCAGGTTGATGCTTTTGGGGGTGGGGTTGCCGTCCACATCCTCCATCAGAATGTTGATGCGTGCACCGTCGGCAGGTTGAATGACAATCTCGCTGAATTCGACCCACACCGCGTCGGCGCCATCTACCGGCGCGTCGGTAATGCCAAGATCCAATCGGCTGGCGGTTGTGGTGCCTGTGTCACCGCCGCCACACCCTGCGAGCAGCAGGAGTATAAGGGAAAAAGAGAGACCGGAAAGCGCGATACGTTTGTACATTAAGACCTCCAAATGCAGCTGGGTATCTAATCAATTAGCGGCAGTCTACGGAAAAACTACTGAGAAGAAATGTGAGGGAAGCACAGTATGACGGGCTTGGGAATGTAGATCCTGCAATCTGATTCACACTGGTTGCAGAACGTAGGGTGCGCTGTGCGCACCATTACTACACTTCATCTTTTCAGGATGGTTTGAACCCATAAACCCGAGTTAATAAACCGGTAACTCCGTTTATCTGGAGACTGTGAAAAAACCCATCAGCTGATCCATCTCCTGCGCTTTTTCGCTCATCGAGGCGGCTGCGGCGGAGGTCTCTTCCGCAAGTGCGGCATTCTGCTGGGTCACCTCGTCCATGCTGGTTACCGCCATGTTGACCTGGTCGATACCGGCAGACTGCTCCTGACTTGCGGCGGCGATCTCGGAGACAATGTCCCCGACCTTTTTTACGCCATTGACGATCTCATCCAGGTTTTCACCGGACTGGTCGACCAGTTCTGCGCCCACTTTTACCTTCTCTCCGCTGTCCCGGATCAGCTCTTTGATCTCTTTGGCTGCCGTTGCGCTCCGGCCAGCCAGGTTGCGAACCTCTGTGGCAACAACAGCAAAACCCCGCCCCTGTTCACCGGCTCTGGCTGCCTCGACGGAGGCGTTGAGGGCCAGCAGATTGGTCTGAAAGGCGATCTCATCGATGACGCCGATGATCTCAGCGATCTTGCTGCTTGATTGGTTGATGGCGTCCATGGCCTCAACCGCCTGTCTCACCACTTCACCGCCTGTCTCTGCGGTACGACGTGCGTTGGCGGCCAGTTGATTGGCCTGTTGTGCGTTGTCGGCATTGTTCCTTACCGTGCTGGTCAGCTCTTCCATGCTGGAGGCTGTCTCCTCCAGTGAACTGGCTTGCTGTTCGGTACGGGATGAGAGGTTGTTGTTGCCGGAGGAGATCTCGCCCGAGGCGGTGGTGATCACCTCGCCCGATTCACGTAACTGGGTAATTATCTGCTCCAGATTGGCCATGGTTTTGTTGATGTCCTGCTTCAGGTCATCGAAAGTACCCTGATAGTTTCTCGTGATCGGTTTGGTCAGGTCACCTTTGGCCATGTCGTGCATGGATTGGGCAATATCACTGAAAACATTTTCCACGGAATCGATCAGTTCGTTGATGCCTCCACTCAATGTCGCAAAGAAACCCTGCTTGTTGTCGAACTGGATACGCTGATTCAGGTCACCGGAGCGGGCCGCATCCACGAGTGACTGTATGTCTCCCTCTATCACCTCCTGGATCTTGAGGATGGTTGCATTGGCATCCTGTTTCAGCTGGTCGAAAGAGCCTTTGTATTCCCGTTCGATACGTTCATTCAGATCCCCCCGGGAGAGCGCGCCAAATACCCGCTGGGTGTCGTCGATAACATTCTCACTGACTTCCACCAGGTCGTTGACACCGGAACTGAGTTTTTCATAAAACCCCTGCTTGCCCTCCAGTGGAACCCTTCTGCTCAGATCGCCGGCGCGTGCAGAGTCGACGATAGACTGAATGTCTCTTTCGATGACTTCCGACAGCCGCTGTTGCATGGTGATCATGGCGGCGTATATGCCGGTTGCCCCTGCAGACGGCAGTTTCATGTCGAGGCTGCCGTTCGCGATGCGCTTGGCGATCTCTTCGATATGGCCGGGTTCTCCGCCCAACTGTTCCCGGACGCCGCGTCCGACATAGATCCCAAGACCAGTGGATACCACAAGCCCCAGTAGTGCGGCCAGCAGAGAGATCGCCAACTCCGTGGTTGCACCGGCCTTGAGTTCATCGGCTTTTATACCCAATCCCACCGCGAGCTGGTCTTCTACCTTTTTCAGAAGGTTGATCTTGCCTGTCTGCATCTTGAACCAGTAGAGCGCATCGATTCCAAAGCTGCCGGACGAGGCGTTATCGATGGCGGTTTTGCGCATCCGCTCGGTCTCATCGATGAATTCACCCTGCAGGGTGTTCTCATAGAGCGCTCTGTTCTCCTCTTTTGCGAGGGAGAGAAAGACGTCCCGGTAGGTGTTCTGTACGGTGATCAGAGACATGAATTTATTGAACAGGCCACCGCTAAACTGGCCTTTACCGAATACATTGGCGAGGACCGCACGTTCTATGCCGGCCCGCTCCTTGCCCTGCAGGTAGTTTGCATAGGCTGCGGTCATGATAGCCAGCTCCTCTTCGGGGCTGAGGGTGGACAGTGTGGTGATCAGTCCGAGCAATGCCGCATTGTTGCCGGTGTAGTAGCCCAGGGCGTCACCGAGTTTGAGGGTAAAAGCGTCGACCGCGTTGCGTTTATTCTCAAGCTGACCCAGGCGCTCCAGTGTTTTTCCCAGGTTGTCCTGGAACTGCGCTCCCAGTGCGGAACTGTCGAACCCGGAAAGGAAGTGTTTCAGTACTTCGAGTTTATTGTTCGTCTCCTGGCGCTGACCTTTGATGGTGTCGCCAAATTTTTTGCCTCCGCTACCGATGAAGCCGGCGGTCATGCCGCGCTCTTTCTGCAATTCATGCACCAGGTTGCTGATATTGACACTCAGTTCGCTCATGGTTTGCAGCTGGACAGTGGTCTGGCGCAACGAGAAGGCAGAGATCGATTGGGTGGATGCAAATCCGATCATCACAATCAGCGGGACCAGCACCATGAGTGCCAGTTTGTGGGAGAGTTTCAGGTTGGCTATAAATTTCATTTCGTGATTTCCTCGAATAAAGACGCGCTTTATCCGGTATGACTATAGATATCCCTGCTGGTCTCACCGGCTACTTAAGAGGGCTATCGGAGGCGTGTCCTGTTTCTTGAGCGTTTTTCGTAAATCGGGGTAAAAAACTGCTAAATGGAGTGATTTTCTGATATTTATCAGCTTTTGCGCCGGTGGCTGAAATATGGGGAGGCGATGACTCAACAAAGACCGGTTGGTTCGAGTGCAGTGGAGCTGGCGGTTGGCAATTCATCAGGCAGGACGGTATAGTTCAACCCTCGACCAACCCCCGTGGGAGAGATCGGTTTCACCGACGCCGAAGGCGCAATCCGCCCGGAATCGCTCAGGCAAAAGGACCGCGGGGACTAGGGTCGACTCTGGAGAGCGGTCATTAGACCCACCGACGGGGCAGCGGCCAGTGGCTGCAAACTCTCAGGTTTTGGACAGAGGGGCGGCGCAGAACAGCAGTTCAGCGCCGCCCTTTTGCGTTTATGATCTGGAGATCGCGATGGACAAACAGACCTGCCTCCATGGGGCTCACAAGTCGATGGGCGCCCGCCTAGTCCCTTTTGGTGGCTGGGAGATGCCGCTGCACTATGGTTCACAGAAAGAGGAGCACCATCAGGTGCGCCGGGATGCCGGCATGTTCGATGTCTCCCACATGACCGTGGTCGATCTGGAGGGGCCGGACGCACGTCCCTATCTGCGGCGTTTGCTTGCCAACGATGTCGAGCGGCTCAAGGATTCCGGCAAGGCGCTCTACTCCTGCATGTTGAACGAGCAAGGCGGCGTGGTCGATGACCTGATCGTCTACTTTCTGCGGGACGACTGGTATCGGATGGTGGTCAATGCCGGCACCACGGAGAAGGACCTGGCCTGGTTGAGTAAGCAGGCTGAGGACTTCGATCTGCAGATAAAGCCACGGCGCGATTTGGCGATGATTGCTGTACAGGGGCCGAATGCGCGGGAGAAGGCACTGCCCCTGTTTCCTGAGGAGATGCGCGAAAACGTCGCGGCACTCAAGCCCTTCAATGCAGCCCCCAGTGATGGCTGGTTTATCGCCCGCACCGGTTATACCGGCGAGGATGGTTTCGAGATTATGCTGCCGGAGAACGCAGCGGCCGGTTTCTGGAAGGCCTTGGCGGATGCAGGCGTCGCCCCCTGCGGCTTGGGTGCGAGGGATACTCTGCGACTCGAGGCGGGGATGAATCTCTACGGCTCCGACATGGACGAGAACGTCTCGCCGCTGGAGTCCGGGTTGGGCTGGACCGTGGCCTGGGAGCCTGCTGAGCGCGGTTTTATCGGGCGTGATGTGCTGGAGGCCCAGCGCGAGGATAAAGAGAAACGTCGTTTTGTAGGCCTGCTGCTCACTGGCCGGGGCGTACTGCGTAACCATCTGAAGATCTTCTCCGGAGATACAGAAATCGGCGAGATCACCTCCGGCGGTTTTGCGCCGACCCTCGGACGATCCATCGCCTTTGCCAGGGTGAGTGCCGGGATCGGCGAAACCTGTGATGTGGAGATCCGTGGCAAGCGAGTGGCGGCGCAAGTGGTGAAAGCGCCATTCGTGCGTAATGGCAAAGCCTGCATTTCGTTATAGAATTCCAATCCGGTACGACATTCCAAAACTGAACGGGGAAGTAGAGATGAGTGATACACCAAGCGAACTGCGCTATGCGAAGTCCCACGAGTGGGTGAAGAACGAGGGTGACGGCACCGTCACCATCGGCATTACCGACCATGCCCAGGAGTTGCTGGGAGACTTGGTCTTCGTGGATATGCCCGAGGTGGGCGACAACGTCGAGGCTGGGTCTGAGTGCGCGGTGGTGGAGTCGGTGAAGGCAGCCTCCGATATCTATAGTCCGGTCAGTGGTGAGATCATCGCGGTGAACGAAGCACTGGATGATGCCCCAGAGACGATCAATGACGACGCCTTCGGTGAAGGTTGGATCTTTAAGGTGAAGATTTCTGACGCGGCGGACCTGGATGGTCTGCTCGATGCGGCGGGTTATGATGCCACGGTTGCCGAAGAAACTTAAAGACAGGTCCTGATCCATGCCGTTCATCCCTCATACCGAAGCTGATATTCAGGCTATGCTGGCGACCATTGGTGCGCCGGATATCGATGCCCTTTTCGACGAAATTCCGCCAGTCTTGCGTTGTGGCGAGCTGGAGAAGATCCCGCAGGGGATGTCGGAGATGGAGGTCGGGCGTCTGATGAACGCCCGCGCTCGCCAGGATGGGCAGCCGCTCTGTTTTATCGGTGCCGGTGCCTACGACCACCATATCCCGGCTGCGGTCTGGCAGCTTGCCACCCGGGGGGAGTTCTACACTGCCTACACCCCCTATCAGGCGGAGGCGAGTCAAGGCACCCTGCAACTGCTCTATGAGTTCCAGTCGATGATGACGGCACTCACCGTCATGGATGTCTCCAATACTTCCCTCTACGACGGGGCCTCCGCCCTGGCAGAAGCGGTGTTGATGGCAGTGCGGGCGAACCGCAAGTCCAAGTCGAAGCGCATCCTGATACCCCGCTCACTGCATCCCGCCTATCGGCGCGTTGTTCATTCCATCGTGCGCAATCAGGGCATAACGTTGGTGGAACTGCCCTTCGATATGGAAAGCGGGCAGACAGATTCATTGGTACTTGAGCAGTACGCCGGTGAGGATTTTGCGGCCTTGGTCATTCCCCAGTGCAACTTCTTCGGGGTGCTGGAGTCGGTGGATGAGCTGACCGACTGGGCGCACGCCAACAGGATGCTGGCAATCGCGGTGGCCAACCCGGTGGCTTTGGCGGTGTTGCAGCCGCCGGGCGAGTGGGGGGGAAAGGGAGCGGATATCTGCTGCGGTGAAGGACAACCCCTGGGAGCGCCCCTGGCGTCGGGTGGTCCCTATTTCGGCTTTCTTACCTGCACCCAGAAGCTGGTGCGCCAGATGCCGGGACGCATCATTGGCCGCACGGTCGACCTCGACGGCAAGACGGGTTACACCCTGACCCTGCAGGCCCGCGAGCAGCATATCCGCCGCTCCAAGGCGACCTCCAATATCTGCACCAATCAGGGTCTGATGGTCACCGCGGCGACCATCCATATGTCGCTGTTGGGTGCGGAAGGCCTGGAGCGGGTTGCGGCTGCCTGCCATGCCAACACTTCGAAGCTGGTCAAAGTCTTGAGTGCGCTGCCTGGCGTCGGTCCGGTATTTAAGGGAGCGGTTTTCCATGAACGTGTGCTGCGCCTGCCGCTGGAGACGAAGGATGCGCTACGTTCCCTGGCGGCCCACAACGTATTGGGCGGTTACGATTTGAGTGCCGACTATCCCGAGCTCGGCAATGCTGTTCTGGTGTGCGCCACCGAGATGCGCAGCGATGAGGATATCGAGCAGTATCGCAGCAAGCTGGAGCGGGTGATCAACGCACGTATCCAGACCCCCTGCCAGCTGAAACCTGATTGGTGATACAACTATGTTGATCTTTGAAAAGAGCCGCACGGGCCGTCGTGCAACTGCCCAGGCACCGCTGCAACAGGATGACATGGAGGGGCTCCCGCAGCAATTTCGCCGCCGCCAGTCAGCGCTGATGCCCGAGGTCTCCGAGATGCAGGTGGTGCGTCACTACACCCAGCTTTCGCAGAAGAACTTCTCCATCGACACCCACTTCTACCCGCTGGGCTCCTGCACCATGAAGTACAACCCACGGGCCAGCAACAGCCTTGCCTCGCTGCCCGGTTTCCTTGCGCGCCACCCTTTGGCACCGGAGACCCACAGCCAGGGTTTCATGGGTTGCATGTACGATCTGCAGGAGATGCTCAAAGAGGCGACCGGTATGTCTGCGGTTTCACTCTCTCCCGCAGCAGGCGCCCAGGGAGAGTTCGCCGGGGTGGCGATGATCCGCGCCTATCACGATGCCAGGGGCGATGACGCCCGCAACGAGATTCTGGCGCCGGACGCGGCCCACGGCACCAATCCCGCCTCGGCGGTGATGTGCGGTTACAAGGTGCGGGAGATCCCCACCGGTGCGGACGGTGATATCGATGTCGAGGCACTGAAAGGTGTTTTGGGACCGCAGACCGCAGGCATTATGCTCACCAATCCCTCCACCGTGGGCGTGTTCGAACGTCGAATCAAAGAGATCGCCGGTTTGGTCCATGAGGCTGGCGGGCTGCTCTATTATGATGGTGCCAACCTCAATGCCATCCTCGGTAAGGTGCGTCCTGGTGATATGGGATTCGATGTCATCCACATGAACCTGCACAAGACCTTCTCCACGCCACACGGCGGCGGTGGCCCAGGTGCCGGTCCGGTGGGGGTAAGCGAGCGGCTGGCACCTTATTTGCCGGTACCGATGGTGGCGCAGGATGGCGCGGATTATGTCTGGCTGACCGAAGATAACCGGCCGGAGAGTATTGGACGGCTATCTGCCTTCGCCGGCAATGCAGGCGTGTTGCTGCGGGCCTATATCTATGCGCGTTTGTTAGGCCGTGACGGTATGCATCGGGTGGCGGAGTTCTCCACCCTCAACGCCAACTATCTGCTGAAACGTCTTACCGACGTTGGTTTCGATGCCGCTTATCCACAGCGGCGAGCCAGCCATGAGTTTATCCTAACCCTGAAGCGGCAGGCCAGGGAGCTGGGTGTCAATACCATGGACTTTGCCAAACGGCTGCTCGATTTCGGTGTGCATGCGCCCACCACCTACTTTCCCCTGCTGGTGCCTGAGTGTCTGTTGATCGAACCGACCGAGACCGAGGCGCAGGATGAGCTGGATCGCTTCGTGGATATTATGACAGCCATACTGCAGGAGGCGCAGAACGATCCTGAGAAGGTGAAGTCTGCCCCCCATGATCTGCCGGTGAGACGGCTTGATGATGTGCGGGCTGCGCGGGATCTGGATTTGGCATGGCGGGATGATTGAAGGTTACAGGTTACAGGTGGCCGTGCCGCCAATTACCCGTTACCTGTGACCTGTGACCTGTCACCTTCTCAACCTTGCCCCTGACAACCCCGCCGCATAAACTAGCGCCTTCTATTCAAACGCCCCCCGTTCGGCTAACAAAAATCAGGAATACCCTATGTCTGCACTGATCTGTGGCTCTTTCGCCTACGACACCATCATGGTCTTCCATGATCAATTCAAAAATCACATCCTGCCTGAGCAGGTGCATATCCTGAATGTCTCCTTTCTGGTGCCTGACATGCGCCGTGAGTTCGGCGGTTGTGCCGGGAATATCGCCTACAATCTGAAGATGCTGGGTGGAGACGGAAAACCGGCGGGTACCGTGGGTGAGGATTTCGGTCCCTATGCAGAGTGGATGGATGAGTGCGGCATCAGCCGTGAGCATCTCAAGGTGATCGAGAATGCCTATACCGCTCAGGCGTATATCACCACAGACAAGGATGACAATCAGATCACCGCATTCCATCCCGGAGCGATGAACAACGCCCATGAGATAGATGTCACTGAGGCCGAGGGCTGCACCATCGGCATGGTCTCTCCGGATGGTCGCCAGGGTATGATCGATCACGCCGAACAGTTTGCCGACGCGGATGTACCGTTCATCTTTGATCCGGGTCAAGGTATGCCTATGTTCGATGGCAATAATCTGCTTGGGTTTGCCGAGCAGGCCACCTGGCTCGCCTTCAACGACTATGAATTGCAGTTGATGCAGGAGCGTACCGGCAAGACACCGGAGCAACTTGCTGAGATGGTGGAAGCGCTGATCGTCACCCGGGGTGGCGAGGGTTCATCCATCTATACGAAGAAGCAGCGTATCGATATCCCGGTCGCCCCGGTCAGTGCGGTCAATGACCCCACCGGCTGTGGTGACGCCTACCGTGCCGGACTGCTGTATGGTCTGATGAACGGGATGGACTGGGAGACCACCGCGCGGATCGCGGCGCTGATGGGGGCCTATAAGATCGAGCAGGCAGGTACCCAGAATCATATCTTTACCCGCGAAGAGTTTGCTGCGCGTTTCAAGCAGGCGTTCGGCTACACATTCCAGTAACAGGAAACCGATAAAGCATGAGTGGACATTTTGAAGATACCGGGTTCGTGCCCCTGAATATTGCGGTGTTGACCGTCTCGGATTCGCGCACCGAAGAGACCGACAAATCGGGGGATACCCTGCGGGATCGCGCCGTCGAGGCGGGACACAATGTGGTTGAGAAAGTCATCGTGCCCGATGATGTCTATCAGATGCGGGCCATCGTCTCGCGTTGGATCGCCGACCCCGATGTGCATATCGTCATCAGCACCGGCGGTACCGGCATCACCGGCCGCGACAGCACCCCGGAGGCGCTGATGCCCCTCTTCGACAAGGCGATCGAGGGGTTTGGTGAACTCTTTCGCACCATCTCTCTGGAGGAGATCGGCGCGTCTGCTATTCAGTCCAGGGCCATTTCCGGGCTTGCCAACGGTAGCCTGGTCTTCTGTCTGCCGGGCTCTACCGGGGCCTGTCGTACAGGTTGGGACAAGATCCTGCTGGCGCAACTCGATCATCGTACGCGGCCCTGTAATTTTGCCCAGATGTTCCCCCGTCTTCTTGAAGTGTAAGGAGTTTGAACCATGAGTGGATGTGACTGCGGATCCCACCACAGCGGACCTGCGCTGAAACCCATCGAAGAGGCACTCGACTTCCTGCTGGCGCGTGTTCATTCCGTGACGGAAACGGAACAGGTTGCAACAGAGGATGCCTTGGGGCGGGTGTTGGCTGAACCTGTGGCCAGTCTGGTGACGGTACCGCCCTGGGATAATAGTGCGATGGACGGGTATGCGGTTAATACTGCTGATCTGCAGGATGACTCCACCCGCCTGCCGGTCTCCCAGCGCATCCCGGCGGGGGCTACCGGGGAGCCGCTGCAACGGGGTACTGCGGCGCGTATCTTTACCGGCGCACCGGTGCCGTCAGGTGCCGATGCGGTGGTGATTCAAGAGGTTTGCGAGCAGGATGGCGATGACGTTGTCGTCAACGATGCTCCCAATGCAGGCGCCAACATTCGTCTTGCCGGAGAGGACATCAAAGAGGGAGAGGAGATCCTCTCCGCCGGTACTCGTCTGGGTCCACAGCATCTGGGTCTTGCGGCCGCAGTCGGAGTGGCAGATCTGACCGTCTTTCGTCGGCTCAAGGTTGCGGTCTTCTCCAGCGGTGATGAACTTGTGATGCCCGGCAGAGAGTTGGGTCCCGGTCAGATCTACAACTCCAACCAGTATACCCTGGGTGGCATGCTGGCGGCGCTGGGCTGCGAGGTGATTCAACTTGGCATCATCGAGGATACCTTCGAGGCAACCTGTGATGCCTTGGCACGCGCTGCAGAACAAGCCGACCTGGTGGTCGCCTCAGGTGGTGTCTCCGTCGGTGAAGAGGATCACGTCAAACCTGCCGTGGAGAAACTCGGGTCGTTGGACCTGTGGAAGATCGCGATACGTCCCGGCAAACCGCTGGCATTTGGACATATAGGCGAGACGCCCTTCATCGGAACACCCGGCAACCCGGTCTCCCTGTTTGTGACCTTCAATGTGTTTGCGCGTCCCTATATCCTGCGCTCCCAGGGCGTGATGGACGGTGCAATCCCCATGCCTATGACCGCCAAGGCGGGTTTCGACTGGAACAAGCCTGACAAGCGTCGTGAATATGCCCGCGCACGGATGGAACTCAACGAATCCGGCGAAGCGGTGGTCACGCTCTATCCAAGCCGTTCATCAGGGGTTTTGAGCTCGGTGGCATGGGCCAACGGGCTGGCGATCATCCCGGAGCTGGAGTTGTTGAAAAAAGGTGATCCGGTGCAGTTTCTCTCTTTTCATGAGCTGATGTCATGATCAAGGTGCTCTTTTTCGCCAGTTTGCGGGAGCGGCTCGATGAAGCGTCCCTGGAGATGGAGGCAGAGGGCCTTGCGGACCTGGAGGCGGTTTTGATGCGCCTTCGAGAGCGGGGCGGTATCTGGGCCGATGTTTTTGCAGCCGATCAAACGGTGATGATGGCGCTCAATCAGGAGATGACGGGTACCGATACGCCAGTCCAGGATGGTGATGAAGTCGCCTTCTTTCCTCCCGTGACCGGAGGATGAGAAATGGTTCTTCATGGAGTTGTCATCTCGACCGCAGGGAGAGATCCCTGTTGGGTTTGCAACCAGTGTGCTACGTAGCTCGAGATTTCTCCCTATGGTCGAAATGACAGTTTTTTGAACTATTGAGTCAATGTTGCCCATGAACGAAATCCGAATCCAGTCCGAACCCTTCGACCCCAACATCGAGGTCGACATCCTGCGAGCCGGGAACCCGGCTATCGGCGGTGTTGTGAGCTTTATCGGCCTGATGCGCGATATCAACGAAGGCGAAACGGTCTCCACCATGACCCTGGAACACTATCCGGGTATGACGGAGAAGTCGCTGCAAACGATTGTCGATGAGGCGAATCAGCGCTGGGATCTGCTGGGCAGTCGGGTGGTTCATCGGGTTGGAGAGATGAAACCCACAGATCCTATCGTGCTGGTGGCTGTGGCCAGTACGCATCGGGGAGAGGCGTTTCAAGCCTGTGAGTTCATCATCGACTTCCTCAAGACCCGTGCCCCATTCTGGAAAAAAGAGTCAACGCCGGAAGGCAGTCGCTGGGTGGATGCCCGTCATAGCGATGATGAAGCCGAGGCGCGCTGGAAACTTAAAACGTAAGCGTAAGCCCGGTCAAGCGTAGCGGATCGGGCATTACAGCACAGGCGATTGCCGGTTCCGCTATGCTTGAACCGGCCTACTGTTTATTTCAGGGGTCGGAGTCAAACCGCCTGAACTGGTCGTTTTAACCACCCACTTTTATGCGGTTTGACTCTGACCCCTCAAGTGGCCAATCATCAAGAGATATTCCATGAAACCAGCCCCGCTGAAATTGAAGAAGGACCGTGAGCGCCGCCTGCACTCTGGTCACTGCTGGGTGTTCAGCAATGAGGTCGATATCAGTGCAACGCCTTTAACTGATTTTGAGCCGGGCCAGCCGGTGGAGATTATCAGTCACCGGGGGAAATGGTTGGGCACCGGGTATGTAAATGCTCACTCACTTATTTGTGCAAGGCTCGTCAGCCGCGACCGCGAGCATCCATTGAGCCAGTCGTTATTGGTGCATCGTCTGAAAGTTGCATTGGGACTGCGTGAACGGCTCTACTCCACTCCCTTCTATCGGCTCGTTTTTGGTGAGAGTGACGGCCTGCCCGGCCTGATCGTGGATAGATATGGCGATCAGGTTGTGATCCAGATCACCACTGCGGGTATGGAGCGTATCAAGAGCGAGATCGTCGCTTCCGTGGAGAAAGTACTGAGACCGGCAGGTGTGCTGTTACGCAACGACACCTCGACCAGGGGAGTGGAAGGTCTGGAAAGTACTATCGAAACAGTGGTTGGCGACGTGCCTGAATGGCTGACTCTGGAGGAGAACGGCACAGAGTTTCAGATCTCTTTGAAAAAAGGGCAAAAAACCGGCTGGTTTTACGATCAGCGGGAGAATCGCCGCCGGATGCTTAAATATATTTCCGGCAAAAGGGTGCTCGACGTCTGTAGCTATACAGGAAGCTGGGGGGTTGCTGCAGCCAGGAATGGCGCCAGGGAAGTGCATTGTGTCGATTTGTCGGCGCCTGCACTGGAGCAGGTTGGGCAAAATGCTGAACGCAATGGCGTGGCAGACCGGATTCAGGTCCATCAGGGGGAGGCGTTCGCTGTGTTGAAGGCCCTGCGACAGGCAAGGGAGCGTTTCGATGTTGTGCTGCTGGATCCGCCCGCATTCATCAAGCGTCGCAAGGATCAGAAAGAGGGTGAACTGGCTTACCGGCGCCTCAATCAGGCTGGCATGCAGGTGTTGGAGCGGGATGGCGTACTCGTCAGCTCCTCCTGCTCGCATCATATGTCAGGAGAAAAGCTGTTGAGCAGAATACAGCAGGGTGCGCGCCACCTGGAACGCAGCTTGCAGTTGCTGGAAAGCGGCCAGCAAGGAATGGACCACCCCATCCATCCGGCGATTCCGGAGACAGCCTACCTGAAGAGTTACTTTCTGAGAGTGCTGCCGGTCTTTTGAATACGGGCCGGGGCGCACAAGCGCCCCGATAACCTAGCCCTATTTCTTGGACGAGTGGAGCAGCGCCTGCTCAAAAATGTTACGCTTGATCCGCGTGCGGATGGGTTCAGGAAGCCGCTGCCAGGCTTTTGCGATTTCTACGGCATCGTCGTCGAGCGATGGGCCTGATTTCTCGCCGAACATCAGCCAGGCTGGATTGACGTCCAGTACCTGAGCAATTTCGTCGATCTTGCGTGGCCGCAGGCTCTTGCCGTTTTCAATCTTTTGGATCACGGCTTGGTTAGTGCCTGCCCGTAAGGCGAGTTCTTCCTGGGTCCAGCCGCGCTCACGGCGCTTTCTTCTTAATCTTGAACCTAGTGTTTCCATATTTCTTGGTATATAAGTCTCAAAGTGTTGTGCATGTGCGTAAGTCATATCCCTTCCTGGTCTCGGATGAAGTGGAGTACTGCATCGTCTGACTTACTTAACGGCCGGGGAATCAAAATCTTGACACTTTGCGAAAAGCCGTCACATTTTTTGTGAATCTCATTCCAGAAAACCTGAAAAATGGGAACCACGTCACATAATTTTACCATCATTATGGGTAGACGATAGCTAAATCGATTAGTTCCGGCAAAGTTCATGAATTCTATTCCTGAGGTTATATCCACAAATGTTGACATATCCTGATATCGATCCTGTTCTGATTGCACTGGGACCGCTCAAAATTCACTGGTACGGTGTGATGTACCTGGTTGGATTCTGGTGCGGCTGGTGGCTTGGCCGCGTGCGCGCAAAAAAACCGGGTAGCGGCTGGACGGCCACGCAAATCGATGACCTGGTTTTCTATATAGTAGTAGGCGTGGTGCTGGGCGGTAGGCTCGGGTACACACTTTTCTACGGTTTCCCCCGTTTTATTGAAGATCCTGTGACCCTGTTAAAAGTTTGGGAAGGGGGAATGTCTTTTCATGGCGGTCTGTTAGGGGTGTTGATGGCCATGTGGCTCTTTGGCCGCAAGTATGGGCGAACCTTTTTTGAGGCCACGGACTTTATTGCCCCGCTGATACCGATTGGTCTTGGTGCAGGACGTGTGGGTAACTTTATCAACGGTGAGCTTTGGGGGGGAGTGACCCGCTTGCCTTGGGGCATGCAGGTGCCCTGCGTAGAGGCGGGTGATCTCTGCAGTCGGGCCGGGGTTGCCGTTGATGGCATCCACTCACTGCCGGTGCACCCGAATCAACTCTATGAGGTGCTGCTGGAAGGGGTGGTGCTCTTTCTGGTGTTATGGCTTTTTTCCGCCCGAGGCAGACCGCGTATGGCGGTTTCGGGGCTCTTCCTTCTCTGTTACGGTGTCTTCCGCTTTGGGGTGGAGTTCGTGCGTATGCCTGATGCCCATCTCGGCTACCTGGCATTCGACTGGGTGACGATGGGGCAGTTGCTGAGCCTTCCGATGATTCTGTTCGGTATTCTGCTGCTGATCCTGGCTTATAGAAACAGATCAGCAATGGATGAGGGGCGTCATGAAACAGTATCTTGACCTGATGCGGCATGTGCGGGATACCGGCGCGTTCAAAGGGGACCGAACCGGCACCGGGACACAGAGTGTCTTCGGTTATCAGATGCGCTTCGATCTGTCGGAGGGTTTTCCCGCGCTGACGACAAAAAAACTGCATTTGCGCTCCATCATTCACGAACTGCTCTGGTTTTTGCAGGGCGATACCAATATCCGCTATCTGAAAGAGAATGGGGTGCGCATCTGGGATGAATGGGCGGACGGGAATGGCGACCTGGGTCCTGTTTATGGCTACCAGTGGCGTTCATGGCCTGCACCGGGTGGGCGCAGTATCGACCAGATCAGCCAACTGGTGGAGCAGATTCGCAGAAATCCGGACTCCCGCCGCCTCATGGTGACCGCCTGGAACCCGGCGGATGTGGACGAGATGGCATTGCCCCCCTGCCACTGCCTGTTCCAGTTCTACGTGGCGGATGGCAGGCTCTCCTGCCAGCTCTACCAGCGCAGTGCGGACATCTTTCTCGGCGTGCCGTTTAATATTGCCTCCTATGCCCTGCTGACCATGATGATGGCCCAGGTGACAGAGCTGCAGCCGGGGGATTTTGTGCATACTTTCGGCGATGCCCATCTCTACTCCAACCATCTTGAGCAGACGGACCTGCAGTTGAGCCGCGAGCCGCGCAATCTTCCCCGCATGCGCATCAACCCGGTGGTGAAGGATATATTCGGGTTTCGCTTCGAAGACTTCGAGCTGGTCGAGTACGATCCGCACCCGCACATCAAGGCGCAGGTTGCGATATGAGTGGAGATGGCCCTACCATCTCCCTGATCTGGGCGATGGCGGAGAACCGGGTGATCGGGCGCAATAACCAGCTGCCCTGGCATCTCTCCGCAGATCTACAGCACTTCAAGCGGCTCACACTGGGCAAGCCCATCGTGATGGGGCGCAAGACCTGGGAGTCCCTGCCGGGACTGCTGCCGAAGCGGCAACATATCGTGGTCACCGGCAATCGGAACTATCGGGCGGAGGGTGCCCTGGTGGTTCACTCCATCGATGAGGCCGTCGCAGCTGCGGGGGATGCACGGGAGATTATGATTGTCGGCGGCGGCGCCTTTTATGCTCAGATGTTGCCGCGGGCGGACCGGCTCTATCTCACCTTGGTGCATACGCAGGTGGAGGGTGATGCCTGGTTTCCAGAATTTGATCTGTCAGAATGGCGGGAAGTCGGGAGGGAGGATTATTCCGCTGACGAAAAAAACCGCTTCGCCTATAGTTTTATTACCCTCGAACGTGAAAAATAGCTATAGCCTGCTCAGGAAGATGCTGCTGGACCATTCTCAAAATTGTCATCCCCACACTCAAGCACTTAAGGGGCGTATGAGAGCCTCGTAATATGGCGCTGTATTGTAGCTATGAGGCGCTCCGGATCGATTGGCTTGGTTACATGATCCGCCATGCCGGCGGCAAAACACCTCTCCCGTTCCTTTTCAAGGGCATGGGCTGTTAGTCCAATCACCGGCAGCCCAGAGGCCATCTCCTGGATCCGGCGAGTCGCCTCGTAACCATCCATTACAGGCATCTGTACATCCATCAACACCAGATCGAAGCTGGACACCCCTTGTTCTTGCAACTGTTCCAGGGCTTGCTGGCCATTCTCGGCAAAGATCACCTTGGCGCCCTCTTCCATCAGCATGTCTTCCAAAATAAGGCGGTTGATGTCGACATCCTCCGCCGCTAAAAGGCGTACTCCCTGCAGGCGACCCCCGGTGTTTGGCGTGACAGGTGCATTTGACTCGTCTACCTGGTCTGCTGGAACTAAAGGCATGGTCAGGATAAATTCACTTCCTTCGCCCACCCGGCTGGTCGCCTGTATATCTCCGCCCATAATCTTCGCCAGATTGATGCTGATGGCCAGTCCCAGCCCGGTTCCGCCAAAACGGCGGGTGGTGGAGCTGTCCGCCTGTTCAAAGGGTTTAAATAACTGAGCCAATTGGTTTTCCGACATGCCTATACCGGTATCGCTTACCCGGAACAGCAAGTTGTTTTCCTGTGCCAGTACTTGCAGATTGACCTCACCCTGTTCCGTGAACTTCACTGCATTTGAGAGCATATTGACCAGGATTTGTTCCAGTCGCAATGCATCACCTTTTACCCAGGGCGGCAAATTATCTGCCACGTCCATATGAAACAGCAGGTGTTTCTCTTCCGCCTGGCCTCTAATAATATTCGCTGTATTGTTCACCGAGGTCGTCAGCATGAAGGGCTGATTTTCCACCACCAACTTTCCCGCGTCGATCTTGGAGAAATCGAGAATGTCGTTGACTACATTCAACAGGTGCTGCCCGGAAGTGCCAATCCGCTGAAAGAGTTCATGTGACTGTTGCAGCGAGTTTTCGCGTTCCCCCATCTTCGCCAGACCCAACACCCCATTCAGCGGCGTGCGGATCTCGTGGCTCATGTTGGCCAGGAACTGGCTCCTGGCCTGTGCTGTAGCTTCAGCCTTCTCCTTCTCCATTATGGCGCGTTCAGCCGCCTTGCGTTCGGAGATATCCACATGGGTGCCGGCCATGCGTACCGGCTGGCCTCTGTCATCACGTACCATGACTGCCTGAGAGAGGATAAATACCCAATGGCCCTCTTTGTGACGCATACGGAACTCGGTTACAAAGCCATCGGATTTACCTGCAATACAATCCTCGATCAGGCCCTGGGTCTTTTTTTTATCATCCGCATTAACCAACTGTTCCCAGGTACTGAACGCATTATCCAGTTCGTGATCTTCGTACCCGAGCATGGATTTCCATCGCGGTGAGTAATAAACCGCATTGGTCTGTAGATTCCAGTCCCACAGGCCATCGTTGGCGGCACGCATAGCCAATTCGAAGCGTTGCTCACTGGCCTGCAGGAGAGTTCGCTCGTGTTCGGATCTTTCCAGCGCGACGGCCAGGTCTGACCGCGCCTGATCGCGATCGGACTCCAGGGTGTGGGTGAGCTGTTCACTGTTGCGACACAACAGAATGGACTTGGAGAGGTTGGCCAGTACAGGCTTGAAGATCTGGGTCAGTGGCAGCTTGCTGGTGGGCTTGTGTGAAGATAGTAGCAGGATAAGACTGGTGTCATCGATCGGGAGCTTCAGGCAGTAGTGGTATTTTTCATTGATGTTCAGGTCGGCAGGCAAGGCTGCAACGTTGAGCAGTTCGATTGAATTGCTGGTCAGAGTCGCGGTCAGTTCGAGTATCTGTCCCCTTCGTTGTTCCAGCAGGTGGTCGCCAATAACTGTGGCGATACGAGCGTATGTGGTTGCGCCCTCGGTTTTGTTGTCAGTCAATACCAGGCCGGCTGGAAATGCGGTGTGGTAGAGCAGGCGTTGCAAGACCTTCCTGAACAGGGTGCCAAGCTGAGTCTCTCCCCCGATTGTCAGGGTTAGATCGTAGAGGATCGAGAGGATGTACTCTCGCTCCATCAGTTCGTTCCCCAGGGGGTACAGACCAGGGTGGCGTTATGGAACATTGGATAGTCCCACTCGCCGGTGCTGCCGATTTCGCCCAGGGAAAGTGCGCCTGCAAGATGTGCTGCACCTGTCTCCTTCAGGAGATTCGTGAGTTCCTGGAGCGATTTTTCGCCCAAGTGCATACGGCGACCGGCACAGTAGAAGGTCAGTATACTGCGGCCCCGCATGGAGCCGTTGTTTGACTGCAGGCCGGCTGCAAGATGGTTGATGCAGTCTCCTTCACCGGCTTCTGGCGCCCGCAACAGAACCAGCATGGCGTTCTCCGGCACTTCGCCGACGCAGAACAGGGAGCCGTCTTCATTCAGGGCCACCGGAATCCGTACTACCAGATCCTCGTTGGCTCGGGGGATGCCGAAGGGAAAATGCACCGCATAGTGATAGAAGTTCTCTTGGGTCAAGGCAATCCCGTACTCCTGCTTGATGATCTCCTGATAAACTTCGAATGCCGGACGCCAGTCGATGCTGAGAATCTGGTTTCCATTGGTGGAGGTTGCACTCATGGCATGCTTGGGAGCCGTGTAACCGTGTTCGAGCACGGTTGCATTGTGAGCCGGAATAAGCAGACACAGAACACCGTTGCCGACAACGCGGCTTTCGTCGAACAGGCAGGGCATGGGTTGGAAAGTCTCACTTCCCGCGTTGACGCCGGCATAACTCACCCGATCAGATAGCTGTAGGTAGAGTCCGTCGAGAATGCTGGCGATATTCGGCAGTAAACCGTCGAATATCATATATAGCGACGGTTTGGTCGTGTCGGGACCTTCATCCTCGATTGTCGGAATGAGCGCTTGGGAGATTTTTTCCTCTGGCGGGGATTGGCCGTCATTGATCTCGGGGATCAGAAAACTGGGTACCCACTCATCGAAGCGAAACAGTAATACCCCCTCCTGGAGAAATTCGTCACCGATCAACAGGGCAGGAAAAATAGCGCCTGCGAGGGGAATGCCCCGATCACCGCAACAGCTCTGGAGTAGGTGCAGATTATCTTTTTCGCTCTCCGGCAATAGGGCGAGTATGCCTGAATGTGGATATTCAGCGCGCCACGTTTGCAGCAGGGCCTTGAGTGGCGCCGTATTCAATGGAAGGTGTCGGATTGCGTTGTTGCTGGAATTCATGCTATCTGATTTCATCTGGACTAACGATGCCTTTTATTGCTCTGTGTCGCCTATTGACTATAGCGACAACAGCGTTAGACCCTTTAAGGGTATTATCGCAATTCCCGTACCTGTGTAATCGTAGCAGATTCCTTAAAGCCTCAAGCGAGCTTCTCAGGATGGGCTCTATATGTGCGACAGAATGCCGGGTTGTTGTGCCTGAGATATGGGTCAAGCTCATCATATGGGACCTGTCCTGATCCCCCCTTTCCCATGCTGGTCGGATCACCGGTTCGGGTCATGGAGTCATTGATTGAATGCAAGATGGGATTACGGGTGAGAAGCTGTCTCCTCTATATTACCTTGGTGCATACGGACGTGGAGGGTGATATGAATTAATCAATCCTCACCCTGGTTCTTGCCGCCACCTTGTGGGGCGTGTTCCAGGATCCGGTCTGCCATGCGGGAGAATGGCAGGCTTTGGATCCAGACAGTGCCGGTGCCGGTGAGGGTGGCAAGAAATATCCCTTCCCCGCCAAAGACCATCGACTTGAGTCCACCGGACATCTCAATGCTGTAGTCAATGCCATCAGTGAAGCCTACCAGGCAACCGGTGTCGATACGCAGGGTTTCGCCGTTGAGCTGCTTTTCCACAACCGTGCCGCCGGCCTGGATGAAGGCAAGGCCGTCTCCCTCCAGTTTCTGCAGGATGAAACCTTCGCCGCCGAACAGTCCGGTGCCCAGTTTCTTGTTGAAGGCGATCCCCAGTTTTGTGCCCAATGCGGCGCAGAGAAAAGCATCTTTTTGACAGATAATACGTCCCCCAAGTTGGGACAGATCAAGCGGCATGACGGTGCCGGGATAGGGTGCTGAAAAAGCGACGCGCTGTTTGCCTGAGCTGCCGCTGTTGGTGAAATGGGTGGTAAAGACGGACTCGCCGGTAATCATGCGCTTGCCCGCACTGAACATCTTGCCGAAGATGCCCTGATCCGGATCAGAGCCGTCCCCCATCTTGGTTTCGAAGCTGATCTGCTGCTCCATGTAGGTCATGGAGCCGGCCTCTGCAATGACTGTCTCTTCGGGGTCGAGTTCAATCTCCACCAGCTGCATGTCGTGGCCGATGATTTTGTAGTCGATTTCGTGGGCTTTCATGGTGGTTTCTCCCGAGGTGTTTCAAACAGGGTGTCATGGATAGGCAGCCATTGCGGCACTGCTCAGTTTTTGCCGGGTTTTAGTGCGCCTGGGCATGGCAGGTGGATAGGTTTGGGCTTTTTCTTTTTGCGCAGGCGCAGTGCGGTCAGTGCTCCACCCCAGAGGCAGCCGGTGTCCAGAGACCAGATCTGGTGCGCCTCATGGTAGCCCAGTGTCGACCAGTGGCCAAAAAGGATGCGGTCGTTTCGGCTTGCCCGCTTCGGCAGCTCATACCAGGGCAAAAGCTTGCCATGCTGGGAATCGGGAGAACCCTTCTCCTGCAGGGCGAGTCTGCCGCCGGGGGTGCAGAAGCGCAAACGGGTGAAGCTGTTGGTGATGAAACGGTGCCGCGCCATGCCGGTCAGCTTATTGGACCAGAGGTCTGGTTCATTGCCGTACATCTGCCGGCAGAATCTGCGGAAACCAGGACCCTGTATTACTGCTTCCAACTCTCTGGCCAGGGCCAGGGCCGTGGGGATGTCCCACTGTGGTGGCAGACCGGCGTGGACCATGCTGAAGTTCTGCTTGCGGCTATGGTGCATCACCGGCCGGTGCCGCAGCCAGTGAAGCAGTTCATCGCTGTCGGGAGCCTGCAGAATCTTGTCGAGGGTGCCGTGTTTGGAGTGACGTCGATTACCCTGGGAGAGTGCCAGCAGGTGCAGGTCGTGGTTGCCCAGCACTGTGATGGCCCGTTTGCCGAGGGATTTGACGAACCGCATCACCTCCAGGGATTTTGGGCCGCGATTGACGATGTCTCCCGCCAGCCAGAGTTTGTCCTTGGATGGATTGAATTCGATGAACTCCAGCAGGCGCTGCAGTTCATCGTAACAACCCTGTATGTCGCCAATGGCGTAGGTGGCCAATTAGGATACCTCCATTCTACTGCCTGTTAACGCTGAGCAGATTTGCCAGCGACCGGTCGTGGACCCGCTGCAACAGCAGCAGCGCCATGATAGCGCCGATCAGTGCCAGAAACATATCTGTCTGGGTATCCCAGGGATCGCCCTGGGTGCCGAGGAAGGCTTCCGCCGCCTCACCGCTTGCCAACGCCACCCACCATTCGATCAGTTCATAGAATGCACTGAAGGCGAGGCAGATACTGATCACTATGAAGGCGAGCCAACGGCCTGCTTGTAACGACGAGCGGCGCAGCAGGATCTCTCTGGCCAGGATGGCAGGAATAAAACCCTGTGCAAAGTGGCCGATGCGATCATAGTGGTTGCGGGAGAGATCGAGGCTGTCGCGCAGCGTGTTGAAAAGCGGAACCTCTGCGTAGGTGTAGTAACCACCGATCATGAGAATGACGGCGTGCAGAGCAAGCAGACGATAGAGCAGGGGCGTGAGGGGAAAACGTTGCCAGGTAATCGTCAGCAGCACCAGCCCGATCATTACCGGCACTGTTTCCAGCAGCCAGGTCAGACGGTCTGCAACGGGATCAAGACCGCTGAGGAAAAGGATCAGCAGAATGCCTGCTCCCAACACCAATGGTTCGTGTTGGAAAGATGTTCTCATAAGCGGTTCCTAGTGCAGACTGCCAGGCCTGGCCAGAGAAAATGGGGGGATGGTCGCATCGAAGTGGTTGCCCTGACTATCCACCATGTCGTAGCTGCCCTGCATACTGCCTGCCGGAGTGTCGAGTATGGTGCCGCTGGTGTAGCGGAAAGACTCGCCGGGGCCGAGACGGGGCTGTTCGCCAACCACTCCCTCACCGCGTACCTCCTGCACCTTGCCGTTGGCATCGCTGATGACCCAGTGCCGGTTCAGCAGACGTGCCGTCTCGGTACCATCGTTGCGGATGGTAATAGTGTAGGAGAAGACGTAACGGTTTGTCCTGGGGGTGGATTGGGACTCGACATACTCTGTCTCAACCTGGATGCCAATCTGGTGTGGATTCTTTTGAGTCATCAATTCTGCTGGTTTCATTTGGGGCACAAAGGCGGGTAATTCAGCCAGTGTACAGTAGTGGAATCAAGATTATTGGCGTCTGGCCGATTACCTATTATAAATGGATTACAGGGTGTTTGTGATGTGCAAAACGACTTTTTTTGTCCTGTTCTTTCTGCTGGTGTCCCCGGTTTTTGCGGTAGATCAGGCACAAGAGCTGGTGGCAGCCGCGATGAGTGGCCGGGTGGAGACGCTGCGTGACCTGCTGGCGCAGGGCGCAGATGCCAACAGCAAAAATGCAGCTGGTCGGCCAGCCCTGCTGTTGGCAGCTTTCAACGGGAACCTGCACAGTGTCCGTGCACTCGTGAGCGCGGGGGCGGATGTCGATCTCGTTGACGCCAAGGGAGCCACTGCACTGATGCAGGCGGCCTCCTTCAACCACCCGAAGGTGGTTACCCTGCTGATCCAGGCGGGATCGGATGTGAATGCCAAGGACCAGGGCGGAAATACGGCTTTGAGTCTTGCCGGCAGGGGGGGGCATGGGGAGATGGTGAAGATGCTCACCGCAGCTGGCGCCGTCGAGGCCGCTGAAGAGAAGGGTGAAGAGAAATAGTAGACCCCTTGTGACTTCCAGGAGTGTGAACTGGAACCATAACCGACTGTTTTTACTTCACACTTTAAACAAAGACTGTCGCCGTTCTATGGTGAATGTGACCGATTTCAAAGCGGCTGTCTACAGACTGAACCATGCTTCGGTCAAGGCAAATGGTGTTTCAGGAATTTCGTCATGCAAATACAACATCCTCATCGAAAACCCGATTTCTTCTTCGTGCTGGTCATGTTGGTCCTGCTCGGAGTCACTTCGAGCATCGCCGTGCAGATGCGTGCGGCGGATACGCCGGAGATCACGGCTGCACCGGTGGCGTCCGGGTTTAACCTGAATCGGGGATAGCCCCGTTTTCTGACAAGTTTTCTCTCTGATGTGGTAGATTGCCGCCTGTTTGGAAAACAGGGTTACAGACGATGGCGGAAAAGAGACGTGTTGGCGTAGTAGGGGTGGGTTATCTTGGGCGTTTTCATGCCCTCATCTACTCCAGAATGAGTGACGTGGAACTGGTTGGCGTGGTGGATACCGATCAGGAGACGGCTGATCGGGTGGCGCAAGAGGCCGGATGTGCCGCCTATACCGATTTTCACGAGCTGCTGGATAAGGTCGATGCGGTCAGCATCGTGGTTCCCACCTCCCTGCACCTGGACGTTGCCCGTCCCTTCCTTGAAAAAGGCATCCACATGTTGTTGGAGAAGCCGATAGCATCTACTGTCGAGGCGGGAGAAAAAATTGTGGCCTTGGCAAAGGCCTCTGGATCAGTGCTGCAGATCGGCCATCTGGAGCGTTTCAATGCAGGCGTCATGAAGCTTGCGGAGCGGATCAAGACGCCCCGTTTCATCGAGGCCCACCGCATGGGTGAGTTCGTTGCTCGTGCAACCGATGTCGATGTGGTCTCCGATCTGATGATTCACGATATCGACATCATCCTCTCGCTGGTGGGATCGGAGATCACCTCCATTGCAGCAGTCGGCACCCCGGTACTGACATCCCATGTGGATATAGCCAACGCCCGGCTTGAGTTTGCCAACGGCACCGTCGCAAATATCATAGCCAGTCGGGTTTCAGATAAGACGACGCGCCGTATCCGGGTGTTCGAGGAGAACCGTTACGAATCTCTCGACTTCATCGCGCAGACCATCGATACCGCCTATCCACGACCACAGCCTGGCGAGGAGTGGCCTGAGATTGTCTCTGAGCGTCTGCAGGTGGAGCCGGTGAAACCGCTCGACACCGAGCTGCAGGCCTTTATCGATTGCATCAACAGTGACGAAGCGCCGCTGGTGGATGGGGAAGTCGGCCAAAAGGCGCTGGAAGTGGCGATGCAGGTGAAGGCGAAGATTCTGCAGCCGGGGTGATCCTCCTGTTTGCAGACGCTGTGTTTCTGGTTTTGCCGGTGATTGTTATCCGCAAATGAAGTAGGTCTTGTCATCTCGACCGCAGGGAGAGATCCCAGTCCGGTTTGCAATCAACGAACTACGTAGTAGGAGATTTCTCCCTACGGTCGAAATGACAGTTAATTAGTTGGGGCACGGCTCCTACACCCTGCGTTTTGCCTCAACCATCTTCCCGGCCATGGCAACAGCCGCATGCAGGCTGCCGATACCTGCCTGACCGCTCCCCGCCAGATCGAGAGCAGTGCCGTGATCCACGGAGGTGCGGATGATGGGCAGGCCAAGTGTGACGTTGACCGCCCTGCCGAAGCCCAGGTGTTTGAGCACCGGCAGGCCCTGGTCGTGATACATGGCGAGCACGGCGTCTGCCTGTTGCAGATACTTGGGTGTGAAGAGGGTGTCGGCGGGCAGCGGTCCGGTAAGGTTTATGCCTCCCTGCCGCAGCCGCTCAAGGGTCGGCTCGATGATCTCTATCTCCTCCCGTCCAAGGTGGCCGCCCTCCCCGGCATGGGGGTTGAGGCCGCAGACCTGTATCCGGGGATCTGTCAGGTCAAAGTGCCGGCGCAGGTCGTAATCCAGAATACGGATGACCCGCTCGAGCCGTTGGGGAGTGATCTGTTGGCTGACCTCGCTCAGTGGCAGGTGGGTGGTGACGAGAGCTACCCGCAGACCTTTGGTTGCAAGCATCATCACCGGGTGTGCCTGGGTGAGTTCAGCGAGAAATTCAGTATGTCCGGTGAATGTGTGTCCGGCATCATTGATGATGCCTTTATGCACCGGGCCGGTGACCAGTGCATCGAAGTTGCCGTTCAGGCACCCTTCGGTTGCCTGGCGCAGGGTGTCGAGAACATAATCGGCGTTGGCGGGATTGAGTCTGCCGCACTGCGCTTCGGCAGCGAGTGGAACCGGCAGGATCCGGAGACTGCCTGGTTCGGCTTCTGCGGCATCAAAGGGGATCAGCGTCAGTGGCAGCTCCAGTTGTTCGGCGCGGCGCTCCAGCAGTCCAGGATCGGCGATGACGACAACCGGGGCAGCCAGCGGCCCCTGGGCCAACATTACGCATAGATCCGGCCCGACCCCGGCGGGTTCGCCGGGGGTCAGGGCGATGCGTAACGCCGTCAACCCGGTTCCTGCTCCAGATGTATCTCTACGTAGGCCTCGTCGCGAAGGCGGCGTAACCAGAGGTCGGTGGCCTCTTCCGCCTTTTGCTTGCGGATCGCCTTGCGTGCGTTGGTGCGCACCACCTTTTCGGTGTTGTCGTGTTCGCGACGCTCCAACACCTGCACTATGTGCCAGCCGAATTGAGTCTGAAAAGGGTGGCTGATCCCGCCGGGTTCCAGGGTGTCCATCTGCTGTTCAAATTGCGGCACCATGTCACCGGGGCTGGTCCATCCCAGGTCGCCGCCCTTGATGGCGGATGCCTTGTCATCGGAATGAGAGCGTGCCAGCGTACTGAAGTCTTCCGCGTTCTCCAGGCGGGTTCGCAGGGTCTCAAGGCTGTGGCGCGCCTCGGAATCCGAGACGATTTCATTGGTATTGACCAGGATGTGGCGGGCGTGTGTCTGGGTGATCAGATGGCGTTTGGCACCTTTTGTTTCCACCAGTTTGACGATGTGAAAACCGGAGGCGTTGCGTATCGGATCACTGATATCCCCCGACTCCATATTATCCACCACCTGAGTGAAGATGGAGGGAACACGGGCCGCTTCGATCCAGCCCAGGTCACCGCCTTCCAGTGCCTGACGTCCATCGGATTCCCGCACAGCCGCCTCGCCGAAGTCGGCACCTTCCCGCAGCTGAACGACCAGATCTTCCGACCGTTTTTTTGCCGCCTGGACATCTTCCGGTGCAGCGCCTTCCGGGGTGGCAATAAGGATATGCTGCAGAAGCAGGGCGGAGCGTTGTCGGTTTCCCCCGGCTTCGCGGGCCAGAAAGTTGCGGATGTCCTGGTCGGTGACCACGATACGATTGATCACCTCCTTCTGCTTCAGCCGGTTGATGATGATGTCTCGGCGCAGTTTCTCGCGGAAAAGGGTGAAATTGATGCCGTCCGACTCAAGGGTCTCTCTGAGTTCACCCAGGGTGATGTTGTTGCGTTTGGCGATGTTGGAAATGGTTTTCGACAGGGTGGCGTCATCAACGCTGACGCCGAGTTGCTTTGCTGCCTGCATCTGCAGACGCTTGCTTATCATGCGCTCCAACACCTGCCGCTCCAGGATATTCCGCGCCGGCAGGCCAGTGCCTTTCTCCAGCAGTTGGGTAGCGAGTTCGTGAGTGCTGCTGTCGAGTTCGCTGCGGGCGATAATGTCTTCGTTCACCACGGCCACGATTTGGTCGAGTGCCTCGACGGCGGCGCTGAGTGGCAGTGTGCTTAAGAGCAACAACAGGATGGCCAGTAGTTGCAGGGGTCTAAGGGATGACTGCATGAAATCTAATTTCCCGATTGATAACCATAAATGGATTCTTCCAGGGTGTCCTGAATGTTGTCACCCAGTGCGCCCAGTCCAGTGAGTTCCAGTTGTATCATGAAACTGGTGTCCGCTTCCGCATCGGCATCTGTGACAAAACGTTGTAACAGTGCCCGCAGCTTCCAGCAACAGTGTCCGGAATACTCCATTCCCAGGATCTGGTTCATGTCCCGTTCAAACAGCATCGAATGTTTCCAGACACCAAGCAGGGTGTATTTATGGCTGATGGGCCAATAGGCTGAGACGTTGATATCTTCAATGCTCTCGCGGGTGTAGTTGTAATCAAAATTGAGCAGTTGCCCGGCAGGCGTATTGTAGCGCAGTGCGAACTTGCCTTTGTCCATGCGCCCGCCTTCCAGATGCGGATCCCAACGCAGGGTGGCGGAACTGCTCCAGTTGGAGTCCAGCCGGGAGGAGAGTTCCGCCACGACGGACGAGGTCGATGTTGCGGTAACGTCGGTGTCGCTGAGTTGCACCTTGCGATCTTCGAAATAGAGTATCTGACCAAGACTGGCGCGGAATCGTTCCCGGCCGCTGTCGCTCTCCAGCAAACGTGAGGTGAGTGCCAATGTGATCTGATTGGCATCGCCGATGCGGTCACGGCCACTGAACCGGTTGTCCCGGAACAGGCTGGAGAAGGTGAAGTCGAGCTCCGATGAGTCGAAATTCGGGGTGTCGCTTTGATCCTCGTAAGGGGCGTAGAGGTAGTGGAGACGTGGCTCCAGCGTGTGGGTGGCGGCACTGCCGAACCAGTTGCTGTCCCGTTCCAGGATCAGGCCGCTGTCCAGGCTTAGGGTCGGCACCATCCGGCTTGGGGCGGAATTATCCCCCGCGTCCGTATTACTGAGCTGATAATTTGCGTAGTTGAGACCAACTCTGGGCGTCAGATGGCCCCATGAGCGCCGCAGTGGCAGACTCAGGTAGGGCGAGATGGCGACCCGGTGTCCCCGTACCTGTTCGACGTGGTCGAAATAGACATATTCAGCCTCCAGCGACAGATCGAGTCCCATCTCGTCCAGACTATGAAAATAGCCGGCCAGTAGCTGCGGCAGTCGACTGTAGGGATAGTCGATGCGGGCGATATCCTTGTCGACGGTCTGGAAATCCTGCAGGCGGCCCAACAGCGACCAGTCGCCGATGGTGTAGTTGATATCGCCCCGCTGTTCGATATGCCGGCTGCTGGTGATGGCGAGCCCCTTGCCGAAGTCGGTCAGATACTCTTTGTCGCTCACATAACCTGCGTCGATGGTGGTGGTCAGCCCCGGGGCCAGCCAACTGTCGTGGCGGATATTGAACGCGCCGCGGGTGGAGGGGCGGTCGATGTCGGCGTCTCCATCGTTGGGCAGGATCTCACCGGCGAATATGCCTTTCTGGTTTTCGCTGAGAAAGCGGAACTCTCCCCCCAGCATCAGACCCCGTTTGCTCATCAGGCGGGGGGTGATGGTTGCATCGTAATCCGGCGCCAGGTTCAGATAGTAGGGGATGGAGAACTCACTGCCGCCGCGGCTGGATGAACCTATAGAGGGCAGCAGGAAGCCCGATTTGCGCCGGTCGTCCACCGGGAAGCTGAAGTAGGGGGTATAGAAGACCGGGACGCCGCCGAATCGCAGCTTGGCATTGCGCGCCACGCCCCAGCCTTCGTCCATATTGATATCGAGAGTCTCGGCCTCGATATTCCAGTCGTTGGCGCCAGGGCGGCAGGTGGTGTAGAAGACATCATCGTAATGGGAGAGTGTCTTCGACGCTATGTCCACCCGGCTGGCACTGCCTCTGGCGTTACGTTCCGGCAGGCGGAACTCCGTTTCCGTGAGCCAACCCCTGTTCTTGTCCAGCTCCACCTGCCCCGCTTTGCCGCTGACCCTGAGTCCCGGTTTCTCGATATAAATGTTGTCGTCGAGGTCGATCTGTCGGGTGTCCCGCTGATAATAGGCGTGATCGGCCTCAAGATAGTGTTCGTCCTGTCTGACCTGCACGCCGCCGAAAAAATGGGTGTGGTTGTTGATCTGATCCAACACCGCTGCATCCGCTTCCACTTGGGTGCTGCCGGGTTGGCCCGCATCCAGTGGCAGGACAGGGCGTTCGTGGCTGGTGGCAGGATCGCAGTATTCCCAGTTCAATCCCCGGTCGATACGCAGGTCCTGGACGTCATTGTCGGCTGCCAGGGCCGGGGCGGCAACCAGCAGGAGGGGAACCGGCCAGATGAGAAGGTGTCGGAGACTCAGTCGATTCATGTTGTTTTTGGGGTTGTGAGGCCTTCTGGTTGGTGACTGAGCTGTCGCGCGGCATAAAATCGCATAGAATCGTCTAATCTTCAATTCCTCTGCTTGCTGGAAACCATTGTGGCATCTTCTCTGCACCGTACTTTGCTGACCTTTTTGATACTGCTGCTGACTGTTTTTGTGGTGATGACACTGTGGCGTACCCGCCCACAGCCGGAAGTGGTTATGAAAAAGCCTCAGGTTACACGGGTGGAGGTGGTGCAGGCGGTGGCCCGGGATATCAACCCCCTGGTGCGGCAGACCGGCCTGCTGCGTCCCTGGCGTGTGGCATCTCTGAGATTCGAGGTGAAAGGGGATCTGGTGGAGCGGCTGGTCGAGCCGGGGCAGAAGGTAAAACACGGTCAGTTGCTGCTGCGGCTGGACGATGCGGACTACCGGGATGCGGTAACCGAGAACGAAGCCCGCCTCACAGAGACCCGTGCGGCTATCCGGCGTGACAGATCCCTGCTGGAGTTGGCCAAGGAGAACCGCAAGCTGGCGGAGCAGGAGTATCGGCGCCTGGTAAAACTGGGAGAGGGTTCTCTCTCCTCCGCCTCCACCCGCGACAGCGCCCGCCAGCAACTGCTCAAACTGTCGAGTGACGAGGCGCGGCTGGCCTTCAGCATCGAGAGCAGCCAGGCTAAGCTGGTTCGGGAGGAGGCGGCCCTGAAGCGGGCGCAACGTAATCTGCAACGAACCCGGTTGTCCGCGCCTTTCGATGGCCTGGTCAACCAGGTCGAGGCGGAGGTGGGCGACTATCTGCAGACCAGTACCCGTGTGGTGGAGCTGATTCAGGGTGAATTCCTCGAACTCTATGTCGAGGTGAGTGGCGACGTGGCGGCAGCCCTGACGCTTGGTCAGAAGCTGATCGTAAAGCTTGACGGTGCCGCGCAGGAGGGCGAACTGACTGCGCTGCAGCCGGATCCTGATGCCAAGACACATACTCACCCGTTGCAGATCCGTCTCCCCGCAGATGGTCTGCTGCCAGGCATGCTGGGAGAGGTGCTGCTGCCTCTGGAACCCCGAAGCGGCGCACTGGTCGTACCGCCGGCGGCACTGCTGCGCGAAGAGGGACAGGTCTATGTCTTCGTGGTCGATGCAGGGCGGCTGCAGCGGCATGCGGTGGTGCCGGGCATTCGCTACAACGGTCAGCAGGTGATCCTCTCCGGCCTGGCTGAGGGGGAACTGCTGGTGGCACGGGATGTCGAGGTGCTGAGTGACGGGATCAAGGTAACGGCCGAGATAGTGGAGTCCGGTCGGTGATCGAGTTTTCCATTCGCAACCCACTGATCGTCAACCTGCTGTTGGCGATCATTCTGCTGGCCGGAGTGCTCTCCTGGTATGCCATGCCCCAGGAGATGTTTCCCACGGTGGAGCAGGACAAGGTAAATATCCGCACCACTTTTGAAGGGGCGTCACCGGAAGAGATTGAACGACAGATCACCCTGCCGATCGAACAGGAGCTGGATGGGCTGGCGGATATCGATGTCATCAGTTCCACCAGTAATGAAGGATCGTCGAGCATCCTTATCGAACTCAAGAGTGGTGCCGATGTGGATGACTTTCTGCGCAAGGTCGACACTGCTCTGGACCAGGTGGATGACCTGCCGGACGAGGCGGAGGAGCCTGAGCTCTCCCGTCTGGAGACTCGCTTTCCGGTCATCTCGGTGAGTCTTTACGGCGATATCGCAAGGGGACGTCTCTACAGGATTGCCGAGAATCTGAAGGATGAGATGATCAAGCTGCCGGGGGTGGCGTCGGTGGGGGTGGCCGGTGACCGGGAGTGGGAGATCTGGGTAGTGGCCGATCCCCAGGTGCTGGCGGCCCGTGGAGTCTCCCTGAAGCAGGTGGGTAAGGCGTTACGGGAAAATCTGCGGGATCTGCCCGGTGGCACTCTGAAGTCGACAGGGGGCGATATCCGCCTGCGGGGTATGGGGGTGCCGCCCGATCCTGTGCAAATGGCGGCGATCGTACTGCGCAGCAACGCTGCGGGTGGTCGCCTGCGGCTCGGTGATCTGGCGGAGGTGCAGTTGCGCCTGGAGGAGGCGCAGACCCTGGGGCGGTTCAACGGCAAGCCGTCGGTCAATCTCACCATCAACAAAACCAGTCAGGCATCCACCATCACGGTGGCAAAACAGGTGCGGGCCTATGTGGATGAGCGTCAGCTCACCCTCCCGGCAGGGGTCGAGCTGGGACTCTTCAGTGACCTCTCGGTCTATGTGAAAACCCGTCTGGAGACGGTGAAGTCCTCAGGCATGGTGGGTTTGGCTCTTGTGCTGCTGGCACTCTATCTGATGCTCAACTTCCGTGTCGCCTTCATCACTGCGCTGGGTATCCCGGTCTCCTTCCTGGTGGCGGTGGTCATCCTCTATATGCTGGATTACAGCATCAACATGGTCTCGCTGTTCGCCTTTCTCATCGCCCTGGGTCTGATCGTGGATGATGCAATCATCGTCAATGAGAATATCTACCGCCACCTGGAGATGGGGGAGGATCCGGCAGGTGCTGCCCTTATCGGCACCAAAGAGGTCTTCTGGCCGGTGGTGGCCTCGACTGCCACTACCATTGCCGCCTTTATGCCGATGTTCGCCATCGGCGGCACCATGGGGACGTTTATCGCGGTGATCCCGGTGGTGGTGAGCGCTTCCCTTTCCGGTTCGTTACTGGAGGCATTCGGCGTACTGCCCTCCCATGCCAAGGAGATGCTGACGGTGCCGCGGCAGCGGCGCCAGGGGCGTATTGACTGGACGGCGCTGAACCGGAACTACACCCGTCTTTTGCGCTGGAGTCTCGATTACCGTTATCCCGTGGCGATGCTCTCTGTCGGTGTACTGCTCATCACCCTAACTTTTGCCGCCACCCGCGTCCCCTTCCTGCTCTTCGGGCATGTCGATGTGGGGCAGTTCTTTATCAATATCGAGACGCCCAGCACCTATAGTATCGATGAGAGTGCCCGTCTGGCGAAAAAGATCGAACAGGAGATTATCGGTTCCCTGGAAGAGGAGGAGCTCGACACACTGCTGACAAATGTCGGGGTGACGTTCATCGATTTCCATCGGGTGCGATTTGGCAGTCGCTATATTCAGTTGATCGTCGATCTCAAGAAACAGCGGCCCCAGGGGTTTATCGAGCGTTGGATCTCCCCGGTTGTAAGCCTCAAATTTGCCCGGGAAGGGAGCCGTGACCGCAGTTCAGATCTGGTGATAGAGGCACTGAGGGAACAGTTGGCGCCCATCTCCGGGATCCAGCGGCTGTCGATCCTGCGGCCCCAGGGTGGACCGGCGGGGGCGGATATCGAGATCGGCGTTATTGGCGATTCTGTGGACCAACTGCGTTTACAGGCGGAAAGGGTACGGGGGTTCGTGCAGCGCCTGCCGGGTACGTCGGACGTGCGTCAGGATATGGATCCCGGCAAGCTGGAGTATCGCTATGAACTTAACGAAAGGGGGCGTCAGCTTGGTCTGACCCAGATGCAACTGTCGGACGTGGTGCGCACCGGTTTCCTGGGTCTTGAAGTGGTGCATGTCAGTTGGCAGGATAAACGTATCCCGGTGCGGCTGATCTTTCCTGACCGACTGCGTCACGATGCCGGTGCTTTGGAACGACTGCCGATTACCCTGGAGGATGGTCAGACAGTCTATCTTGGGGATGTCGCCCATGTGCAGGAGGCGCGGGGCTTCAACAGCATCAATCGGCGGGATCTGCAGCGGCTTGCTACCATCACAGCGGAGGTTGATTCGGATATCACCACACCGAATGATGTGATCGAAAAAGTAAAGCAGACGTTTGATGACCTACCGCAGGGTTATGAGTTGCTTTTTCTCGGTGAAAAAAAGAAGACTGAAGAGTCGATTGCCGGTATGAAACGGGCGACCATAATTGCCCTGGCGATTATCTTCGTTATCCTTGCCGCCTTGTTCAAATCACTGCTCGATCCACTGGTGGTGATGTTCGCCATTCCGTTTGGTTTAATCGGTGTCGTGGTGGGACATCTACTGTTCGACTACCATCTGCAGTTCCTCTCCCTGATCGGCTTTCTGGCACTGACCGGTATCGTAGTCAATGATTCCCTTATCCTGGTCGACTTTACCAAACGCATGCGTCGGGAAGGCATGGAGCGTAAAGCGGCAATGGTGGAAGCGGGCCGTGTACGTATTCGTCCGATCCTACTCACCAGTATCACTACCTTTTTAGGTATCTCGCCGTTGATCTTCTTCGCAACCGGGCAGACTGCTTTTCTTTCACCGATGGCAGTCAGTCTTGGGTTCGGATTGCTCTTTGCCACCGTTCTCATCCTGTTGGCGCTGCCCTGTTTCTATCTGATCGCGGATGATCTGCGTTGCGGATTCACCAGGTTGGTTCGCAGTGATGCCAGTCGTGAAAATTCAACTCCTGCATAAATTCATGATAGGAGATAAAAGTCTTCGTCGTTAGCCGTTGTTCCTATTGCGATGGTAGCTTTGAGACTATATTCGTTTAGAGTACAAACCAATTCAAGTATGAGAAGAAGCAAGTGTTATGAATTGGAAAGGTGTTTTAGCTCATATATTGATTTTGCGGCCTTGTTCTGATTTGAGCGAAGAGAAGGATGCTAAAACCTATGACCAAAGAGCTCCGGAGATGATGATTAAGGTTCAAAAGAGATTTCAAGCCCTCGGTTATGACCGTGGTTTAGTAAATGGTTAATTATGAACAATAAAATTGTACCAACGGATTATCTATTATGGGCCGTATCTTGTGTTTCTCTGATCGCTGGGATGATCTTGCCGATGTTCTCTTTTCAGAAATTCTATATATTGAATGATACCTTCTCCCTATTATCAGGAGTCATGTATTTATTTAGAGAAGGTGAGTTATTCCTGTTTTTAATAATAACGCTATTTAGTATTGTCACTCCTGTTTACAAATTAAGCCTTACTCATAAGCTTGTAAAAAACAAAATCCCTACAATCAAGGAAAAATTGTTAATAGTAAAGCGTCTTTCAATTATTGGAAAATGGTCAATGGCAGATGTATTTGTAATTTCTGTCATGGCAGCTACTGTAAAACTTGGGGCTTTTGCCAGCGTGCAAATCCACACGGGTCTTTTTGTATTTGGTTTTGGAGTAATCATGAGCATGATTTTAGTCCACAGGCAGTTGTCAGGATATGAATTATTGCCAAAGAAAGAATAATTTAACGTGTAGCTCAAGCGTGCCTTATAACCCATGCGCTCATTGCCGCCCTGTTTATTCTGTCCTGTGCATGGTGTTAGCGTAAACATGAGAAATACTGGTACTCAAGCCTAATGGATTTCCTTACCTTTAAAAGCTTTATCAGTACAACGGCGCTTATTGCGTTTTATTATATTGGAGCGGTTATATTACCTGTCGGAATATGGTTCTTTTCAATTTGGATAATAAAAAAATATAAGTTTATTGATGATGCGTACAACAAAGGAAAAGAAGAAATCTGGGGCTTGTTAAATAAAAAGCAACAAGTGAAATTGGTTCTGTTAGCCATGACTTTTTTTCTGTTCATGGAGTTGTTTTGGAGAATGCTCTTTGAGTTCTTGATTGCCTATATGCAAATACGTGATGCACTTTTGCAGTCACAATCTTTCTGAGTGTTTATTGTCGAAACCGGTTAAGCTTTCCGGCGCGAAGCTTAGTTGTTTAGTGGTTCCTCGGTCTAAGCATTAAGGAAAAATCTAAATGAGGTCTATATGAAAAAAGTATTACTAATCAACGCGCATCAGTTTTATGAAGGATTTGCTGAAGGCAAACTGAACAAAACCATGGTTGGTGTAATAAAAGAAGAAATGGAGCAAAAAGGCTGTGCGGTAAAGCTGACTTATATTGAAAAAGGCTATGATATTAACGAAGAAGTGGAAAAGCATATTTGGGCTGATATTATCATCACTCAATCTCCTGTTTATTGGTTCGGTACTCCATGGATTTACAAAAAATATATCGATGAAGTATTTACCACAGCCCTTGTTCAGCAAAGCTTGGTAGTTGACGACGGAAGGACGCGCAAAGACCCTAATAAGCAGTATGGAACTGGCGGAAAAATGCAAGGTAAACAATACATGCTTTCGTTAACATGGAATGCACCTTCACAAGCCTTTGGCAATAAAGGGCAAAATCTATTTGAAGGCAAAACTGTTGACGATATATTTATTGGTAATACCGCCGCATATAAATTTTGTGGCGCAGAAATCTTACCTTCTTTTTCCTGTTACGATGTCATGAAAGATCCAGATGTGGAAAGCGATATTGAACGACTCAAGCAGCATCTGATTAGCGTTTGTTAATTCAAGAAGCCTTAATGTATTTTACAATATCTGATTCTCTATGATCGCTGTGCACTTTGTGTTTTGCAGAAACTTTTCTGACTGGATTCAAGTTAAGAATGCTGCAGAATACTAATGAATAAGGCATGCACTTAGAGATCTGTATAAAATACGGCAAGATCATATACCATTGGCTCCAAAGCTGAAGAGAATCCATGAAAAACATCATCCATTCCGTGGCGCTATTGTCTCTCCTTGCAGTGTGCATCCCTGAAGTGTCAGCCAGCCCCCCCCCAGCTTATGAGGGGAGAGGACTCTATGTATCTTACTGCCAGTTGTGTCATGGGACGGGTGGCAAGGGTGATGGTCCTCTCGCAAAGGCGATGAAGATCAGTCCGGCGGATCTGACCACAACGGTACGCTCAAGGAGCGATACCATCCTCATGAAGATTATTACAGGGGAAGGTCGGCAGACCATAACGGGCAGGGATCGTCACAATCTGCTTAGTGATGCCATGCCGGAATGGAAGGATGTATTCAGCGAGCCTCAGGTCAAGTCATTGATCGCATACCTTCGCTTTCTGGGCACCACTAAGCATGATCTGATGGGAGATCCCAAGGTGGGCCAGCAACTCTATCAGGAGTATTGCCAGGTTTGTCACGGCGTGGAGGGTGATGGTGATGGCATCATGACGAAACTCATGGGAATTATGCCGATGGATCATACAAATCCCAACGTGACCAACCCTCTCGATAATATAGAACTGGTCAGTAGCATCCTTGATGGAAAAGGGAGGTTTATGCCGGCTTGGCGCGGTATCCTCAGTCAGAGTAATGTCGAGGCACTGGTCAGTTATATTCGACTGCTCTCTCACTGATAGCACTGCGATCAGATCTCGCGTTTTGATTTAGGTGCTAGGAGATGATCAAAGATTAGGTGATGCCTGTAAGAAATGTGCCCCACGGCAGTGCTTCTACAGGGACCAAGTCCACTCCTATTTCGCCTGTCCTGTGTGCTTTATAGAGATCAGCGCACACTTGCCATGCATTCTGTGCAGTATTTTATTGGGCGATTTATTCCTGCCATCACCAGTATTCCTCCACTTGAGCTAAGCTTCAATTGAAAGGTAACAGCCTTGAGTGGAGGTTCGTACCATGACGACACCCATCACTTCCTCTGGTGTGAAGATCTCAGATTCACACCAGCCACAGTCGCTGAACGTCCAGGCGCAGCGTATGCAGCTGAACGCGCAGATCGTCTCCGCGTCGGCTGAGTTCAAGTCTGACACTGCGGGCCAGCCGCAGGCGCTCTTGTTTCGTTCTGCTATCGAAAAGCTCAACGAATTGCTGCTTCCTGAATTGGGGGAAAATGCGGTTCAACAGGCTGCAGACTCCGGTATCGATTTTTCGCCGGAGGCCACGGCGGAACGTATCGTCGGTTTTGCCACCGGTTTCCTCCCTGTCTTTCTTGACACTCATGCAAATGAGGATCCTCAGGCGGCATTGGATGAGTTCATGCAAATCATCCGTGATGCAATCGAGCAGGGCTTTTCCGAGGCGAGGGAGATTCTTGATGGCCTGAGTGTGTTGGAAGGGGATATCGCTGCCAATATCGATACCACTTTTGAGCTTGTGCTTGAAGGGTTGGAGCGATTTGAGATCGAGATGGCACCTGAGGATCTCTGACAACTATCTTGACCAGATCTGAGTAGACCGGTTCAAGCGTAGCGGAACCGGCAGCCTCATGGGTCATGTCAATACCAGCGCGCCTGATCCGCTGCGCTTGATCGGGCCTACACCTTCCTTCCAAATCAAAATATACTCTGCGGACTTTGCGCTTTTTCAGCCTGTCCCACCACTCAACCACTGTGTCTAAAAAATGCCTCAACGAATCGAACAATTGAAAAACTGGCTCTCTTCCTTGCCGGAAATCGACAATTACACCTTCGCGCCAGCCTCTGGTGATGCCAGTTTTCGCCGCTACTTTCGTATCGAAACCGGTGACAAGAGCTATATTGCTATGGATGCCCCACCGGAGAAAGAGGATACCAAACCGTTTATCCGGATGGCAGAGGCCCTTGAGTCGATTGGGCTCAAGGTGCCTCATATTTTTGCCCGCAATCAGGCGGAGGGTTATCTGCTGTTAAGTGATTTGGGAAAGACCCTCTATCTTGATCGGCTTGATGAGACGAATGTGGATCGACTCTATGGCGACGCCTTAGGGGCGTTGGTGGTGATTCAGGCCTGTGGCCCCGTCGAGGGGCTTCCGGACTATGACCGAACGCTGCTGCTGCAGGAGATGGAACTGTTTCGTAAATGGTTGTTGGAGCGGCATCACGGTCTTAGCCTCACCGACGATGATCAGTCCATGCTGGATGCCACCTTTGACTTCCTGGCCGGCAATGCGCTGGATCAGCCACAAGTCTGTGTACACCGTGATTACCACTCCCGCAATCTGATGGTGACGGATCAGTCGAACCCAGGCATTATCGATTTTCAGGACGCAGTGGTTGGGCCAGTGACCTACGATCTGGTTTCCCTGCTGCGGGACTGTTATATCCATTGGCCCAAGGCCCGCATCGAGGCTTGGGTGATGGGTTACTATGAGCTGGCGGTGCAGTCAGGCGTTTTGCGCAGTGAGCATGAGGATCAATTCCTGCGCTGGTTTGACCTGATGGGAGTGCAGCGTCATCTGAAGGCCAGCGGGATCTTTGCACGTCTCAATATTCGTGACGGCAAACCCGGCTATCTGCAGGATATTCCGCGCACACTCAACTATATTCTTGAAGTGGCACCTGACTATCCTGAGCTGGAGGGGCTGGCAAAGCTGATCCGCAGGATTATCTGATTACCCGCTGGACTGTCCGTGCGGGAGTGGGCTTCACGCATTCTGTTGCTCCCCTGGCGGGTTATAATGAACTGACTCTGCACTTGCAGGGTTCCAAGCCGAATCGATTATGAATCTGCACAGGTTTTTCTCTCTTCTGGCCGTACTCTTGTGGTGTGGCGATGCACTGTCGGATGTACAGGGTTTTGCCTCGCTGTTCGGTGGCAAACCTGTTTGTGCCGCCAATGAAACCAAGGGTATGCGGCTTGCTGCACCCTTCCCCTCTCTTCCTGAGCTGAACCGCCCCGTGGCCATGTTGATGGCGCCCGGTGACGATTCCAGCTGGTATCTGGTGCAACAGCCTGGACAGGTTGTCCGCTTTGAAAACAGTTCCCGGGCCAATCGTGTGACAGAGTTTGTCGATATCAGTGAGCGGGTGGCTGGCGGCAGAAATGGCGGGGATGAACGGGGGCTGTTGGGTATGGCCTTTCACCCCGATTATTCCCGCAATGGTTATCTCTACCTCTCCTATACCGGCAGGGACAAGCGGAAGGGGCTGGTTTCCCGCATCTCCCGCTTTCAGTTGAAATCTGGCGCAGGAATGGTCGATCCCGTGTCTGAGCGAATTCTGCTCTCGGTTTCACAATCCTACAGCAA
The DNA here is from genome assembly GCA_019623805.1 of Gammaproteobacteria bacterium (ex Lamellibrachia satsuma). Taxonomy (NCBI): domain Bacteria; kingdom Pseudomonadati; phylum Pseudomonadota; class Gammaproteobacteria; species Gammaproteobacteria bacterium (ex Lamellibrachia satsuma). The sequence goes on from CP053680.1 coordinate 2,479,751, forward strand.
TCACAATGGTGGGCAGATTGCCTTTGGGCCGGATGGTTATCTCTATTTCGGCCTGGGTGATGGTGGGGCAGGTGGCGACCCGCATGGCCATGGTCAGAATGTCGGGACACTGCTGGGTGCAATGCTGCGGATCGATGTGGGTGACGGCAGTTCAGGGCGTTACACTATTCCAACGGACAACCCCTTTGCGGCAAGTGGCGGCCGGGAAGAGATCTTTGCCTGGGGTCTGCGCAACCCCTGGCGCTGGAGTTTCGACCGGGAGAACGGTGACCTGTGGGTTGGGGATGTGGGACAGAACCGTTACGAGGAGATCAACCTGCTGGTCAAGGGCGGCAACTATGGCTGGAACAGAATGGAAGGGGCTCATTGCTTTGAACCTGCTACGGGTTGCCGGACACAAGATTTGGAGATGCCGGTAGAGGCGTATGGCCGAAACGAGGGGATTGCGGTTACCGGGGGGTATGTCTATCGGGGCCGGAAGATAACGGGACTGCAGGGACAGTATCTCTATGCCGATTACGGTTCCGGCAGGATCTGGCAACTTTCAGCCAGCGCTGAAACGGGTTATGTGGGTTCGGAGTTATTCAAGACTGATTTGAACATCAGCAGCTTTGCAGAGGCACACGACGGCGAGCTTTTTGTCCTGGGATTGGGCGGGGAGATCTGTCAGATTATCAATGCACCGGCAAAGTGAGTGCTGTTTCCCAGGATGAACGAAAATCGATACGTCCCTATCCCTTCAGCCTGTACTCAATCTCTGGGAGCATGCGTTTTACACAGTTTTTACCCTCCTTGATCGCCTCTTTTCCCCGGTGAAATTCCAACAGTTCGATGTGGGACAACCTGGGTGAGAGCATGATGTCCGGCGGGTCGCCGGCCATGCGGCTGCGGGTGATTCGATCCTGAGTGATATTGATGGAGCCGGCAATGGCGTCAAACAGACTGGGCGCCGGGTCTTTGCTGGGAAAGAGGGTGTCCGAGTAGGCGCGGATACTGCGGGAGACACTGTCGAGCAGGCCTTCATCCTCTGGTGGCTCCACACTGGTTTTTTGTCTCTGATGCTTGCCCAGGATGTCGCCGTTCAGATTGACTGCAATCACGATATCTGCGCCGAGGGCGCGGCAGATAGAGACAGGTACAGGATTCACCAGGCCTCCATCCACCAGCCAGCTGCCCTGATGCCGCACCGGCGGGAACAGACCCGGCAGTGAAATCGATGCACGGACTGCATCGAGGGCGAGACCTTCAGTGAACCAGACTTCGCGCCCGCTCTTAAGATCGGTGGAGACAGAGGCGAAGGTCTTGGGTAGCTGTTCGATCTGAACCGCTTCATCGCAGACGCACTCGTCGAGAAAAGCGTGGAACCGCTCGGCATTGACAAAGCCGTTGAGAGAGAGATTAAGCTCAAAGAAGCGGGTGACCGTTCGCTTGGAGAGCGACCTGACCCAGGTTTCGAGTGCCTCCAGATTGCCGGCGGCATGGGATGCTCCGACAATAGAACCGATGGAGCAGCCACAGATGATGTCAGGCTCGATGCCGTTTTTTGCCAGCTCCTTGATGATGCCGATATGTGCCCAGCCTCGTGAAGAGCCGCTGCCAAGGGCCAGGCCGATGCTCTCTTTTGCCTTATCCATCTCTTTCCAGGATCGGTTGCGTCATTCTCGTCTTGACAGGTGGGAGAGATCTCAAGCCACTGTGCTATCAATGCGTTACGGTCACGAGATCTCTCCCTGCAGTCGGGATGACAGTAACTCAATTAGTCAGAGGTTCAACGGGACACCGGTTCGACCCCCCATATTTTTTCGGCATACTCTTTGATTGTCCTGTCACTGGAGAAGTGTCCCATCATAGCGGTGTTCATCACCGCCATGCGGTTCCATATCTCCGGGGTGCGATAGCAGGTATCCGCATTGTCACTGGTTTCGATATAGTCCTGAAAATCGGCCAACACCAGGAACGGGTCGCTGTTGAGCAGGGTCTCCGAGATGACTTTGTAGCGGTTTGGATTTGTCGGTGAAAAGAAGCCGTTGCCGATCATATCCACCACCCGTTTCAGCTCCGGGTTGGTCTCATAGTAGTGGCGGGGATGATAGCCTTTCCGCTTTAGCTTTTCGATGCCATCGGTAGTCATGCCAAAGATGAAGATATTCTCATCGCCGACCTTCTCGCGAATCTCCACATTGGCGCCATCCATGGTGCCGATGGTCAGTGCACCATTCAGGGCCAGCTTCATATTACCTGTGCCAGAGGCCTCCATGCCTGCTGTGGATATCTGCTGGGAGAGTTCCGCAGCCGGGATTATGTCGGAGGCGGTGGTGACATCGTAGTTTGGGATGAACACCACCTTCAGCCGATCATTGACCGCAGGATCGTTATCGATGACGTCCGCAACATCGTTGATCAGGCGGATAATCAGTTTTGCCATGAAATAACCGGGCGCCGCCTTGCCGCCGAAGATGACGGTCCGCGGCACGAAGTCGGCATGCGGATCGTCCAGCAGCCGATTATAGAGGGTGATCACCCGCATCACATTGAGCAGTTGGCGTTTGTATTCGTGGATGCGTTTCACCTGCACGTCAAACAGCGTATGGGGATCGATCCCCTGATTGAGATAGTGCTTCACCAGCCCGGCAAGCCGCGTTTTATTGGCCTGTTTGGCGGCACGAAAACGTTCCTGAAATGCCGTGTCGTCCGCCAGCGGAACGAGATCCTCGAGTCTGTCCAGATCCCGCACCCAGTCATGGCCGATCGCATCGCAGATCAATTTTGAGAGCGGCCGATTGGAAAGCAGCAGCCAGCGGCGGGGGGTGATGCCGTTGGTGATATTGATGAGTTTGTCGGGATAGAATTCGTGAAAGTCTTTACAGGTTCCGCTTCGCAGCAGCTCGGAGTGCAGTGCCGAAACGCCATTGACCTTGTGGCTGCCGATAACCGCCAGATGTGCCATGCGTATGCGCCGTTCCCCCTTTTCGTCGAAGATGGAGAGGCGTCGTTGGATCTCGCGGTCATCAGGATGCAGATTTCCCACCATCAGCAGAAAGCGCCGGTTGATTTCGTAGATGATCTGCAGATGCCGCGGCAGCAGTTTTTCGAACAGCTGTATCGGCCAGGTCTCCAGTGCTTCCGGCAACAAGGTGTGGTTGGTATAGGAGAAGACCTGGGTGGTGATGTTCCAGGCCAACTGCCACTGCAACTTCTCCTTGTCGAGCAGGATGCGCATCAGTTCGGGGATGGCGATGGACGGGTGGGTGTCGTTGAGTTGGATGGCGACCTTATCCGGCAGCTCCTGCAGGTCATCGTGATCGATGGAGAAGCGGCGCAGGATATCCTTCAGGGAGGCGCTGACGAAGAAATACTGCTGCTTCAGACGCAGTGCCTGGTTTCTGGTGCTGCTGTCGTCCGGATAGAGTACCTTGGAGATGTTTTCAGATTGGGTCTTCTCCTCCACCGCATGGGTGTACTCCCCCATGTTAAAACAGGCCAGGTCAAAATCCTCGTAGGCCTTGGCGCTCCAGAGACGCAGATTATTGACGGTGTCGTTGTGGTAGCCGGGGATTGGGGTGTCGTATGCCTGGGCGACGACTACATCCCCGTCGATCCAGTCAAAATGACGGCGGCCGTCCGGGCCAAGGTATTCCATGACACGACCGCCAAAGCGGATCCTGTAGGAGACTTCGGGGCGGGGGAACTCCCAGGGATTTCCGTGGGCAAGCCAGTTTTCCGGTAGCTCTACCTGACGCCCATCCTCCAGTTTCTGCCGGAACATGCCGTACTCGAAACGGATCCCGTAGCCGTAACCGGGAATGTTGAGCGTCGCCATGGAGTCCAGAAAACAGGCGGCCAGCCGTCCCAGTCCGCCATTGCCGAGGGCGGCGTCGTGTTCCAGGCTGCGCAACTTCTCCAGTTCGACGCCGAGTTTATGCAGTGCCTTGCTGCACTCGTCATGGATGTCCATATTGAGCAGGCTGTTGACCAGGCTGCGACCGATGAGGAACTCCATCGAAAGATAGTAGATCCGTTTGGCATCGTGACGGTAGTAGTTGCGCTGGGTCTCCATCCAACGCTCGATGAGTCGGTCCCGGACCACATGGCTGAAGGCCATCATCCAGTCGTGATCGGTGGCGGTGAAAGGATCCTTGCCAATGGTGTAGACGAGATGATTTGAGACCGAACGTTGGATCGCCTTGGGGTCGGAGCCGAGATAGTCGTATTTGAAAGCGCTTTTTTTTCCGTCGCTCATGGCGGATACCTTTATCGTTCTCCGGCGGAAGCTATCACCCAGTATGCCAGCGTGGCGCCAGCAGGGGTATCTGTTTCAGTATCGGCAGGAGCAGTGGATAGCAGACCAGGCCCAGGGCGTCCGCACCCAGATCCCAAAGGGAGAATAGCCGATGGGGCAGGAAGTACTGAATAATCTCAATGGCCAGGCCGTAACTCAGCAGGGGCAGGAATTTTTTCCAGTTCCAGGTGGTGTTGGGAAAAGCGAAGTCGGTAAGAAAGGCAAGCACCAGAAAGGCGGTGAAATGTTCCCATTTGTCGTTAAGGTCAGATACCACCGGGTAATCCAGCGTCGTGGTGGCCAGATGAGTGATGATCACCAGGGTGACCGCCAAGGTGAAACGAAAGAGTTGTGTCAGCGGCAGAGTGGCCGCTGGCAGCAGTCTCTGTTTGTTGTCAGGCTTCTTCACGAGCCACGGCGCGATAACCGATGTCGGTGCGGTAGTAGAGCCTGTCCCAGTGGATGCGTCTGGCCAATTCGTAGGCTTTCCGCTGGGCCTGCGCGGCCGTATCCCCAAGTGCAGTGGCGCAGAGCACCCGTCCGCCTGCGGTAACCACCTGGCCCGCGTTTTCGGCTGTTCCTGCGTGGAAGACCTTTTCACCTTCGGTCTCTGTTTCAGGCAGGCCGGATATGGCATCACCGCCGGTATAACTCCCGGGATAACCGCCGGCGGCCAGTACCACCCCCAGTGAGACGCGGGGATCCCAGGCGGTGGTTTCGGTGTCCAGTCTGCCCTCGATGGCGGCAAGGCAGTGGGCAACCAGATCCGACTGCATGCGCATCATGATGGGCTGGGTTTCAGGGTCTCCGAAACGACAATTGTACTCGATCACCTTTGGTGTGCCGTCAGCTGCGATCATCAGGCCGGCGTAGAGAAAACCGGTGTAGGGCAGGCCTTCCTTCGCCATGCCGGACACGGTGGGTTTGATTACCTCGTCCATGATGCGTTGATAAATCCGTTCGTCGACAACCGGGGCGGGAGAGTAAGCCCCCATGCCGCCGGTATTCAGACCGGTATCGCCATCCCCAACGCGTTTGTGATCCTGGCTGGTGGCCATCGGCAGGATGTGTTCCCCATCCGCCATGACGATGAAGCTGGCCTCTTCACCCTCCAGGAACTCTTCGATCACTACCCGATGACCCGCCTCGCCGAAAGCGTTGCCGGCGAGCATGTCGGACACGGCGGCTTTGGCTTCCGCTTCAGTCATGGCTACGATCACCCCCTTGCCGGCGGCCAGGCCATCGGCCTTGACTACGATCGGTGCGCCTTTCTCTGCAACATAGGCGAGAGCCGGTTCCACCTCGGTGAAGGTTTGGTACTCTCCGGTGGGAATATTGTGACGGGCGAGGAAGACCTTGGTGAAGGTCTTGGAACCCTCAAGTTGGGCTGCACCCCGAGTTGGACCGAAACAGTTGAGTCCGGCTGCGGTAAAGGCATCCACCACTCCGATCACCAGCGGAGCCTCGGGGCCCACGATGGTGAGTCCGATATCATTCTCTTGTGCGAATGCGATCAACTCATCAATGGCATTAACCCCAAGTGGAATATTCTCCAGTTTGGGCTCCAGCGCAGTGCCTGCGTTGCCGGGGGCAACGAAGATGCGTTCTGCCAGCGGAGATTGGGCTGCTTTCCAGGCCAGCGCATGTTCGCGGCCGCCGGAGCCGATAATAAGAATGTTCATGCTGATATGTCTGTGATCCTGTTGGGGTGGGGGATATAGCTTATAAATATGCCGATGAATCGAATTGTAAATTTTCACCCGCAAGATGCAAGGGTGAATCCTGGGCTGTGGTTATCGTTTTAATTGTTAAATATTGTCAACAGCTATTTCCCGGTCATTAGTTACGCGATCTAATCAGAAGACTAACAGGCTTCAGGCAAGCGCTTATCGTGTTTCCCGTGGTCTGTTGAGTTGTTTAAATAAATTTGAAAACAAATTATCCGGAGGATGCGCCATGGTGACATCAGTAAAAGATCTACAGGGCAGTACGGCAGAAATGGTCGCCAAGCTGAAAGAGAAGGGAATCGGGGGCAATGAGGCATTGCTTGCTGCGGCCGCTGCCCCTGCGCAACGAAAAGAGTTGGCGGCCCATTGTGGCTGCGATACCCGGGATATCCTGGAGTTGGCAAATCGTGCGGATCTGGCGCGCGTTAAAGGTGTCTCCGGCGTCTACAGTGATCTGCTCGAAAAGGCGGGTGTTGATACGGTGAAGGAACTCGCGACTCGCCGCCCGGACAATCTGCACGCGAAAATCGTCGAGACCAATGACAAAGAGGGATTGACCAAGCAGCCACCGGCGCTGAGCAAGGTCGAAGACTGGGTCGGCCAGGCCAAGGATCTGCCGAAACTTCTGACCTATTGATTGACTGAGTTCCGGCGACTATCTGTCGCAGTGAATGCCTATCCCCGTTCGCTAGCGGCGGGGATGGGTCTTTAAGACGGTGTTTCTGGATGGACACTATTTATGACCGGTCACACCCCGGTCGCTTTTTTCAATGAAGCGGACGAGTTTTTCCACCTCTTCAATTAATTCCTCTCCCTTAAGCTGTTCCACTGCTTGTGAGATATTCAGGCCGGAGAGAAACAGCGTTTTGTAGGCCTGTTTGATTGCCGCCCGTGTCTTGGGGTCGAAACCACTGCGTTTTAGGCCGGTTGCGTTGAGACCGACCAGTCGCGCTGGATTACCGTCGCAGGTGGCGTAGGGCGGTACATCCTTTACAACCTTTGAGCAGCCGCCGAGCATGGCATGGTCCCCGATGAAGGTGAACTGGTGGATCCCCACCAGGCCGGAGACGAATACCTTGTCACCGATGCCGACATGACCTGCGATGGTGCTGTTGGGGCCGAAGATATTGTTGTTGCCGAAGCGGCAGTCGTGTCCCGCATGGAATCCGCACATGAAGTAGTTGCCGTTGCCGATGAGGGTTCCCTCTTCGGTTTTCACTCCGCGGCTGATGTTCACCCCCTCCTTGATGTGATTGTTTTCTCCAATGACGAGTGGCTTGCTGTTGGCGGGATCGAAGGTGAGATCCTGGGGTTCGCAGCCCAGCATGGCGCCGCTACCGACCCGGTTGTTTCTGCCCAGACTTGTGCCGCGAAAGATACGCACACTGCTGTCGATGACACAGCCCTCGCCGATTTTTACATCGGATTCGATGATGGAGAAGGGACCGACAGTGACCGATTTATGCAGTTCTGCGCCATCCTCGATGATGGCGGTGGGGTGGATTTGTTTCATGAAATCAATGTTTAACCACGAAGGGCACGAAAGGCATTAAGCAGCTCAGAGCCATTGTCATTTCGAGTGTAGCGAGAAATCTCGACCTCGTAGCTTATTATTATCGCTGCGGATGGAGATCTCTCCCTACGGTCGAGATGACAAGAAAACAATCTATCAGACCCAAGGCATCTATCCTTAATGTCCTTCGTGGTAAAGTCGATCAGTGACGGAAGTGGCGCATGCCGGTAAAGACCATGGCCATGCCGTGTTCGTTCGCGGCAGCGATCGCCTCGTCATCGCGCATGGAGCCACCGGGTTGGATCACTGCGGCGATACCTGCCTCTGCTGCGCTGTCGATGCCGTCTCGGAAGGGGAAGAAGGCGTCTGATGCCATCACGGAACCCTTCACTTCCAGGCCTGCATGTTCCGCTTTGATGCCGGCGATGCGGGCGGAGTTGATGCGGCTCATCTGGCCGGCGCCGACACCGATGGTCATACCGTCCCTGCCGTAGACGATGGCGTTGGACTTGACGAACTTGGCGACGCGCCAGGTAAAGAGCAGGTCGCGCATCTCTTCATCGGTGGGCTGGCGTTCGGTGACGACCTTGATCTCGTTGGTGAGTTGCAGGTCGGCATCCTGTACCAGAAGACCGCCGTTGACGCGCTTGAACTCGGTGCGGTGCATTGCTTCGACATTCCACTCACCGCACTCCAGCAGGCGCACATTCTTCTTGCTGCTGACCGCTTCGATGGCTGCGGCGGAGAGTTTGGGCGCGATGATCACCTCGACGAACTGCCGGTCGACGATGGCTTGGGCAGTCTCGCCGTCCAGTTCACCGTTGAAGGCGATGATGCCGCCGAAGGCGGATTCCGGATCGGTACTGTAGGCGCGATCATAGGCTTCGAGCAGATTGTCGCCGAAGGCCACGCCGCAGGGGTTGGCGTGCTTGACGATGACGCAGGCAGGGCCCTCGTCAAAGTTCTTTACGCACTCCAGGGCCGCATCGGTATCACCGATATTGTTGTAGGAGAGCTCCTTGCCCTGGATCTGTTTGGCGGTGGCGATACACGCCTCGTCGACCTTGTGTTCAACGAAAAAGGCCGCCTTTTGGTGCGGATTCTCGCCGTAACGCATGGTCTGCACCTGCTTGAACTGCATGGAGAAGGTGCGGGGAAAGTCTGCCACCTCTTCGCCGGTGCGGGCGCCCAGATAGTTGGCGATGGCCGCGTCGTACCGGGCGGTGTGTTCGAAGGTTTTTACCGCCAGATCAAAGCGGGTGGCCGCGGAGATATCGCCGTCGTTGCCGTCCATCTCCTCCAGAACCCGCGCATAGTCTGCGGCATCCACCACCACGGTGACGTCCTTGTGGTTCTTGGCTGCGGCACGAAGCATGGTGGGGCCACCGATGTCGATATTCTCGATTGCGGTCGGCAGATCGCAGTCGGGATTGGCCACGGTCTGCTCAAAGGGGTAGAGGTTGACCACGATCAGATCGATATTGCCGATACCGTTCTCTTTCATTACCAGGTCGTCGGTGCCCCGCCGGCCGAGAATGCCGCCGTGAATCTTGGGGTGCAGGGTCTTGACCCGTCCATCCATCATCTCCGGGAAACCGGTGTATTCGGAGACCTCGATGACTGGGACATTGTTGTCGGTAAGCAGCTTGGCAGTGCCGCCGGTGGAGAGGATTTCAACGTTTTTTTCGGCCAGGCTGCGGGCGAACTCCACGATGCCGGTCTTATCGGAAACGCTGATCAGGGCGCGGGTAATCGAAGACATGATAGGTCTATCCGTTTGTTTGGAGGGATTAATGAGATGTTATGTTTGCTAGAGCACAATATATAGTGCCGAAAGCGTCCGTGGTGAAATAGTCTAGGGACGGATTTCGACAGCAGGTTCAATCCAGGTCGTAGAGCGAGAGTTTTTTGCGTAACGTGCTGCGGCTGATACCGAGAATAGCGGCTGCGCGGGTCTGGTTGCCACCGGCATATTCCATGACGCTCTCCAACAGAGGCGCCTCGACTTCATTCATTACCATGCGGTAGAGGTTGCTTGTGCCGTGCCCGTCAAGATGGCTGAAATAGCGTTGCATCGCATCCTGCACACATTGACGCAGAGGCTCGCTTTTTTTGCTGTGCGTGACTGTCAGTGTGGAATCACCGTCACTCCGGAACATACCTGCTTCCATATTCATGCCGCCAAGCTCCCCGTGCTTGTCTTACTATCGAAAAAACCGTGGATAAGCTGCATTTGCTCATCCGCTGATTCCGAGTCATTTATCGTTTTTCTGAACTCCGCGCCGCCTCTTTGGGCTTTGCTGTACCACGCAATATGCTTGCGGGCAATGCGAACACCCTGATGTTCCCCATAGAAATCATAGAGTGTCTGCAGATGTTCCAACAGTAACGCCTTCACCCAAGAGGGGGAGGGCTCGGCCAGCTTTTCGCCGGTCTTCAAATAGTGATCGATCTCGCGAAAGATCCAGGGTCTTCCCTGAGCCGCCCGGCCGATCATGATTCCGTCAGCACCGGTTGCCTCAAGCACTTTATGTGCTTTCTCCGGTGTTCTAATATCCCCATTCGCAATCACCGGGATGGTGACTGACTCTTTGATGGCGCGGATGGTTTCATATTCCGCATCACCCGAAAATTTGCAGGCCCTGGTACGGCCATGGACCGCCAGCGCCTGTATGCCCGCCGCTTCAGCGATCTGAGCAATGCGCACCCCGTTTCGGTTCTGCTGATCCCATCCGGTGCGGATCTTCAGCGTTACCGGCACCTCGACGGCAGCAACCGTTGCCTGCAGTATGTCATCGACCAGGGCCTCATCCTGAAGCAGAGCCGAACCCGCCGACGCCTTACAAACCTTTTTTGCCGGGCAACCCATGTTGATATCGATGATCTGGGCGCCATTGGCGACGTTTGCCCGCGCCGCCTTTGCCATCGTTTGTGGGTCAGATCCGAGGATCTGCACCGCAATGGGGCCGGTCTCCCCCTCGTGATCGAGTCGCCGCAGCGTTTTACGACTGCCCCAGAGCGATGAGTCGGCTGAAACCATCTCGGAAACAGCAAGCCCTGCGCCATGCCGCCGGCAAAGCTGGCGGAAGGGTCGATCAGTCACTCCGGCCATCGGCGCCAACAGGAGATTGTTTTCCAGCCTGTAGGGTCCGATGCGCATATCGACGACGAGATCGAGTCCGAAAATCGAGGGGAAAGGCGATAGATAATAACGCCATTTTCAGGGTGAATCAAAGGTTCATGCTCATTTTTTTGATTATTGCTACAGTGGTAAAAATGCAACAAAGTTGGCTGTGATCGATTTTCTGCGTCATAATTTACCAGGCCTGTTAACACTATACGGATGCCCGGTAGTTTATTAGCGCGATAGCTCTGCTCTTTGTCCGCAGCGGGTTGACATGTAGGGGTTAAATTCATACTCTGAACCGCGTCATGTAATACACACCTGGGAAGCATTCTTCCCTCAATTGAAATGGATGAAGCGCTTCGTCAGCGGGCGCGCAAGGAGCATAAATTACTCATCGAGTCGCGCTGCAATCCCCCCCAAACCAGTCAAGTGGAACAAGATCGAACATCGCTTGTTCTGCCACATCACGCGCAGCTGGCAAGGCGTTTCGCTGAATAATCACGAGACCGTAGTTAATTTTATTGGTCCTATGAAAACCAAAAATGGTTAGGAAATTCACGCCGGATTTGGCAAAAGCCGGTTACGAAAAATCGAAGAGGACCAGTGATGGCTGATATACAGAAGCACGAATTAAATGCAGTACATTTCATCACGAATGGGATTGCCAAATAGTGTCTATAGAAAAACTAACAATTCAGTAACTTAACTTTTTGCAGGTTCTTCATGGTTAATGTCCGCATCTCCCGGCATCCGGTAAAAGCGTTGTTGTGTCTCTTGGTACTGATGGCCGGGACTCTCCCGAGCATGTCATCCTGGGGAGCCTTGACCGTCGAAGCACCGAAACCGGGGCAGTTTCGCGCGCCGTTCGACAAGCGTCGCGGAATTCACAGCTATGCCGATCTTGTGGACGCAACGGTTGGCGCCATTGTCCGTATCAACAATTGGCAGAAGGTTGAACACAAAGATAAAAAGACAAAGAAGAAAGAGTATCGTCTAGAAGCGACGAGTCTTGGCTCCGGGGCATTCTTCGATGCAAAGCGCCGTCTGGCGGTCACCAACCACCACGTGGTCGAAGGCGCCGAAAAGCTGACCGTGCTTCTATCCGACGGACGCGAGGTTCCGGCACACCTGGTCGGTGCCGACAAGATGACGGATATCGCCGTCGTGCAACTCAATGAGTCCCCCGCGCAGGCGCTGAATTTCGTCGATTCCTCGACCGTCAGGACGGGCGATGTGGTGTTCGCGGCCGGCTCACCCGTCGGACTCGATTTCTCGTACTCCATGGGAATCGTCAGTGCGACCCAGAGAAGCCTGGGAAAAGGCGGAGTCGAGGCGTTCATTCAAACGGACGCGGCAATCAACGGGGGAAACAGCGGGGGACCGCTGCTGGATACGGCTGGTCGCATTGTTGGGATCAACACACTGGAGCTCGCGAAAAAAGGGAAACGCACTATCGATGGCATCGGTTTTGCGGTGCCCTCCGATATCGTGGTCCGGGTGATTGAGCGTTTGATCGAGAACGGGCGTCTGCGCCGGGCCTACCATGGGTTGGAGAAAGGCGCCTCCCTCGCCAAGTTGATGGCTGATAAATCTGTTCGCAAAATACTGCTTAAAGAGTTGAAGGTGTCCGTCGACAGTGGTGTTTTAGTCATGGAGATCAAGCCCGGCTCGCCGTTCTTCAATGCGGGAATCCGAAAAGGCGATATCATCACGGGAGCCGGGGAAGAGCGCATCGATAAGCTCCATGATATTGTGAATTTCGTGTCTATGGTCGAGGTCGACAACCGTTATCCGCTGGTCTTCATGCGCGATGGCGCTCCCCACCGTGCATACCTCTCGTTTTCAGCCAGGCACGAGTTGAAACCGAAAGGGAAGACGAAACAGTACCTCCAGTTCGCCCACCACTTTCATGCAGTCTTCACCGAGCAACCGAAACGCTTCGACGGAGGTGATACATGCAGGGGCGTCTCGGTCGCCTACGTCGACGAAAAGAAGGCGGTCGGGAAGAACCGGCTTCAGGTTGGGGATATCGTCACGGCCGTGGACAGTAAAGGAATCAACGATCTTCTGACCCTGGACAAGAGCTTGAACGGCCGGCGGCTCGAGGTTCCGGTCGTCCTTTGCCGCAAAGATCGAAAGATGACTCTTTCCCTCGTCCCGTGAAACCCGCTGGTCGGGGCAGGATGATTCAGGTGTTTGGAATCAGGGGGTTAGAGGTTTATGCGCGTTACAAAATTATTTCAAATCGGGGAGATACAATGCGAAGGATATCGAAAGCAGAGGGGAAGGGCGTGGCCTGGCTGAGGTCCGTTGCCGTCGCGGCCGTCCTGGTGTTTTTCGTTGGCGGGACGAGTCTTGCTGCGGAAAAGGAGGACCACGCGGGCGCGCAGACTGCACCGTCGACCCCGCAATCAGGGGAAACTTTGAAGGAGCCGGCGCTACCGAGCGAAACAGCCCCGGAGAACGGCGCCTCGGCACCTGAGCAGCTCCCGCCGAAGGAGCCTGTCCCCCCGCTTGGCGGTACCGCCAACTCCGGACAAGACGGGGCGGAAGCGGCGCCTGGAGATACGGATGTGCAACGGAAACCCGAAACCGGTGGTGACGCGGCTGAGAGCCAGAAGCGCATGGCCGGCGACGATCCGACTTTCGTGCCGTCCGGCATTACCTGCGCGGGTGGACGCACGCCCTGCATCGTCGATCAGACGGCTCAGCCGCTGAGAATCATCACGCGAACCGCAACGCCTCTTTATGCTGATGCGGACGAGAAGGGGACGATCCGCTCCGACGCCGTCGCGGCCTTCCAGCCGGCGTTTGTCTTTGAGCGCAAGGATCTCGATTTCTCCGATCCGGTCGCGCCGAAGGGATGGTATCGGGTCGGCTACACTGCGACAACCCCGATCGGCTGGATGAAAGCGGCCGACGTTATGGAATGGCGTCAGGCGCTGCTTGTTGCCTTCCTGCATCCGGGCACGGGGACCGATCGCCGCATGCCGGTCCTGCAATTCGAAACCAGGGAGGCTCTCAAGGAAGGAGTGGTGCGGGCGAATGACCGCGTGGGCCGGGCCAAAGCGCTCTACGACACTCTGTCGGCGTCGAAGAAACCAGCCGGCGTGATCGCCACGGAGCCCCCTGAGTTCATCGATATCGATGATAGGTTCTACCTCATGCCCATCCTGGAATGGGAGGCGGAACCCCGCTATGAGGATTCCCACTATCTTCGTATCATGAACGCTGTGCCGGGCAGCCGCGCAGAGCCGGGTGAAGGGACCCTTGAAGATTCCGAGGTCTTGAAAGAACCTCTTCGCCGGGATGGTCGCGACATCAAGGACCTGCGGGTCGATATCAAGTTTGTGATCGATATGACCGGCAGTATGCAACCTTATATCGATCAGGTTGCCGAAGCAGCGGGCAAATTGGCGAGTAGGATCGAGAATGGCAGTCCCGGCGACTTCGCCAAGTTCGGTCTGATCGGGTTCCGGGACAGTGTGGAGATAAGCCCTGGTTTGAAGTGGACGACCAAGAACTTTACCCCGGAACTGGTCGATGCGGGCGGGCTGCGCGACTTGCTGAAAAACGGAGGCCAACCGCTGGCGGCCGATGTGACGAGCGACGAATGGCGCGAGGATGTTTTTGCGGGCGTACGGCTGGCCTTGCAAAGCCCTTGGTCGACCGAGTCCAACGAGGACGGCAATGTGCGCCGGGTGGTCGTGTTGATCGGTGACGCGAGCGGCCATGAAGCCGATTCTGCGAAGAGTTCCACAGGCATGACGCCCGAACACCTTCGGCAAATTGCCAACCAGTCGAACACGCTGATATCGACCTACTACCTCAAGGACGGTGTAGCCGCTGCCGATTGGCCGGTGGGAATCGAGCAGTTCTCCATCCTGGGCCGCAACCAGTCAAGCGAGGCTGACGGGAAGCTAGGCTCCCACGAGATCGAGGTCACCCGGATAGGGGAGCTTTCCTTTCAGTTCGACAGCATTGCAAAAGTCGTCGAGGAGCTGGGTAAACTCGTTGCCACCGGCAACAACAGAGGCGCCAAGGGGTTCGCCAAGGATGGCCAGACGCTGCCCCGCAGCGAGGTTCCCAAAGGCGTCGACAAGGACTCAGCCGAGGCCGGCGTTGCGGTGATTGAGAATGTCTTCCGGGCCGCTGTGATCGAATATCTTGGGTCCGATGGTGCTCCCGGCAAGGATTTCATGGCTTGGGTTCATGACTTCGATCTTCAGGATTCGTTCACGCAACGCCTTGAAATCCGCGTCCTCGTATCCCGGCAGATCATGGACAACATCATCCGGCAGACACAAACCATCTACGATGCGATGGTCACCGCGAAACAAGCCCGGATGGATTTCTACACCGCGCTGCAATCTGTGTCGGCACAAACCGCGCTCGGGCAGGATGTCACTGCGGATGCCACGCTCGGCGAACAGGGTTTTCTGCCTAAATGGGTGTCGGCTCTTCCCTATCGAAGCGAGGTTCTCGGCTTGAAGCCCAGGGCATTGGCTGAAATGTCGGAGACGGACAAACACCTGTTCGAAGCGCGTTTAAAATCCAAGTTGAAGAGTTACCAGGACATTTTCAATAACTCCGGACGTTGGATCAAACTGGACGAAGGCGGAGATGACCTTCAGAAGGTGACTGCCCTGCCCTTGACATTACTGCCGTGATTACGGGGCCATGACTTCGGACATCGTCAGGCTTCGCGATGTAAAACGGTACCGGGGAGGCGGCGAGCGGACCTTCGAGCTGGTCGTCCCAGAACTGCGTATCGAACGTGGCCGCTTCGTGGCCCTGGTCGGAGCGAGCGGTTCGGGCAAGAGTACGCTCCTGGATCTGTTGGGCCTCGTCCTAAGGCCCAGCGCGGGCGGGACGTTCCTGTTCTCGCCGGATGGAGAGGGTGTCGACACTGTCGATATCGTCGAAACCTGGCGGCAGGGTAACGACGATCCGCTGGCCGCCTTGCGTCGACGCTCTATCGGCTACGTTTTGCAAACCGGGGGCCTGATCCCGTTCCTGGATGTGTCCCACAATATCGGGCTGCCGCTGCGCCTGCTTGGGCGGAAACCCGAGGGCCGGACGATCTCCGCAGCCCTTGAGCGCTTAGGCCTTGGGGGGTACGAAGAGAAGATGCCGTCAACGCTTTCCGGCGGCGAGCGTCAACGGGTGGCGATCCTGCGTGCCTTGTCTCATGGTCCTGCGATGGTGTTGGCCGATGAGCCGACGGCCGCCCTTGACCGGGAACGGGCCCGGCATGTGGTCGAGCATTTTCGTGAACTGGCGCAAGCTCAAGGGACCGCGATCGTGATGGTGACCCATGACGAGCAACTGGTGTCGGGCCTCGCTGATATGGTGGTGCGTTTCAATCGTGTCTCGACACCCGATCACGCCGGCACTATTCGTTATATCAGCGATGTGACGGCAGGAGACTTCGTGCAGTGACCGGGTCTACTTCACCTGTTTCCAGGATGGAGATCCTGAGATTGGCGATTGCCGATCTCCGGGCCGAGACATTATTGACTTTCTGTCTGATCGGGTCGCTCGCGGCAATCGGCGCACCGCTACTCATCCTGGACGGGTTGCGGACAGGAATCGTGGAATCGTTGCGCCAGGACTTGGTCGGTGATCCCGTCTTCCGCGAGGTGCGCCCGGCCGAGACACGACCCTACGACGAAACCTTCTTCGCTGCCCTAAGGGCGCGATCCGACGTTGATTTCGTCATGGAGGGAATCACCCGTGGAGCGAGTTCGATCATTGTTTCTGCCAGCGACGCAGCAAGTTCGGAAGCGCGCCCAAGGGTGGAGAGCGAGACCATACTGGATATGCTGCCGACCGCCCCCGGCGATCCGCTGCTGACTTCTTACGACGCGCAGGTCCCGGCTGCGGGGGGAGCGGTTTTGTCGGCCGAGGCAGCGGTGCAACTGAAGGTGAAGCTGGATGACCGATTGACGCTGGAAATCGGGCGTCAGCGCGCCAGTGCCCGCGAGGTCGAGACCGTCGAGGCGTGGGTGAAAGGCGTTTTGCCGGCAAGGGCCGATCCGCTGCCCAGGATCTACCTCCCCTTCGCTTTAGTGCGTGACATCGAAACCTACCGCGAGGGATATGCGGTGTCGGAGCGGGACTGGCCGGGGTCGCCACCCGACGTCGCTCCCGGCTTCGACGGGCTCTATATCCTGTCCGAGCGGCCGCTGAAAGCCACCGTGCAAAGCCGCCTGCAAACCTTGACAGGCTTTTTTATCGGCGAACCCGGGGAACCGGATGGTTTCGAGAAACGTCTCGGCATGACTTTTCCCGAAGAGCAATCGGTGTTCCGGTTGTCGGCGATCGAACGCCTGGCGGGTCCGGAGGTGTTGCGCCGGGTGATCAGCGTTCTTCGCGGGCAGAATTACGACGTGTTTCCCTATGTCGACCATCTGGTGGTTACGATCGAAGGTTCCGGTGGGGAGATGAGCCCGGCGCTGCCTGTCCGAACCTCCGACAATCTACGTCACCTGTTTGAGTCGCCTGTCGCTGAGATAAACCGGATCCAGGTTCCGGCCGGCCTCGGATACCGGGTTGGAGAGACGATCACGCTGATAGCGGCGACCGACGGGGATCCGGTCAGGGTGCCGGCAGTGATTGCGGGTCTGTCGGAAAATCCGTCGGTGCAATTCGTCGAGCTTTCGGCGGCACTCGGCGGCATGCTGCGGCGCGGCCAGAAGCAACGGGTGCGGTATGATTCTCTGACAGATCGGCTGCGGGTCGAACGAACCAGTTTCCGGGGCTTTCGTCTCTATACCGAGACCATCGATCAAGTGCCGGCACTCGTGCGTCATATGCAAGGGCTTGGGATTGATATGGTGGCCCAGGTCGGTACGATCGAGCGGATCCTGCTCCTCGATCAGGGGCTGATGCGCCTTTTTCTGATCATCGCGATCATTGGTGGCGCAGGTGCTTCGGTGGTGCTCTTGACCAGTCTCTATGCAGCGGTCGAGCGCAAGCAGGCCAGCCTCGGTCATCTCCGCATTCTCGGTATCAGCAGAGGCGATATTTTCGTTTTTCCTGTTTACCAGGCCTTGATCATGGCCCTGATTGCCGTCGCCGCCGCGGCCCTTTCGGCTCATATCATCGCGGCACTGATCAATACGTTCCAGGCTGAACAACTCGGATTAAAGGGGGATATCTGCCGGATCACGTTGGACGCACACGTCTACGCCTGCCTGATTGCGCTGGGGCTCTCCTTCACCTCGTCATTCTTTGCGGCCTTGCGCGCGACCCGAATCGATCCCGCCGATGCGATGCGTCAGGAGTGACCCGAATGAAGACCTCTGCCAAAGTGACGTCCTTGCAACCGCCGACCGTGTGGCGCGTACTGTTATTGTGTCTTGGTCTCTGCTTCGGTTGGGCGCTGGATATGTCCGGGGCTATCGCGCAGTATCGCTGCCACGGCCAGTTGGCCGAAGGGGCCACGCCGAATGCCCTCGACAATCCCTGTCCCGATCCTGCGGGGGATCTGGTCATGCCGATGCCGGGTGGACTGTCGATGGTATTTCGAACGGTGGCGGTGCCTGGCAAGAATTATTGGGGGGCTGCCGATCGCAACATCGTCCTGGGCCATCCCGAGGCACCGATTTTCGAAGCTCAGCAAGGGGTCACTGTCGCCGGGTCGTTCAAGGCAGAAGACGGAACCTGGCGCATCGTCCTCGGTAAATATGAGGTGACGACCGCTCAGTTTGCCGCAGTCCTCGGTCAAGGGGATATCGCGGTCGGGATCGCCTATCTCGTGCGGTCCAGCGGCGGACTCGAAGAATATACCGCCCTTCAGAAGCAGGGGATTGATCCGTTCGATCGCGAACGGTTACTCGCAAAGCCGGTCTCCGGCATTCCGTTGCGGGACTACCAGGCGTTTATCGAAGCCTATACCGCCTGGTGTTATGACGATGCCGTCTGCCGGGCTGCGATGCCGAAATTTGGCTCGATGCCGGGTTTCTTTCGATTGCCGACCGAGATCGAATGGGAATACGCGGCCCGGAACAACGATGATCAGTATTCCGACAGGTTGCCGTTTCCCCTGGAAAAAACCACGGAATTCGGGCGTATTTCGTCAGGGCGGCGGATCCATTCGGAAACCACGCTCATCGGCCGACAATGGGCGATCAACGGTTTCTACGACCTGTTCGGCAATGTCGAGGAGTTGTCCGATGACCGTTTCGTGACGGAACTGGCCGGAGGAAAGTCCGGCTCCCGGGTCGGACGTGGCGGTAACTTCACCGACACTGCGAAAGACTTGCGGTTGTCCATGCGCCGGGAAATTCCGGTTTGGCGGGCCGATGGGGATCGATTGGTCGAAACGCGCAGCCCGCGCGTCGGGATCCGCCTTGCCATCGGCAGTCCTAACATCCCGGACCGAGTGGTTTTCGATCAGATCGAAAGGGAGTACGAGACATGGCGTGGTTCGCTGGCGAAAATGCAGAGTGCATCGGGCCGCAGCACCCAGGCGAGCCTGCTTGGTGCTGATGAACCACTGCGCCGCATCGAGGCGCTTCTGCCAGATCTCGTCCGCCGCAATCCCAGTCTGGCGGAGGATGTTCGGAGGATCAACGCGCAGGTGGTTGAAGCGCGTGTCCAGCTGGTCCGCACGACCGAGGACCTCGTTAAGCAACTGACGGAGAATACGGTCAAGGCTGCCGCCGAAGTTGGCCGGACCTTGTCAGAGTTGGGGAGGACTAAGCGCTCCCTCAAGCTTATCAGGAAATCGAAAGAGTCACTGGCCAGTGCCGGGCGGCTTGAACGTCGCCTCTCCTATTTACAGGAACAGTACAGCGCGTTGTTCAAGGCCTATTCCGACCAGGTCCAGACGCTGGCCAGCTATCGCGACTTTGCAGGGGAACGCCTTGCCGTCATGGCGAAAGCACGGAACACGCGCTACGTTGTGCTTGGTCTCGAGCTATCGACGCGCCACGTCGGGGATGTCCTCAATGGGACTGTCGATCTGGATCGCTGGCAGGATGACATACGCACCGGCTTCGGTGCAAAATAATTGCTATCCAACAAAAATGAAGAAGGAGTTGAGAGATGACGATACAAAAGACGCGGCTCACGGGCGGTATATCGAAAACCATGGCAGTCTTGATTGCGACGTCCTCCCTTTTGGGGCCGACGGCGGTGACCGCAGCTTGGTCCTTTGACGACCTCACAAAAGGTGCTGGCGATATGTTCGATTCAGCGAAGGGCGCTTTCGATGGTGGGAATGACGGAAACGCGGAGAGTGGCGAGCCGACCCTGTCGCGGACTACGCTTCAGGGTTGCGCCGCTGGAGGGGTCACAGCCGCACTCTTGGATAAATTTGACTTTCTCGGCGACGGCAATCCGTTGCTGAAAGTTGGTATAGGAACCTTGGTCGGTTGTGCTGCCGGTGAGTTGCTCAATCAGCGTCGCGATGAGTATGCGAATAAGGCCGATTTCTACGATGCACAGATTGAACAGAGCGAGAAAAACAACGAATCCCTTGCGAAGTTCAACGACGAGGTCGAGAAGGAAATCGTGCGCAACAAGGGGATCATCAAAGGTTTGAAGAGCCAGAAGACGCGTTCCAGCGCTGCGAAGAAGAAGGCGAAGGAGAGCCATGCGCGAACCAAGGCGAATGCCGAAATCGCCGAGAAGGAGCTCGCCTTAGCCCGCAAGGAGGCTGAGACCCAGAATGAAGTGTTGAAGGAGATGCGTGCCGTTCCTGCTCCCAAGGCCGATGCCGGGAGAATCCGGGATCTTCAGGCAGAAGTCGATACACTCAACAGTCATGTCTCCGATCTCGAGGCTATGGTTGCCGAAATCGCCGACCAACGGGATGTTATCGGGACCTATGGTTGAATTACCTGTTTTAGGACGAGGAGGTCCATATGTGTGATTGCATAAGGATGGCGATACCCAATGGTAAGAGCGCCAGGTTGTTATTGCCGGTCGGATTCGTTGTCGTGTTCCTTGCCGGTTGCGCAACAACCGACCCCCGGGAGGACAATATAGTATCGGCGATAGCCGGCGCGGGTGGCGGACACGAAAAGTATATCGACAATCAGAAAACCCGTCTCGGTCAATCCAAGCTGCAGGTCGAGCAGCAGGAGAGTCAGAAACAGACGAATGTGGCGCTCCTGACGGCGACGGAGGCCGAGATCGCCGAGTTGCGCAAGGACATCGGCAACCTGGAGAAAGACATAGCGTCCTATCAGGCGCGGGTGGAATTGGCGCGCAGAAAAGGTACGGCTGATCGAAAGAAACTGGCCGATCTCGAGCAGAAGTTCCGTCAACTGCAGGACGACACGAAACGCCTCGATCGGGACGCCGAGATGATGCACAAGAGCGAAGCGATCCTGCGGGAGCGACTCGGTTCGTTGGAGGTGAAAAGGAAAGAACTGCTGACAATTCTGGATATGCTATCGGGTGGGTAGCCCGGTTCGTAGCAGCAGCGCCCCACCGCACCTGGGATTATGGCTGAGGATCGCTATAGGAAATCGAACTTGAAACCGGTGACGTCTTCACCTGGATCAACCAACTCCATCATGACCTCGATGAGGCGAAAGCGCGGCATGGGTGAATTGGCGGAGATCCCGGCGGGCAGGTATTCCGATGGTTCGAAGAGACGGGTTGCAAGTAGCTTTCCGGCGTCATTGAAAAGACTGAGTTGAAGTTGGGGATAGGGCTGTTTGAAAGAGGCATTGTTTGTCATGTTGAGCTGTAATGACAGTGCCTGAGGATGCTCGGGGTGGAGGCGCAGATCCCGATGTTCTATCTCTATTCGGGAGAGGTCACGGCGTTGCGGTGGTGTACAGTTGAGTGCCTGGCACATCACCGAGAGAAGTTGCCTGCCACTTTCGTAGTGAAT